>NZ_JAMPKN010000009.1:0-208679 GCF_039962155.1 Trichocoleus desertorum AS-A10 | reverse complement strand
GAAATTGGCGACCACACTGCTTGCACTGATAGCACTGTCTGCCGCGACGGTGACCGTTTTTAGCCGTGTGAGTGGAGTGACATTGAGGACATTTCATACCTTCATTGTGCCAAAGTCAGCATTACTTTTTCAGCAACGCCAGATTAGGAAGCAAGACAAGCATGAAAAAACCTCTCCTTTGTGGGGAGAGGTGTAGTCTGGAGTGAAATTTAAACCGGGGAAATCAATTAACCGACAGCGATCGCCCCAGCAGCAGCAGAAGCCAATGCGGAGACAGCGGCGGTACCAAATAACCACCAGGCAGCAGTAGCAGCGGCTTTACGGGTTTCTTCCGCTTGATGCTGCGCTTGTCGCTTCAGGTCTTCTAGGCGGCGCTGAGCTTCGTGTTGAATGCGTTCAGCCCGCTGGAGGACGCTGTTTCTGGCACCTTCAATCTGGTCAATGATGCGATTGGCATCTGCTTCCGAGATGTCTTCGCGGGAACTGAGCAGTGCCACTAAGGTACCGCGATCGAACTGACCGAGACGCGACCGCAGCGCATCAAATCCAGCTTGTGGATCATCGAACACGGTGCGTAGATCGCGCTTGATGCCTTCGTAGTTCAGTTCTGGACGGTCCAAGGCATTCAAGTAGTTGCGGATGCGAGCAAAAATGCCGTCAATCACCGATTGAATCTGGTTTTGGATGTTCTGGATTTGCGCTTGCACTTGCTCCCGAACGGAGAGGACTTGATCGACGATGCGGCTAGCTTCTGCCTCAGTCATGTCAGAGCGCTGAGACAACAGAGCCACGATGGTCGAGCGATCTACATGGGAGAGGCGATCGCCTAGGCTACCCAACCCAGCGCGGGGGTCGCTGAGCAGCAATTGTAAGTCACGCTTAATCCCTTCTGGATTGAGTTCTTCTTTGTCGGTATTACGCAGGTAGTTTTCCAGGGTGGCTTGGAAGTCACGCACACGCTCTTGAGTCCGAGCAGCCAAACGACGCGGCGCTCTGACAATGCTGCGGATCGCTTCTTGGGTTTGATCTACCAGGCGATTGGCTTGCTCTTCGCTGATGTCAGGGCGTTGGCTCAGCAATCGCACCAACGTTTCGCGATCGACTTGAGATAAGCGTCTTCTCAGCGCCAGAGTACCTTCTTTGGGATCGTGCAACAGAGTTTGCAGATCGCGTTGGATACCTACTGGATCGAGTTCTTGCAGGTTGGTGTTCCGCAGGTAATCGGCGATCGCAGTTGTGGTTTTGTCGTATTGCTCTTTGGTCTTGCCTACAACAATCTGGGGCGCATGGGTAATGTTGTTCCAGTTGCTTTCGACTTGATCAAAGATGCGGTTGGCTTCCTCCTCACTAATGTCGGGACGTTGGGCCAACAGTTTGACAAAGGTATCGCGATCAACGGCGGAGAAACGCCAACGCAAGGCTCTAAAGCCAGCTTGGGGATCATCCAGTAAAGTTTGGAGGTCGCGCTTGATGCCTTCAGGGTTGAGTTCGGAGCGGCCTGTGTTTTGCAGGTATGACTCCAGACGCTGCCGCAACTCAGTCGCTTTTGATTCCGCTTGATCTTGCACAGACTGAGCGTTGCCCAAAACGCGATCGCGAGTGCTTTCGAGTTGGCTAACAATGTGATCAGCTTCTTCCTGACTCAGGTCTTGGCGCTGAGCCAGCAACTGGACCAAGGTATCGTGGTCAAAGTGGTTCAGGCGATCGCGCAGTTCTTCATAACCCGCTTCAGGATCTTCTAGCAGAGTTTGGAAGTCTCGCTCAATGCCTTCGGGACTGAGTTCAGCTTTGCCAGTAGAGCTCAAATAATTCTCGACTCGACTGCGAAGATCCTGGGATTCCTCTTGATCCGCCGCAATCGTGGCAGTGGTGAGAACTTCTTGGCGAATGCTTTCCAGTTGGTCGGCAATATCTCCCACTCGAGCAGGAGAGAGATCGCCCCGCTGAGTCAACAGATCCACAAAGTAGCTGCGGTTCAACTGTTCTAGTTGCCGCTTCACCACACCAGGATCGGCTTGCGGATCGTAGATAACGTTGCGGAATTCGTACTTAATTGTTTCTCGATTCAAATGCCAAGCATAGGAATTGAGGATGTAGTTTTCGATATCCGCTCGGATAGGGTTGAAGGGGACGGCAGGCGCTTTTTCAGCGACTTGGCTACCTACTTTATTAGCTTGCTCGCCCAGCTTATCTTTGAAGCCTTGTAACTGACCCATCACCTTCTCAACATCAAGGTCAGAAAGGTCAGTGCGGCTCAGGACAGTGCCAGAGAGGGCAGTCATACCAAACTGAGCAGCTCGCCCAATCAAGCCAGGAGGTTGCTGCTGTTGGCTGCCACCTTGATTAGAACGGCGGATCTCCGCAATCAGTTGGTCAAGTTTGTTGCTGAACTCGTTGGAACGTAGGTTTTCTGGCTGAGCCGAAGAGAGATAATCTCGCAATTGCCCCATCAGATCTTGCTGACCTTGCTGGCTCAGCACTTGCTGCCATACACCTTCTAACTGATCCACGATGCGGTTGATATCGCGCTTGGAAAGATCGGTGCGGCTGCTAACTAAGTTGACAAAGGTTTGGCGGTCGATGTGGCTGAGGCGATCGCGTAGAGATTCCCCCACACCACCGGCACTCTGAGCCAAAGACTTTAGCTCTGGGGTGTTCACTAAGTTTTCAAACTCACCCCGAATCCGCGAAATATCCAATTCCGACGGCTTCAAGCGATCGAGATAGTCTTCAATAGTTTCGCGAATGCTGACTGGGTCCATACCGACGGTAAGTTCCCGGCGCACGGCTGCGGCTGCGGCTTCTGCGGTTGCTACTACTTGGTCACTTGCAGATTTACCCGCGATCGCGGCAGTTGCAGTGCCCAGAACCGCTTGGAATCCTGAGGTGGCCGTGTTGACCACCGAACCAATTAAGGAACCGACCGTTGAGGAGCTCACCCACACTAGCAGCGTGAAGTAAGCAGCCCAAATAACCAGACCAACAATTGCGCCTAAAACAGCATTTTCAATCAAGCTCAGCTTAACGGCGAGTAAGCAAGCAATGAATAAGGTAATAGTGACCGTGATCAGAGTCCATAGGCCCACAGCAGTACCGATTTTGCGAATCGTGCCGCCCAAACTGCCTGAATCTTTGTGGCTGGAATGGCTAGAGTGGCTGGATTGATTGTCGTCAGATTGATGGCCTAAATAAGAAATTCCTGCGGCTACAGAAAGGTTGGTTAGAACTAATTGAATGGCAAAGGCTAAGACTAGCCCTGCGATCAAAGCTACAAAAAATTGGGGACCTGAAAAGACAAGTGCGGCTTCTTCAGGAGTGGTGACTGATCCATCCACTGGCACTTGCGCAATCCAGAATTGCCCCTGGAATAATTCCCGTGCAATTCCTATATTGTGAAACATGATTTTCCCTCGTTAAGGCTAAGATCCACGCAAATCTGAGCTTGCCTGCATCCCAGCGCTATATTTCTGCAAAACTAATAACCCTCACGCTCAGAATCTCCGACTCAGAGGGTACAAAGCATCTCTCCGAAGTCTGAAATGAACTCTATAGGCGGATAAAGTTATGCAGCGAGGATTTCTAAGGACGTATTTCTTACGGAAGGCGAACCGGGGGATCAGAATTTGCTGCTAGTTCAAGACTTTTTTACTAACCAAACTGGGTCGTCACGAAACCTTGTGATTCGCTGGAGTTGAGAAAAATGTGGTGGGGTCTACGCCTGATTTCTGTGCTGCTGCTAGAGCGATCGCGGGAGGAAAAATCCGATGTTCTTGCACTTGAATCCGAGCTTGCAGCATCGCTGGAGTATCTTCCGCCAAAATTGGCACTGCTGCCTGCATCACAATCGGACCGCTATCCACTTCTAGATGTACATAGTGCACAGTACAGCCTGAAATCTTTACCCCTGACTGCAACGCTTGTTCTACTGCGCGAATGCCGGGAAAACTGGGCAATAAGCTGGGATGAATATTTAGCATCTGGTTGGGGAATGCGTCAATCAGCACTTGCGTCACCCGTCGCATCCAACCTGCCATGATCACCCATTCCACGCCATGCTGCTTCAGGGTTTCTGCAATTTGGCGATCGAGATCTTCACGCGATGCAAAAGTACGGTGATCTAATAAAACAGAAGGAATTCCCCAGCGCTCTGCGCGTTCCAACGCCTTGGCACTAGGATTGTTGCAGATCAAAACTGGGATTTTGGCATGCAGCTGGCCATCAGCAATGGCTTGAGCGATCGCCTCAAAGTTGCTGCCCGAACCAGAAGCCATCACACCTAACCTTAAAGGAGTTGCCGCAGGTGTGGCGAATGTAGAAGCAACCAGAGTCGGTGAAACGAGACTAGGGATAGAATCCGGGCTGGAAGTAGGCACCGCAGAGTGAGAAGTCATGAAATCAGGAAAAGATCGCTCGAAAATTGCGCTAGCGTAGTCGCTGACTAAGCGCTAGTCTCAGAATTGTAACAGCAGGGTTCTTGCATCCCACGCTTGTCAGTAGAAACTTGCTATGTCTTTGTGGTCGTCTCGTCGCCAAGTGTCTCATCAGGACAGCCCAACTGCGCCTCAGGCAGATTCCCAAACCTGGGTGGATAAAAATGAGTCAGGCGCGATCGCGGCTTGGTTATTCTTAGCGCCTGCTCTATTACTCCTGAGCATCTTTGTCTTGGGGCCGATCGCTTATTTGGTCTACCTCAGCTTCACGGCGGGGAGCTTTACTCGCACTGGCACTCACTGGATTGGCTTCAGCAATTACTGGCGCTTGTTGCTCAATCCCGATTTTTGGCAGGTGTTGGGAAATACGCTTTATTTCACGGTGGCGACGGTGATTCCGAGCTTAGTCCTGGCTTTGGGTTTGGCGGTACTCCTAAACCGAACCTTTGCTTTACAAGGATTGCTCCGAGCTGCCTATTTTATTCCGTCTATTACTTCGCTGGTAGCGGTGGGGCTAGGTTTCCGGTGGCTGTTTCAAACCGAAGGACCGATCAACACTTTACTCGGCGCGATCGGGTTAGAGCCGATTACTTGGCTGGGTAGCACGACTTGGGCGATGCCTGTGCTGATTCTGCTGAGTGTCTGGAAGCAACTCGGCTTCAATATGGTGGTGTTTTTGGCGGGGTTGCAAACCATTCCAGTCAATCGCTACGAAGCGGCGGAACTGGATGGGGCTAATGCTTGGCAGCAGTTTTGGCATATCACGCTACCAGGATTGAGACCTACCTTAATTTTTGCTGCGATTACAACAGTGATTTTCACGCTGCGGAGCTTTGAGCAGGTGTATGTGATCACTGAAGGAGGACCGCTCAACTCCACCAACTTGTTGGTCTACTACATCTATGAGCAAGCGTTTGCTCAATTTGATTTTGGCTATGCCGCCGCTGCTGCCACCGTGCTGCTAGGCGCTACGTCAGTACTGGTTTATTTACAGTTGCAGACTTGGAGCGAATAGCCCGCTGGCATTGAACTCGTTAACAATACTTGGCCGCTGCATTGAGATTTTCTACAATCAACCCATCCCTACAGGAGGAACTGCATCTTGATTAACTACATCACATTGATGCTGATTAACCTGACGGCAGGGCTGGTTTTATTGGCTAGCTTTGTTTATGAAGGTTTTGAGCATCCTAACCCGAAACGTTGGGTTCCTGGTTTCGGTATGGTGGGAGCGATCGCCCTTTCTACCGGATTCCATATGATTTGGCATTGGCCGATTCGAGGTAGCTACAACATTGCCTTTGGTGAGACGACGGTTCTATTTGGCATTTTGTTTGTGGGTGCGTCGCTGGCCTTAGCCCTAGGCTGGGATCTTTTGACTGTCGCGATTTACGCTTTCTTTGCTGGTGTAACCGCGATCGTGATTGGTGTCCGGATCATCGACTTAGAAATGACTCGTCGCCCCTTGATTTCTGGCCTAGGCTTTATCCTGACTGGCTTGGGTGGGGTGTGTGCTGCCCCTGCGCTGTATTGGCGGACCAACCGAGCGTTTCGCTTAGCAGGGGTTGGGGTACTGGCGATCGCCGCTGCAATTTGGGCGTTTACAGGTTATATGGCTTATTGGGGCCACTTGGAGGGTTCTAGCAACTGGGTTCCTCCTGGAATGCCGTAAGTCTTGCATAGGATAGCGCTCTTCGGCTCCGCTTCAATCAGACTGCTAGTTAGGACATAAGCCGTTCTGACACTCTGGCCCCCGGGCGATATGGGCATTATAAAAAGCTGTGACGGCTAATGGGTCGTAGCGATCGAGCTTCTGCAAATAGCCCCAGGCAGTCAGCGCGATCGCTGTATCCAGATTTGGGCGAGGGGTCAAAATAATTCGGGGATTGTTTTTGCTGAGGTCTCGGACCTGAGCTTTGATTTGCTCTAGCACTTGGCCTTGGATCTGCTCAGGCTTGTAGCTAATAATGACGCCACCATGCTCTAAATTGTGAACCAACCTTTCGTCCAATGGCGCTTTAGCATGGATGCCCCACTGCGCCCAAATGACATAGTGGGGACCAGAAGTGGGAGGGTTAGAGTTGTACTTAACTTTCTCAGTTTCAGGAACGTGATCTTGGCCTAACTTTGGTAAGGCAGTACCAGGCAATTTAGTAGCGGCAGATAGGGGTGGCAAAGGTGAGCCAGGGGTTTCTATCTTAAAGAATTCATCTCCAGTAGATGCCTGAGCCTTTTGCTGACTCATGGGCTTAGTCTCTATCTGCTGAGAAGCTGTATCTGATGATTGTTGCGTACAACCTACTGCCACTAATGCCCCAACTATCCCAACAGAGAGGAGGGCTTGGCGGCTGGCTAGGAACTTATTCTGCCATGTGCAGCTACGTCGCCGTGATTCTGGGTATTTGCTCACCTTGTTTCACCTAGTCTTGGCCCGTCTTGTCGCTGTTTTGCTTGAAGCAAGGCGCAGCTACTCTCATGCTAGATGAAATCACTAATTTCCTAAAGCGGCAGCAAAGCAGCGACTAGAATCTTGGCGGCTAGGTGATACCTTACTTTTTTCTTGTAGAAATAAGAAGCCAGCAATTTGTCGATATTCAAACACCACTTGTTCACAGGCGATCGCACATTTTTGCAGGCGATCGTCTGAGTATTTTTCGCACTCTCTAGCGCAGACATCTGCCAAATCAGCACAGGCTTGAGCAATTAAAGCCACAAAGCGCGGTCCTCGATTCATCAAAGTGGCGGCACAGATCCAACAAAGATCGGCACAGTCTCGACAAAGGCTAGCGCACTCTATTAAGTCAGTTGATTGGGTTTCAGCAGAAGCTTGGCATTCTAAAGCGCAATGATTAATGGCATCTAAAAAAGATTGATATTGATGATAAGTCATTTAAAAAACAATTAAATTCTTCTAGTTTGCTTATCGGCTGAAATAGAAAAACTTTCATCGCTCCTAAGCAACACTTCTGAAGTTAGAGATTAGCAAACTGCATCTGTATTGCATTTATGCAAATAGAGGTATGGAAGGCGAAACCCCCTATCGATAAGCTATCTGCGACATGCCCTATTGAGCAGAATTAGAAAATTCCTAAGCATGTGTGGAGATAATTTAGCTTTTTTAGACAAAAAAAGGTGCTAGTTTGCACCTGTAAGTTGTTCAAATTGTGAGCTAAAAATCCTTAAGCCACATCCCTATGCTTTAGAAATGAAAGTTTATGAAAAATTAAAGCGTGGAGAAAACTAGGTCGAAATATCTAACTTCTACGAACTATCGAGTGCCTTAGCCAGGATTAACTCGCATTAATACCTGCCCGTACTCAACTGGTTCGCCATTCTGAACCAAGACTTCCATCACCTCTCCGCTCACCTCAGCCTCTAGCTCATTCATCAGCTTCATGGCTTCAATGATGCAGACAGTCTGTCCATTCCGAATGCGATCGCCAATGTCCACAAAAGGAGGCTCATCAGGTGCTGGGGCTCTGTAGAATGTGCCCACCATCGGTGAAGTGACATCCAACCACTTGCTTTTATCTACCGAGGCAACTGTAGGACTCGCCGCAGGAGTGGCTCCCATGCTGGGACGAGACTCAGGAGCAACTGGGGATGGTGCAGGGTTTATTGCAATGGGTGGGGCCAACTCAACACTAGGAACACCACCACTACCAGCAGCCGTGGACTCGATCGCTGTTGTTTGACTACTGACTTGCACACCCTTGCGTACCGTAAGCTCAAAGTCAGCACTTTTGATGGTCAACTCGCCAATATCAGTCTGGCCCAGAGTGACTAGTAGGTTGCGGAGTTCTTCAAAATTCAATTGCACAGTGTTTATGACCCCAATCCAATGAGCTATTTTCAATCAGCTCGTCTTTACTAATTACACATTGTCAACAGTGCAATTTAGCACAGTGCCAACAAAGTACTGAGCCCAGCTCTAGTCTTTTTCCCGACCTAGGTAAGTGTCGTTGCGAGTATCAACCTTGATGCGCTCTCCAATCGTAATAAAGAGAGGCACCATGACTTGAGCACCTGTTTCTACGATTGCCGGCTTAGTGCCACCTGTAGCGGTATCACCCTTGAGACCTGGATCGGTTTGAGTAACTTCTAAAACCACTGAGTTAGGCAGTTCAACTTCCAGAACTTGGGCACCCCAACGAACGACGTTGACTTCCATCCCCTCTTTCAGGTACTTCACGCGATCGCCAATCTGAGAAGCGCTTAAGCGTCCTTCTTCGTAAGTCTCCATGTCCATAAAGACAAAGTCTTCGCCGTCTTTATAGGTATGTTGCATCGTGCTCTTTTCCAAATTGGCCTGAGGCACAACCTCTCCAGCCCGGAAGGTTCTTTCTACAACGTTGCCATTTTGGGCGTTCTTTAGTTTGGTGCGAACGAAGGCAGATCCTTTACCGGGTTTAACGTGGAGAAATTCCACAACTCGCCACACGTTGCCATCCAATTCAATAGTGACGCCGGGTCGAAAGTCATTACTGGAGATCATGAATCTTGTGTCTGGGCAGAACAATTGGCATCCTATTGTACCGCTGAGCGGGTACTTCCCAGTACCCCCCTTCCAGAAGTTGTGCAAACTGCCGATCTATAGCATTCCTAAATGATTTATAAGGTTGTAGGTTGTGAGATTGCCATATATCAAAGAGCAAAACCAGTCAAAAATCAAAACCAGCTTGCCAGTGCTCCAGATTGGGATCTACCTCTGAATCTCTCTAGAGCTTCTAGGCAAAACACTGTGGCAAGATTAAAAATGGAATTTCCATGACTAGATTAATCGCACCGGAACCAGTACAAGGCACACGGGGATGAGTTTATGCTTCATTTAAATCGTTCGCGGCTCACTTCACACCAGAGCTGGCTAAAGCTAGGCCTCTTAGCGTTCCTGCTGATGACGCTTGCTGTCAGCTTTAGTCCAGCAGCATGGGCCGCTGATCGCGTGAGCCGATTGCCTGCTGGGAACGCAATTACAGATGGTAAGGCGTTATTGCGCTATGCCTTGCCCATCAATAACAAAGATATTAGAAACGTCCAAACCAGCCTGGAAGACATCACCACCCAACTGCGAGCCAATCGCCGCTGGGGAGCTATTTCTAGGGATGCGAATAAAGCAGCTTCCATTCTCCAGAAAAATCAAGCCGCTTTACTCGCCAGTATTCCGCCCGATCGCCAGCAGCAAGCCGAGGCTCTGATCGCAGAAATGCAGCAAGAAGCTGTTGATTTACAAGCAGCGGCTGAGTCTAAAGATAAAGAGCAAATTCGCCAGAAACAAGCCGAACTACTCAATCATGTGAGCGAGTTAGAAGAAGCGATGGTACAGGAATTCCCCTTTGAAGTGCCAGCAGAGTACAGTAACTTGCCTCAACTAAAAGGGCGAGCCACAGTAGTTGTGGAAACGAGCAAAGGCCCCCTAACGGTAGTTGTGGACGGCTATAGCGCTCCTGTGACCGCTGGAAACTTTGTTGATCTAGTACAACGGGGTTTCTACGATGGCTTAGAGTTTACCCGTGCTGAAGATTCTTATGTGCTGCAAATTGGGGATCCACCCGGACCAGCGGAAGGTTTTATTGATCCCGCGACTGGCAAGTACCGCGCGGTGCCTCTCGAAGTCTTGGTTCAAGGAGATGATGCCCCCACCTACGGCATTACCTTAGAAGATGCAGGCCGCTATAAAGATTTGCCAGTACTACCCTTCTCAGCTTTTGGGGCTTTAGCTTTAGCTCGCCCCGGTGATGATCCAAATGGCGGATCGTCCCAGTTCTTCTTCTTCCTGTTTGAGCCAGAACTCACACCCGCTGGCTTGAATTTGTTGGATGGTCGGTACTCAATTTTTGGTTACGTGACCGAAGGCAAGGATGTTTTAGACGAACTGAAAGCTGGAGACAAAATCACCTCGGCCAAAGTGATGAAGGGAGCAGAGAATCTGGTTCAGCCTAAGTCTGCTTGAGGACTAGTTATGCTGTGGGTAGAAGAGTTGAGTGAAACAACTTTTCTACCTTTGCTTGTGTAGCCCCTAGGAACTGCATTTATGGTCCTCATCGAGTTGGTGTTTGCGATCGCTCTGGGTGTTTTTGTGGTGCTATTGCTGGTCAACTCAATGCAGCGTGAGCAACAGCAGCAACGGCTAAGAAATGCTTTCTACCAACAGTTGGGAGCAGGCAACGGCTATATTTCACTGATTCAACTGGTGGCAGCGGCCAAAGTAGATCCAGAATTGGCTCGACAATTTCTAGAGCACCAAGCGCAGGTATTAACCGCTATCCCAGAAGTAGACGCTGACGGTGATACTTTCTATCGCTTTCCCAAACTGCGTCCGAGTGATGCAGCACGCTAATTACTTGCGTCCTTTGTGAAACATCAATTGCTAAACCAGACCCTAGGGCTAGACAACGACCTGTGAGCAACGATTTATCCAGGTTGAAAGTCCGAGATTTAGGAGAACAAGCCCTACTGCAACGTTTGCAGCGCTTTTGTCCTAAAGGAATTGTCGGTGATGATGCTGCTGTGCTTCAGACGCGCCCACAACTCGATCTGGTGATTACAACGGATGTATTAGTAGACGGTGTACATTTTAGCGTTGGCTTAGCAACACCCAATATCTATACAACTTCTCCAGCAGATGTCGGTTGGCGAGCCGCAGCCGCAAATCTCTCAGATTTAGCCGCGATGGGAGCAGCCCCCCTGGGCATTACAGTGGGTTTGAGTGCTCCAGGAGAGACGCCTGTTGTCTGGATTGAAGAGATTTATCAAGGTTTAACTGCTTGCTTACAGCGATTTAATACTCCAATTGTGGGTGGAGACATTACGCGATCGCCCATTCTCACCTTAGCGATTACTGCCTTCGGCCAAGTAGCACCACATCAGGTGATCCGCCGCTCTACCGCGCAACCCGGAGATGCGATCGTCGCGACAGGTTGGCATGGTGCTTCTAGAGCAGGTCTAGAACTGCTACTCCATCCTGAGCTAGGTCAGGAGCTTAGTGAGAGCGATCGCACCTATCTCATTCAATCCCACCAACGCCCCAACCCCCGCCTCGACATTCTGCCTTATCTTCTTCCTTCCTCCCCCATCCCTCATCCCTCATCCTTGCTTTCTCCTCCTTTCAAAATCGCTGGCATGGATAGCAGTGATGGTCTTGCCGACGCGATCGTGCAAATTTGTCGGATGAGTAGCGTGGGTGCCAGGGTTGAGCGGAGCCAAATCCCCATCCCGCCCGCTCTAACTCGTTGGGTTAGCTCTGAACAAGCGATGCAATGGGCGTTATATGGGGGAGAAGATTTTGAATTGGTGTTGTGTCTAGAGCAAGCAGCAGCCCAAGCCTTGGTTGAGCAGTTAGGGTTAGGAGCCGCGATCGTAGGGACGATAACGAAGGAACCTGAAGTTTTACTGGTTGACGCTGCGGGGCATGAGCCTGATGAAACACTGACTCTACAAAAAGGCTTCCAACATTTCTAGGCGCGTAAGCCGAAGTAAGTCAGAACTAAGTTTATAGAGCCGTTGTTTACAATTTCGTGCACTTCCCCAGGTTCCACAGCGATACAAGTGCCTGGTTGGAGGAGATGTTCCTGCCCATCGATTCGAATCACACCTGAGCCAGCCTCGACAAAAAAGACTTCACACATATCCTCATGGGAATGTGCTGTAGCAACTTGCCCCGGAGCAAAGTAGGCCTGAGCAAAGTTGATCAAGTGCGGCAGGTCGTTCAACCGCAGCATTACTTTCTTCTTAATGGCCGGGTTATGAGAAACCTGTTCTTCAGGCAGGTGGTTGAGAGTGGTCAGTTTCATACAGGTTTAATTACTAGTTGCTACAAAAAAGGACGCTCTTGTCGAACGTCCCAGATCTGAATGTAGATAACAGTTGCTTCAGCAGATGGAGTTGCGATCGCTTGACGAATCACTGCACCTCTAAACTCTAATTTTAGGTGAGAGCGATCGCGCCAAGTACTGGGCTAGAACGCATCAGCGTCTGTCTAGCCTTGCCATTTCTCGCCCACGGTTTCAGCTAGGTCAACCACACGTTGGCTGTAACCCCACTCGTTGTCATACCAAGCGACAACTTTTACCATGTTGCCGCCCATCACCATAGTCAGCTCAGCATCCACGATGGAGGAAGCGTCAGTACCTCGGTAATCGGTAGAAACTAGAGGCAGATCGCTATACGCCAAGATACCTTTTAGCGCACCCTCAGAGGCAGCCTTCATCACTTCATTGACTTGCTCAGCGATCGTGTTCTTCTCAACTTCTACGACCAAGTCCACAATGGAAACGTTGGGGGTAGGGACACGCAGAGCAATACCGTTGAGTTTACCTTTGAGTTCGGGTAGAACCAGCGCTACCGCTTTAGCCGCACCAGTGGTGGTTGGCACAATGTTCATTGCAGCAGCCCGTGCCCGACGTAGATCCCGGTGGCTAGCATCCAACAACCGCTGGTCCCCAGTGTAGCTGTGGGTGGTGGTCATGGTGCCTTTGACGATGCCGAAGTTCTCATGCAAAACCTTGGCAACAGGGGCTAAACAGTTAGTGGTGCAGCTCGCGTTACTGATAATGACATGCTTGACAGGGTCGTAGTCTTTGTCGTTTACACCCACGACGAAGGTGCCATCATCTCCTTTGCCAGGAGCTGTAATCAATACTTTCTTTGCACCAGCTTTCAAGTGCTTAGAAGCTCCGTCACGGCTAGTAAAGACGCCAGTGGATTCAATAACCAAATCAATATCCCAGGCTGCCCAAGGCAGGTTTTCTGGGTTACGGTCAGATACACACTTGACAATTTTGCCATTAACAGTGATGGAGTTGTCATCCGCGCTGATATCAGCGTCGAATTTGCCCAACATGGTGTCATATCTGAGCAGGTGGGCATTGGTTTTTGGGTCAGAGGTATCGTTAATAGCGACTACTTCAATGTGGCTATTTTCTCTGCCGATCCAGCATCGCATGAAGTTACGTCCGATGCGTCCAAAGCCGTTGATCGCTACTCTAATCACTGCGTCTTGCCCTCTGTATTACTAAAGTCGGATAGCGAGTAATGACCCAGATCATATCGCAAAGGATGCCTATTTCGAACTCCCAATCCGTTCCCCAGCACCCGCTAAAAATTTTAATAAATGAGTGAATTCAAGAAATTTTCCGGATTTAACTGAGAATTTACCAATTTCCATTCCCAGTCGTTTCTTTACTAAGTTCTCTTGAATTTCAGACAACGTTGATTCAGGATCTCAACCTATTTTGTGCCTGTAGAGATCTCAGGGACAAAAGCTGCAAAGTTGGCTTGATCACTGAGAGTGCTAGAAACAAGTAGCAAAGCCATGACCTAAAAAACCGTTGTCTTGCACAACAAAACCCGACCAAGCAATAAGCTTTGAATTTTGATTCGGCGATCGCCCTTAGTCATGGTTCTGATAAAGCTGATAGCCAGTGATGTAAGTTCTAACTGCCTCTGGAACTAGATAGCGAATAGAGCGTTGCTCTCGGCAGTATTGGCGAATCAAGCTCGAAGAGATACCCATAACAGGCATAGGAAGACGCTGCCAGCGGATGGCAATAGATTGCTGAGCCATGACCGCAATAACTTGCTCACAGCTAGCGATCATTTCCGTAGTCCAACCCAATTCAGTCGTTGGAGTTGTTAAATCATTGCCTGAACCACAGGAATCTGGACTACAGGAATTAGAAGGTTGACAGCGAGGGGCAACTAACCACTCACAGGTCGCAGCTAATTTGGCGTGGTCATACCAGCGTGGCAAAGTTCGAAAGGCATCTAAACCAATAATCCAGTACCACTGAACTTGTAGATGAAGTTCTTGTAAAGCTTGCAGAGTTGTGGTGGCAAAAGAAGGTCCCACCCGATTAGCCTCAACCTGGGTGACAGTAAAAGCGGGATGATCGGCGATCGCTTGTTGCACCATTTGCAGTCGATGCTCAAAACTCAATCCGAGTTGCTGAGCTTTGTGCGGTGCTAAGCGGGTTGGCACCCAAATCACTTGGTCCAGAGCGGCTTGCTGCAATGCTGCCTCAGCCATGACCAAATGCCCCCAATGAATTGGGTCAAATGTCCCACCCAAAATTGCCACTTTCTGCATGCTAAACTGGCTGCTTTTCTCAGCGTCAATTCGCTTGGATCTCAAACTCAGTCACCGTTCTGTAACACTACGTTGCCACAATCGTGATGCCAGCTCAATGCAGTGGCTGATCTCCGTACAAACCCTAGTTGCAACTATAAAGGCTAGATGTAGGATGCAGAAGATTTGATGAAAAATCGCGGAATTCCTAGGAATTACTGAAGAATTCTTATAGCAAATCATCTTCGTCGAGATCAACTCGCTATAAACCTGAAAAGTTGATTCTTACGATGTTTTTTCAGGAGATTTCCGGATCTATAACGCCCTAGGCGAGTAAAGATAAAAACAGTCCCAGGACAAAAAAATCCCTTAAGTGGGAGCAATCGGAACAACTAATTTAGAGTGATAAAGTTTCGAAAAGACGTTCTTTCTCTAAAGAAGTAAATGCTTGGCGGACTGTATCGCTAAAAAGCAATTCTTGATATGATATCGCGTGTTATTGGTGTGGTGTGGTGTGTAAGGAGCTAAAATGCTGAATTCTGTTGATTTCAGCGGGAGGCCATTTCATTTCATTGGAATCGGTGGAATTGGAATGTCGGCCCTCGCTTACGTTCTGGCAAAGCGTAGGCTACCTGTTTCTGGCTCGGATATTCGGTTAAATCACATTACTCAGCGCTTGCAAGATTTAGGAGCGCACATTTTCTGGAGCCAAGATGCCACGAATTTAGAGTTTTTTCGACAAGCTGAATCATCTAAAAGTGACGCATTGCCAGCAGCAGTTGTGGCGATCGCGGCAAATGGGAAAAATGGGGGGGGAGCGAAAGAAACCCGGTCCACTACCAGCAAAGTATCTAGTAGTACCGATACTGCCCTGTTGCCTCAGGTAATTTGTTCCACAGCTATTAACCCAGCCAATGCAGAATATCGCGCTGCTTTAGAACTAGGCTGTCCAATTTTTCATCGCTCTGATCTCCTAGCGGCCTTAATCCAGGATTACCAAAGTATTTCCGTTGCTGGAACTCATGGTAAAACCACGACCAGCAGTATGATTGGCCATTTGCTGCTGGAGACAGGCTTGGACCCCACGATTGTAGTGGGGGGAGAGGTGAAAGCTTGGGAAGGCAATGCCCGCTTAGGAGAAGGACCTTACTTAGTCGCTGAGGCGGATGAGTCGGATGGCTCTCTCGTGAAATTCTCGTCTCAGATTGGCATTATCACTAATATTGAATTGGATCACCCGGATCACTACAGCACGTTAGACGAGGTGATTTCAACATTCAAAACCTTTGCTAGCCACTGCAAAACCTTAATCGGTTGCATCGATTGTGCCACGGTTCGAGATGCGCTCCAACCAGCCATTACCTATAGCTTGCATCGAGAATCGGGTGCTGACTACACGGTAGACTGCGTCACCTATCAAGCCAACGGGACCAAGGCTCAAGTCTGGGAACGGGGTGAATTACTGGGAGAACTCAGCCTCAAACTGTTGGGCCAGCACAACCTGAGTAATGCGTTGGCAGCTGTTGCTGTGGGCCGACTTCTAAACCTAGGCTTTGCCCAGATAGCTCCAGCGATTGCGACTTTTGAAGGGGCACGGCGTCGCTTTGAATATCGCGGTGAATACAACGAGGTTTTATTTGTTGATGATTACGCCCATCATCCGAGCGAAATTCGAGCCACTCTAGCAGCCGCTCATCTACAGGCGACCGAATTGCCCACTGCCCATCAGAGGCGAGTCGTTGCTGTATTTCAACCGCACCGCTACAGCCGCACTCAAACTTTTTTGGCAGAGTTTGCTGAATCTTTTCAGGATGCGGATGTAGTTGTAGTGACAGACATCTACGCTGCCGGAGAAGCCCAACCAGACAATCTGACGGGTCAACAGGTCGTAGATGCGATCGCGGCCCACCATGCTCACGTGGTTTTTCAACCTTCGTTGGCAGCAGTCCAAAGCTTTTTGGAACAAACGCTGCAACCAAGAGACTTGGCTTTATTTCTGGGGGCTGGTAACTTAAACCAAATTATCCCGGAATTAATGGCCTTTCAGGAGCGTGCCGCAAAAAGCATATCTCAAGAAAGGTGCGACCAAACCTCTTTCTGATGTTCACTATGAACCATCACCGCATAGCAGTTTCACGATGAATGAAAGATTGCTGTACCAGGGTTGGCCACAACCTGGAGAAGCGGAAACCAGTCTTTCATCTTAGGCCCGTAGGCATGGAGCAGTTGGACCATCATGACTCTTTCCCAAGATCCGCCTAGCATTCTGAAGCCTTCCACCTTTATCACACCAAACATCCCACCCAAAACTGAGGCTGCTCCCCCCAAGCCTGATCCCTTGAAATACTCACCGATTCGCTTGCCCGCTACCGAGTGTCTGATTAAACCTCAAGTCTCCTTAGCACCCTTCACCTCTTTTCGAGTGGGAGGACCCGCAGAATGGTTTGTTTCCCCGAGACGAGCAGAGGAAATGCAAGCCAGCATCGATTGGGCTAACCAAGAGGGGTTGCCTGTTACCTTGCTAGGAGCAGGCTCCAACTTGTTGGTCAGCGATCGCGGTTTACCCGGTTTGGTCATTTGCACCAGGCATTTTCGCCACGCTCACTTTGATGCCGAAACAGGTCAAATCACGGCTGGGGCCGGAGAACCACTAGTCCGTCTAGCTTGGCAAGCTGCAGAGCGGGGTTGGGAAGGTCTGGAATGGGCGGTGGGAATTCCAGGCACTCTAGGCGGTGCAGTGGTGATGAACGCAGGAGCACACGGAGATTGCACTGCTGATGTTTTAGTCAATGCTCATGTGCTTTTACCCAATGGCACGACAGAAATCCTTTTACCTGGCGATTTGGGTTTCAACTACCGCACCTCAGCGCTGCAAGGCGATCGCCGCTTAGTCACCCAAGCAACGCTGCAATTAAAACTAGGAGCTGATCCCGCTCAGGTAATGGCAGCTACAACCACTCACTTAAAGCAGCGCCAGACTAGTCAGCCTTATCACCTCCCTAGTTGTGGAAGTGTATTCCGCAATCCTGGACCCCAAACCGCTGGTTGGCTAATTGAACAAGCAGGATTGAAAGGACATCGGATTGGGGGAGCGCAAGTTGCTCAGCGCCATGCCAACTTCATTCTTAACTGTGGTGGTGCGACTGCCTACGACATTTTTCAGCTGATTCGCTATGTGCAGCAACAAGTAGAACAACATTGGTCATTGCGCTTAGAGCCAGAAGTGAAAATGCTAGGAGAGTTTCAACTCGCCTAAACTGGCTGATGGCTAGACATGGCTGCAAGGCTACTGTTTAGCTTGATGCTTCTGCTTAGTTGTCTGCTGAAGACTTCAGAAAATTGTAGCTCTAACAAAATTGCTTCTAAGGAGTCATGAAAATCCAGCGGCTGTAATGTTAACTTAGGTGAAGGCTTTAAGAGGTACAGTCACCAGCACTCGCCATGCAATCCTGAGGTGGCTAAGCTGATTCACAGCCTTACCCTAGGTTGGCTTCTGTGGCTTGAAAGTTTTCTGGAAAGAATCAAGCTTCAGGCTGGGTTAGGCAAAAGTCTGCCAAAGAGACAGTGAGAGTGGCAGAATAGCAGAGACTAGGAACAACCTAATTAGACAAACAACTCGTACCCAATCTAAACGTTATGAGCAAAGGACAGGGATTTGGCTTCGGTCTGGGCAAAATGAAAGAGCTGACCGAAGCATTCAAGAAGGCACAACAAGTACAAGAGGGTGCCAAACAACTCCAAGAAGATTTGGAGAAAATGGAAATTGAAGGACAAGCGGGTGGGGGCATGGTGAAGGTGGTCCTCAGTGGCAACCAAGAGCCCCGGCGAGTAGAAATTTCAACCGATGTGCTAGGGGAAGGCGCTGAGGTGGTTTCTGACTTGGTGACTGCTGCCATGAAGGATGCTTACAACAAGTCCACAGCCACCATGCGCGAGAAAATGGAAGAGTTGACAGGTGGTTTGAACCTACCTGGCCTCTAAATCAACAGCATTTAAGAGTCCAATTCAATCCGGGCAAGCAGTTTATGTCTGCTTTTTGCCCGGTTTTATTGTTTTGACCTTGTAAAGTTGCGATCGCCCTTATCGATGCTCTTGCCAATGCTAAGTCTGTGACTGCTCAGTCTCTCTTGAATGGCGGGCCTGCAAATTTAGTAAGGGGAAGGATTGGGTTGAACGGGGACGTTGAGTAACTTAGCGATCGTGCCATAAAGCCGTTTGGCGAGAACAGTGTTGGCTTCATCGGTGAGATGAACTGTATCTACAAAAGCTTGGCTGGGGAAGTTGTTATAAAGATTGTAGAGGTTCAGCGTGGTGACGGTTTTGGGAAATTCTTTCTGAACTTGTAGTGCTGCTTGCTCGATCTCGGTATAACCTGCTTTGACCCGTTGGCTGTAGGTAGCTCCTAGAGCCTGCTGAATTTTGGCTTCTTCTGAAGAGCGGTTTTTGCCAGTTCGACTGGTGACTTCTGGTTGAACTGCCACAATTAAAGGGATTTTGGCAGCGGTTGCGAGTCGGGCCATTTGCTGGAGATGGCTGCGGTAACGCTCAGCTCGCCGCTCCACCTCTGTTGGCTCACTGGGGAGTTGTTCAACTAAGGGAGCATTATTGTTAGCAGCTACCAAGCTGAGTTCATCTACTGAAGGCTGAGGCTTAATCAACCAGTACTGAATTCCTTTAACTAAATAAGACTGAGTAAACAAATTACTCAACTGCTGAGTGAGGTGCGTATAAAAGTGACGTGGCGCATCTTCTAGTAGTGCTTCGGCTCCAGGGATGGTCACTCCTTCCTCAGTGCTGGGCAGCAGCAAGTCTCGGTATCCGTCCACAACCACAATGATGTCGGGTTGATACGTCAGAACTTGCATTGCTAGTTGGGCTACCTCGTTACCAGAGGCATAACCAGGGACAGCGGCATTAATCACACGATATTGCCCATCTCGAATTCGGGGCGGCAACGTTAGAGCTTTGTCAACTTCTTCTTTGTAGTACGGTAAAACGTCTGGGCGGAATTTTTCTGGGTTGCGTTTTTGCTGCGCTACTTGCTGATTGAGGCTGGCTTCTAACTTGTGGGCAAATGTAGTTTGGTTAGTCGAGCTCATTTGTCCAAAGGCAGTAGAGCCACCTAACAGAAAAATTCGTGTTTCACCTTTGGGTTTGGCGACGGGTACAGGACGATCGCTGCGAAACCCTTGCTCGTTAATCCGCCAAAACTGACTTTGCTGTTTGCCGACGAGTTTGTAGCCTGTCGCTAAACTAGGCTTTGCTGCTAGCTGTCCTGCGATTGGCAAGCCATCATAAGGCTGCTGACTCGCATCCAGAAACCTAAGGCCGTAGGCTGTGGCTTTAGTTGGTTTACCCTGATAAGCTGCCAATTCATTACTTTGCCCTGTCACACCGACAAAGGTGCGGACTAAAAACTCTAGGACAATGAGCACAAGAGGCAGGGTGAGTAAGGTGATCAGGGGCCAAGAGAGCCGACGTTGTTTCCGGTAAGCAGATCTACGGCTAGGCCTAAACATCAAGTACTTTCCTCGTAATACCAATAGTAGTGACCCGTGCTTGCCTGGTGGAGCGAATTGCTGTCAGCAAACACTGTAGTCCGAAATTGCACATTCAAGAAGAGTTACACCCCTAGGGCCAGAAGGTCAAGGTTTGATCTAAGTTCCCGGCAGTTATCCATACCTCTGCAAGGGTTGCTGCTCTGAAACCGGAAAGACCCAGTAGGAATCACAGACGCAAGCATGAATTGGAGTCTTGATCGCCAAGGCAATGGGAAACGACCGATAGTAGCACCCCGAATCAACTTTTTCGAACAGGCGCTACGGTTCTGATAAGCTATTGAGGCTGATGGCGGTTATCGATTACGCTGACAGCGATCGCCCAACCAACCTCGACTACAGACATGCCTTACAAACTGCTCTTCGTTTGTCTGGGTAATATTTGCCGCTCACCCTCGGCAGAAAACATCATGAACCACCTGATTGAGCAAGCAGGGTTGGGACATGAAATTATTTGTGATTCTGCTGGAACTTCGAGTTATCACATTGGCAGTGTGCCCGATCGCCGCATGACCGCGGCCGCTAAGCAGCGAGGCATTGCCCTTGAAGGTCAAGCTCGACAATTTCAAAAATCAGATTTCGAAGCGTTTGACTTGATCTTGGCGATGGATCAAGAAAACTATCAGGATATTCTGGCGCTTGATTCAACTGGAATGTATCGCGATCGCGTGCGCTTGATGTGTGATTTTTGCACGCAGTATCCAGAGCGGGAAGTTCCCGATCCCTACTACGGGGGCACGGAAGGTTTTAATCACGTGATCGATCTGCTATTGGATGCTTGTGGCGGTTTGTTGCAGCATCTGGTGACAACCCAAAAATTGGCTGCTCCCACCTCTAAACTCCAACCCTAGGAGAAAAAGTTTAGAGAGTTTCACTGCATCAACCCGTGTTCCATCACAAACCGAACTAACTCCGCCCGGTTATTAGTTTCAGTTTTGCGTAATAAGCTGCTGACATGTTTTTCCACCGTACGAGGGCTGAGGTGGAGGCGATGACCAATTTGAATATTCGACAGACCATCCGCCAAGAGTTGCAGCACTTCTTGCTCTCGCTCCGTCAAGCTCACCGTTGAGAGCGCTGGCGTGGGGGTAAACTTAGCAGTTGCATTGGTCTTTTCGGCTGAAAGCTCTGCCTCTTGATGTCGCGATCGCCACTCGGCATGAATCATTTCCGCTTGAATCATCTGCGATCGCTCTAGCAAGTTGCGAACGACGGCTCCCAATTCATCCAAGTCGAAGGGTTTGGGTAAGTACAGATCGCACCCTAGCTGATAGCCCCGAATGCGTTCTTGAATATCAGTGCGAGCAGTGAGAAAAATAACGGGCAACAGTCGAAACTCTACCTTTTGTCGAACTCGTCTGACTAGCTCGTAGCCATCCATCCGAGGCATGGTAATATCGGTCACAATCAGATGAGGCTGGTACTCATCAACCAGCGCTAGCGCCTCCTGACCATTCTCAGCTGCAACGACTGAATAACCAGAGAGTTCGAGATAATCGCTGATGGACAGGCGAGTACCGATATCATCATCAGCAACAAGAATCATCAAAGGCATGGGTAGCTAGCACATGAACGCTTAGGGTTAGGACAAATACAGCTTTTTAAAGATGGGCCTACGATACTAAAAAATAATCACAGAGAGTGAGTTTAAAGCAATCAAAGTGGTTTTCCTACTATTAAGGATACCGAGTGGAAGCTGATTATGCCGAAATGAGACTGAGCCCTTAGATGCAGTTTCCTGAACTCCAGCGATCGCTCTCCCAGAGAGCACTTAACCAACCCGTATCTCAAATTACAAACCACAACTACCTGAATTGTATCTCTTTGTCTTGAAGGATTTGGGTCGTCTTTGCAGAGATTGTATCAAGCTTGCCCTTTATCGCTTTCAGCCTTAGGCATTCCGAGTTCTGTTTGCCTGTGGAGAGCCGTTGGGATCAGTCAAGAGCAACGGAACAACGTGAGACTCAAGGCGATTCGTTACTTTATCTTAGCCTTTGATCCCAGAAATCTTAGCTGAGCTTTAGCCTTTGCATCGGGTCTGGCTCTGGCTGTCCAGTGAGCACAGGTCAAAGTAAATTTTGACGCAAACGCCACATTCTGGCTTCATCTTTAAGGGTGACTACCTGCAACTCCAACACTTTTCGCTGCTGTTCTGGGCCAATCTTGTACAAAAGAGATTTTAGTCAAAAATTCCTAGGATGTATCCTTGATCAGTACTGAATGAAACTTAGCACCGTGGGATATAGAGCAGTTTTGTGATGGGTAAGAGAATGGTCTTTGGTTCTAAATAAGCAGAGGTGGGCGATGGCTGAAACCCAGGCTAGTTAAACTATGTTGCACTACGTTAAAAGTTTAATCGGTTCAATAAATACCAAAAAAGACTAACAAACTGGAGTGTTGATTACTCCAAGAAAAGAGATGCACTTTCGCAGTTTAGATAGATATAAACTCGATTTTGAACTATCAGCGTGGAAAATAACCACTCAAAGATAGAATGGTGAAGCTTGCTTCTAGCAAGTATTGATTTTCAACCTGATTCTGCTCATGTTTGCGCGCCAAAAGCTCTACGAAGGCAAGGCTAAAATTGTCTACGCCACCGATGATCCCGATGTTTTTCTCACCCACTTTAAGAACGACGCGACGGCATTTAATGCCCAAAAGCGGGGACAAATTGCTGGTAAAGGTGAAATCAACGCTGCTATCTCTAGTCATCTGTTTCAGCTACTAGAAGCCAACAGTATCCCTACCCACTTTATCGATCGCCCCACCGCTGAAGATATGCGAGTCAAGGCGGTAAAAATTATTCCTCTAGAAGTGGTAGTCAGGAACATTGCAGCCGGGAGCCTCTGTCAACAAACTGGGTTGGAATTGGGTGCGGTTTTGAAGCAGCCCCTCGTGGAGTTCTACTACAAGAACGATGCTCTAGGGGACCCACTGCTGACTCGCGATCGCCTTTTGTTGCTAGAACTGGCTACGCCGGAACAGCTAGACCAGCTCCAACAAATGGCGCTGCGGATTAATGAGCTACTATCAGCTTTTTTTCAGCAGTGTGGCATTACTCTGGTGGACTTCAAGTTGGAGTTTGGCTTAGACCGCAATCAGCAAATTCTCTTGGCTGACGAAATTAGCCCGGATACTTGTCGGCTTTGGGACCAAGGGGAAACTGATCCAGACCGTCGGGTGATGGATAAAGACCGCTTCCGGCGTGACTTAGGCGATGTAGAAGGTGCTTACCGAAGGGTGCTAGAACGGGTGCTTAACCAGCCAGTTCAGCCATTAGTTCAAGAACCAGTGCAAGAGTGAGAGTCACGAATGGGGTAAAATTTCCCCATTTGCTTGGTTTAGCGGGATTCCCTTCTCAACCCAATTCCCTGATGTCTTTAACAACTTAGGCCAGCCTAAGTTAGAGCCTGGTGTGTGGAAATGCCAAATCACGTGAACACAATGCGCTTATCTCCGGTCTTAGTAGCAATTATTGCCGCTTCAGCAACCTTGAACCTGTCTACTCCTGCCAGAGGGCAAACCTCTGCACCTACGAAAGCAGGGGTCGAGTCCTCTAAGGATGTCAAGGTTGTTGCTACCAGCCCAACTGCGGCAGCAGACGTCTTGAAGCCAGCTTCATTACCCGCGATCGCGATTAGTTTGGAGACGGCAAAGCCAGGGGCTGTATTGGCTAGTAATAGCGTTGTAGTGCCAACCATTAGTGAACCGGAAGTTTTTCCAGCCGAGTTTAGGGCTCAAGCTCCTACCTCGTCGCCGACTTCACCTACTGAAACGCCTACCGAGACCACACCAACTGAGATTGCGCCCACCGAAATTACGCCAACTGACATAGAGTTGGACTCCACTCAAGAAACGCCCCCTGCACTAGGTGGGCCACCCCCAGGAACGGCGACTCCAGAGCAAGAAACGCCCAACGAAATTCAACTGGATGGAACACCAGCGCCTGGCCCAAGTATTGATTTCAACCTTCCTCCCCAAACTCCCCAAACTCCGACTTCGCCAGCCAATGGAGCTGAGGATGGCACCAACGGAGAAACTCAAGCTACCCCTGAGCAAGCAGAACCCCGCGTTTTAGTCGCCGAAGTGGTGGTTCAAGGTGTCACCGGAGAACTAGAGGACGAAGTTTACAACGCGATTCGGACTCGCCCGGGACGGACAACCACGCGATCGCAATTGCAAGAAGACATTAATGCTGTGTTCGCCACCGGATTTTTCTCTAGCGTGCGAGCCAATCCTTCAGATACACCGCTAGGGGTTCGTGTCACCTTTGATGTCCAAGCGAATCCAGTTCTGAATTCTGTACGAGTAGAGGGCAATCAAGTTCTGCCCCAAAGCGTCGTCGATGACATTTTTAAGGAGCAGTACGGTAGTATTCTCAACTTGCGTCGCTTCCAAGAAGGCGTCAAAGAAGTGAATAAGTGGTACCAAGACAAAGGTTATGTCCTGGCCCAAGTAATTGATACGCCCCAGGTGGCGGAAAACGGCACGGTGACTCTAGCCGTGGCTGAAGGCGTGGTTGAAGATGTTCAGGTTAAGTTTCTGAACAAAGACGGTGAGGAAACCAACGATGAGGGTGAGCCTGTTCGAGGCCGTACTCGCGACTTTATCATCACCCGTGAGTTTGCCCTCAAGCCAGGAGATGTGTTTAACCGGACTCAGGCTGAGAAGGACTTACAGCGCGTCTATGGCCTAGGGATTTTTGAAGATGTGCGGCTGTCTCTCAATCCGGGGCAAGACCCCCGCAAAGTAGTCGTGGTTGCCAATGTCACTGAGCGCAGCACGGGCTCTGCTGGAGCCGCACTAGGTATTAGTTCTGCCAGTGGCTTGTTTGGTAGTGTGAGCTACCAACAGCAAAACTTGGGTGGCAATAACCAAAAATTTAATGCCGAGGTGCAGGTAGGCCAGCGGGAGTTGCTGTTTGATGTCAGCTTTACTGACCCTTGGATTGCGGGCGATCCTTACCGAACTTCTTACACGCTCAATGTTTTCAACCGCCGATCGCTCTCTTTGATCTTTGATGGTGGCGAACCGGAAGTGGAATTACCTAACGGCGATCGCCCCCGGATTGACCGTTTGGGGGGTGGTATTACCTTTACCCGCCCACTGAGTCGTGATGTCTTTGCCGATTCTGAATGGACCGCTTCAGCCGGTTTGCAATACCAGCGCGTCTCAGTTCGTGACTCGGATCGAGAGATTACCCCATTCGATGAACTAGGGAATCAACTCAGCTTCAGTGATGACGGATCAGATAATTTGCTCACGGCTCAACTGGGTTTAGTTCGCGATCGCCGTAACAATCGACTGCGACCTACCAGCGGTTCTCTTCTGCGGTTTGGCACTGAGCAATCGATCCCAATCGGTGGGATTTTCTTCAATCGCCTCCGGGGTAGCTACAGCTACTACATTCCAGTCGATTACACCAAGTTTGCGGCAGGTCCAGAAGCGCTGGCTTTTAACGTCCAGGCAGGTACAGTCATTGGCGATCTACCTCCCTATGAGGCGTTTGCTTTAGGCGGTAGTAACTCGGTGCGAGGCTTTGATGAAGGGGATGTCGGGAGTGGTCGTAGCTTTATTCAAGCCACCGCTGAGTATCGCTTCCCGCTTTTCTCCATTCTAGGTGGGGCACTATTTCTAGACTACGCTACTGATCTAGGTTCTGGCTCCAGCGTTCCTGGAGATCCGGCGGGCGTTCGGGGCAAACCTGGTAGTGGTTTAGGATATGGTGTAGGCGTCAGAATTCAATCACCTTTAGGCCCAATCCGAATTGATTACGGCTTTAATGATGACGGCAACAGTCGTCTGCACTTCGGTATTGGAGAACGGTTCTAAAGTTCCATCCATTCAAGGTCACGATGCTTTCAGAGCCTAAAAACGTCCCGCCATCAGCATTGCCGAGCTCGCTATCGGCTCCTGTAGCGTTAATTTCTGGACAACAACAGACCTTAAAAAATGAGTTTGTTTGCTCTGGAGTAGGCTTGCACTTGGGGCTAAAAACTCAGGTGCGAGCGTTGCCTGCTGCTGAAAATCAAGGTCGCGTCTTTGTCCGGGTCGATTTAGCGAACGCCCCTGAAGTTGCGGCATCTGTGACATCGGTGCATGAAACAACGCTGTCTACAGAACTGGCCCAGGGAGAAGCTAAAGTCAGAACGGTAGAGCATCTGCTAGCAGCTTTGGCGGGTTTGGGAGTTGATAATGTCCGGATTGAAATTGATGGTCCTGAAGTCCCCCTACTCGACGGCTCCGCTCAGAGCTGGGTAGAAGCGATCGCCCAAGCAGGCATTGTTGCTCAAACAGCAGCTAGGCAAGCCTACACCTTGAGCGAACCCATTTGGGTTTACCAGGGCGATGCGTTTGTGGCAGCATTGCCAGCTCCAGTGTTGCGGTTTACTTATGGCATTGACTTTGATTTGCCTGCCATCGGCAATCAGTGGCACAGCTGGTCTCCGGACCAGGAAAATTTTGCCAAGGCGATCGCATCGGCTCGTACCTTTGGCTTAGCGCACCAAATTGAACACTTACAAGCCAATGGTTTAATTAAAGGTGGCAGCCTAGAAAATGCCTTAGTTTGTGGAACTGAAGGATGGCTTAACCCTCCCTTAAGATTTTCAAATGAGCCAGCGCGTCATAAACTTTTAGATTTAGTAGGGGATTTAAGTTTGTTAAATTTATTTCCCCAGGCTCACATTTTGGCTTACAAAGCTAGCCATCACTTACACACCCAACTGACACAGTTGATAGCTCAAAGGATGAGAGATGAAGGATGAATCTGGTGATTTTGTCTGGAATCTTGTATCTCGATCCAAATAGCTGCCTGACTGGAAAGCGCATCACATCCTTCACTACTGGCAAAACTACCCATGTCCACCTTGACTGATCTCAACACCACTGATGCCCCTAGCCATGTGGAGGCACAGGCCAATGGGAGCACCAAATCCTCTGGCTCAACCAAGCCTATTTTGGCAATTGAGGACATTCACAAGCTCCTGCCTCATCGTTATCCCTTCTCCCTAGTCGATCGCATTATCGAGTATGTACCAGGTGAGCGAGCTGTTGGGATCAAAAATGTCACCTTTAATGAACCCCATTTTCAGGGACACTTCCCTGGCAGGCCGATCATGCCTGGTGTCCTGATCGTAGAAGCAATGGCCCAGGTAGGCGGTGTGGTCCTGACTCAGATGTCGGACGTACAGGGCGGATTGTTCCTGTTTGCAGGCATCGATAAAGTTCGTTTCCGTCGTCCTGTAACTCCAGGAGACCAGTTGATCTTGACAGTGGAACTGCTATGCGTGAAGCGACGTCGTTTTGGTAAGATGCAGGGCCGAGCTGAAGTAGATGGTCAGCTAGTAGCCGAAGGCGAACTCATGTTTTCCTTGGTGGACTAATGCTCTGTACTCTTAAACTTTTGGGATGGTGCCTGGAGGCGCGCCCTTGACTACAACACTGATTCATCCAACAGCAGTTATTCATCCAGATGCCCAATTGCACTCGACTGTGCAAGTAGGGCCTTATGCCGTGATTGGGCCACAAGTCAAAGTCGGCCCTGATACCGTCATTGGTCCGCATGTGGTCCTAGATGGTCGGACGGAAATTGGGGCTCGCAATCACATTTTTCCGGGAGCCGCGATCGGTCTAGAGCCCCAAGACCTGAAATATGACGGCTCCGTGAGCTTAGTGCAAATTGGTGATGACAACCGCATTCGTGAGTTCGTCACCATTAATCGAGCGACACGGGCCGACGAAGTCACAGTGATTGGAAGTGGCAATCTGCTGATGGCCTATGTTCACGTTGGGCACAACTGCGTGGTTGAAGACAACGTGATTATTTCCAATGCTGTCTCTCTGGGGGGACATGTCCACATTGAGTCACGGGCAGTAATTGGCGGTGTGGGTGGTATTCACCAGTTTGTGCATGTAGGGCGGCTAGCCATGGTCGGTGGCATGAGCCGAGTCACTAGAGATATCCCTCCCTATATGCTGGTGGAGGGCAACCCCATCCGCGTCAGAACCCTCAACCAAGTGGGCTTAAAACGGGCTGGCATCGTAGATTTAGCCGATGGGCAAGTGTTTCAGTCTTTAAAAAAGGCGTTTCGCTTACTCTATCGTTCTGGCTTAACTCTAGAGCAGGCATTAGAAAAATTAGAGCTGTTGCCTGAGAATGAACACCTACAGCATCTCTGTCGGTTTCTGCAACTCTCGCAGTTAGAAGGGCGGCGTGGTCCCACTCCGGGGCGGCTCAAAGGTACGAGGAGCGGAGACTGACCCATGGGTGAACCAACCAATCAGGGGAGCGCGATCGCAGAGACTCCTGCTTCTTCCCGGAATATTCGCCTGTTTATTAGCACAGGTGAAGTTTCTGGTGATCTTCAGGGGGCGCTGCTGGTCACGGCCCTGAAGCGGCAAGCGCAAGCTCTGGGGATTGAGCTAGAAATTTTGGCCCTTGGCGGCGATCGCATGGCGCAAGCGGGGGCGACGCTTTTAGGGAACACCACAGCCATTGGGTCTGTGGGCCTCTTAGAATCATTGCCCTATGTTTGGCCGACGCTACAAATTCAGCGACGAGCTAAACAGTACTTGCGCCAATATCCCCCTGATTTAGTGGTCTTGATTGACTACCTCGGCCCCAACGTGGCCATAGGCGGCTATGTACGGCAGCATTTGCCCCAAGTGCCGATCGCTTACTTCATTGCGCCCCAAGAATGGGTTTGGTCGCTCAGCCCGCGCAACACAGCTCGCATTGTTAATATCACCGATCGCCTCTTAGCAATCTTTCCAGAAGAAGCCCGCTATTTTGCCGAGCATGGAGCCAAGGTGAGCTGGGTGGGGCATCCCTTGGTGGATCGGATGCAAGCTGCTCCCGATCGCGCCAGTGCTAGGCAAGCCCTAGGAATTCCAGATGACCAAGTTGCGATCGCCCTGCTCCCTGCCTCCCGTCGTCAAGAACTGAAGTATTTGATGCCCGTGATTTTCCAGGCAGCTCAACAAATTCAAGCGCAACTGCCTCAGGCTCATTTTTGGATTCCTGTCTCTTTGGAAGCTTACCGTTCGCCCATCGAACAGGCGATTCAACAGTATGGACTGCGGGCTACTGTGTTGGCAGGCCAACCCAGTAACTCTAAATTTGAGGAATCCATCACATTGCGAGCGATCGCGGCAGCCGATCTGGCCATTGGAAAATCGGGTACGGTTAACCTGGAAATTGCCCTCCTGAATGTCCCCCAGGTTGTCCTCTATCGAGTCGGTGCTGTCACCGCTTGGATTGCTCGCCATATTCTCAAGTTTTCCATCCCGTTCATGTCGCCGCCTAACTTGGTAGAAATGCGGTCTGTGGTGCCAGAGTTTCTGCAAGACCAAGCCACACCAGACAATATTGCTCAAGCAGGTTTGGAGTTATTGCTCAATCCGGTGCGGCGGCAACAGACTTTGGATAACTACCAATCCATGCGCCAAGCGATTGGGGAAGTCGGAGTCTGCGATCGCGCTGCCCAAGAGATTCTGCAACTCTTGCCCGCCAATTCATTACCCTCCTGACTGCTAGCAGCGGAATCTATGGAGCGGACTAAATTGCTAGTGGGAAAATATCCGTGATCGCTCGGTGCCAAATGTAACCACCACGAGGCACTCTGGAATCGTCATCTAATGTTGGCAATTCAACGTTTGCCTAGCCGCTATGCAGTCTTTAGTGCTTTCCCAAGCGTCTGATTTAGAAGAATTGATTGGCAGTATTTTCTTGTGTGGTAGCTTGACTGCAACAGAGTATCGATGGCTGATTACTCTGTCTACGGCCAGAGCGGCTCAAGAATCGGACAAAGTCTTAATTGATCGCGTCTTGTATGGGATTCGCCACGGCCTCTTGCAAATCGCAGAGGTGGCTTAAAAATTTGACTTTCTAAAAACTTGGCTTCAGAGGGTTCAGCTAATACATTCAACCTGCTCAGCTAAGTGAGCCCGTTACCGCGTAGGGCAACATATCACAGATAGAGCAACAATGGGTCGCAGCCCTTAGAATAGAAGTTTAGACTCCACAAATTATTTGAGTGCGATCGCCTTATGTCCTTGCCTATTGTTGCTATTCTTGGTCGTCCGAACGTGGGCAAGTCAACGATTGTGAACCGTTTGGCTGAAACGAAGGGTGCGATTGTTTTTGACGAGCCCGGTGTCACACGCGATCGCACCTACCAACCCGCTTATTGGCGCGATCGCGAATTTTTGGTGGTCGATACAGGCGGCTTAATCTTTGATGACGACACTGAATTTTTGCCGTTAATTCGGCAACAAGCGATGGCGGCTTTAGCCGAAGCCAGTGTGGCGATTTTTGTGGTAGATGGTCAAGAAGGCCCTACTACAGCTGATGAGGAAATTGCTACCTGGTTGCGGCAACAGTCTGTGCCTGTGTTGCTGACTGTCAATAAGTGTGAGTCTCCAGAGCAAGGAATGGCGCAAGCCGCTCAGTTTTGGAGTTTAGGTTTGGGTGAGCCTTATCCTGTTTCTGGGATTCACGGCAACGGTACTGGCGACCTCTTAGATGAAGCGCTCAAGCATTTGCCCCCGCAGGAGGAATTGCCAGAAACCTCAGAGATCAAAGTGGCGATCGTGGGGCGGCCTAATGTCGGCAAGTCAAGCTTACTTAATGCGTTCGTCGGTGAAAATCGCGCCATCGTCAGCCCGATCTCCGGTACCACCCGTGACAGCATTGACACAGTCGTAGAACGAGAAGGCCAAACCTATCGCTTAATTGATACGGCTGGCATTCGCAAGAAAAAGCATATTGAGTACGGTCCAGAGTTTTTCAGCATCAACCGCGCTTTCAAAGCCATTCGTCGAGCTGATGTCGTCTTGATGGTGCTTGATGCCCTAGATGGCGTGACTGAGCAAGACCAGAAACTGGCAGGTCGAATTGCAGATGAAGGGCGAGCTTGCATTATTGTGGTTAACAAATGGGATGCAGTTGAAAAAGACGCTTACACCATTTATGACTATGGAGAGCAAGTTAAAAGCCGCTTGCAGTTTACCGAATGGGCACCGTTGATCTTTGTCAGTGCTGAGACAGGGCAGCGAGTTGAGAAGATTCTAGAACTGGTGAATACAGCCGCTGAGCAGCATAAACGGCGGGTGACAACCTCAGTGATTAATGAGGTTTTGGAGGAGGCTGGGAATTGGCATTCGCCCCCGACCACGCGCCAAGGTCGTCAGGGCAGAATTTATTATGGCACTCAAGTGAGTACGCAGCCACCTACGATCGCGCTGTTTGTGAATGAAGCTAAGTTGTTTAATGACAACTATCGCCGTTATATTGAGCGACAATTTCGTGAGAGTTTGGGATTTACAGGTACGCCAATCCGCATGATTTGGCGGAGCAAGAAGGTGCGAGAAATGGAGCGGGGTAGCGCTAACCGGGCCACTCGTGTTTAACAATGAAGTGATTGAGAGTTTCATCCCCCAAATCGAATGGATCTGCTGCGATCGCTGCCATTAGGACTGTACCTAGAACAACCGCAAACTTGGCTTCATAAGCTTGATCCCCGTGTCAAGCTAGCTTGGTTAATGAGTTTTTTGCTGGCCCCTCTCCTAGCAAATCCCCTCTGGCGCTTGTTCTTGGTGGTGGTATTAGTCCTACTCACCTTGATAGCGATGATTCCGTTTCGGGTTTGGCGGCAGCAAATGGCTTGGTTATTGATGCTGGGCTTCTTTGTCTTTTTGCTGACTGCGATCGCTCCAGATGGGTTGAGTGCGGAGCAGCAACCTCGCCTACCCTCCAATGAGCTAGCCTTTGCCCAGCAATCTGCGACTCCAGCAACAGCACAACGGCCTGTATGGCTCGATCCTCGCCGCTGGCTGACCAGAGACTCGGTTGATGCCAATGGTGAACGTCAATCTGAGCAACAGCCTAATCAGCAGGCTCTGACTGAGTCTTTACCGCAGCCCACGGCTTATAACTATGTGCTGTTTAAGCAAAAACCATTTTTGGTAACGCGGCGATCGCTGGACTTAGGAGTTCGGGTTAGCACTTTGCTGTTTACTTTGATTTACAGCACGAACCTATTCCTGCTCACTACCGCGCCTGAGGAAATTACTGCCGGTCTAGAAACTTTGATGCGACCGCTGCGCCGCTTGAACTGGCCTGTTACCGAGATTGTGTTAACCCTAACTTTGTCACTCCGGTTTATTCCGTTGGTGCTAGAAGAAGTGCAAAATTTGATTCGCTCCGTGCGGACTCGGGCGATTAACTGGAAAAAGTTAGGGTTTCGTGGGGCAATTCAAGTTTGGATGCTAATCGCAGAGCGGCTACTAGAAAATTTGTTGCTACGGGCAGAGCAGATTGCTAGTGCGATGAAAGTGCGCGGCTTTACTAGCCCTAACCAACATCGGGTACAGTGGCATCAACTACGACTGGGCCGTGGCGATTGGTTAGCTTTATTAGCGCTGTTAGGCTTGTGGGGAGCTCGTTTGATTTGGGGATCGGAAGTTTCATAGTCGTCGTACCTCACTATGCATCCAATTCAACCTTGGTATTGGCGATCGCTCCCCTTAGCAGACCGCACTGGTTCGCAAATCTTCGCTGCCTTATTCCATCAGCCCATCACTCAAGCCACTTCCGAATCTGCGATCGCTACCCTCCTAGAAAGCCCTTACCCATTGGGTAATCTAGGTGCTCCTAGTGCTTTGCAGCAAGCCCAAGCCCGTTACTCAATTTGTGCTGGGGCTCCTCGTGTGCTGAATGGCCAGTTGCAGCTTTGGACGCCTGAAGTGGGCAATATTTTGCCGTTTCTGGAGCAACTGCTACAACGCCAGAACTTTGGTTCAGCGGATGAGCGATCGCGCCCAGATGCTTTGCCGTTTACGGGAGGTTGGTTGGGTTGGTTGGGTTACGACTTAGCTTGGGAAATTGAGCATTTGCCCCAGCTCAAATCAGATGCGCTGCCGTTTCCCGTAGCTTATTGGTACGAGCCAGACTGCTTTGCAGTTTTAGACCATTGGGAGCAAACTCTTTGGTTAGCTGCAACTAATGAGCCACAACTAGATCAATTGGAGGAGCAATTGGCTCTCAGTCAGGAGGCTGGGAACTACAAATCGCTAAGCCTGAGTCAAAATGCACCGCTAACAGCTCCCTCCCTCCTGCCTAAATTTCATACGGCTCAAGCTGATTACGAAGCCGCCGTTCTCAAAGCCAAGGGCTACATTACGGCTGGAGACATTTTTCAGACTAATCTTTCGGTACGCTTTGAAGCAGACTTGACGGGCGATAGTTGGTCGCTTTACCGCGCCTTACAGCAAGTGAACCCTTCTCCTTTTGCCAGCTATTGGCAGACTCCTTGGGGAGATGTTGTCAGTTGTTCTCCGGAGCGACTCGTGCAATTGCAGGGGCGACAAGCTCAAACGCGACCGATCGCCGGGACGCGATCGCGGGGCACAACGCCCGAACAAGACCAAGCGCAGCAGCAAGAACTACTAGCCAGCGCCAAAGAACAAGCGGAACACATCATGCTGGTTGATTTGGAGCGCAATGATTTAGGCCGAGTTTGTGAATGGGGTTCGGTGGCGGTGAATGAACTCCTCACGATTGAGTACTACAGCCACGTCATGCATTTGGTGAGTAACGTGATTGGCACTCTCCAGCCTGGATACAACAGCATCGATTTGATTCGGGGTGTGTTTCCTGGCGGCACAATTACGGGTTGTCCCAAAGTTCGCTGTATGGAAATCATTGAAGAGTTGGAACCTGTGCGGCGCAGTTTGTTCTATGGCTCCTGTGGCTACTTAGATTGGCGTGGTCACCTCGACCTGAATATTTTGATTCGGACCTTGCTGGTTACTAAAGGCGATCGCCTTCCACAAAGTAACCCACATCAAAGTTTCAAGGTCTGGGGCCAAGTGGGAGCGGGAATTGTAGCTGATAGCGATCCGGAACGAGAGTGGTATGAGTCGCTGCACAAAGCGCAAGCCCAGTTAGCAGCCTTACGACTTGTAGAATTACAGGCTGAAACCAGTCCTTGAAACAGAAGTCTGTGGCAAAAACTCTGCTAACCAATAGCAGGCCGAGTTTCGGTAGCAAAAGGGCACAGTTTCTCCTAAAGTGATGAAATCTGGTCGTTAAAGATAGGTTTGCTTGAATATTCGCCTTGGGACAGATATTGTCTACATTCCTCGCATTCAAGCGGCACTGGACCGTTTTGGGGAGCGGTTTTTGCAACGAGTTTACACCCCCACCGAGCAGCAGGACGCTGGGGCTTTGATTCAAGTCCCTGTTCGGGTTGGTCTTCGCGAAAAGCGAACTGATGTTTCAGCAAGTCGTTTAGCAGGACGCTGGGCTGCCAAGGAGGCTGTTGCGAAAGCCTTAGGTACTGGCTGGCGAGGTCTGCGCTACACCGATATTGAAGTTCAACGTCAGCCCAGTGGACAGCCAAAAGTTTGTCTCTATGGAGCGGCGGCGATCGCGGTGTCTACGTGGGGAGACTATCATTGGCAAGTGAGCCTGAGTCATGATGGTGATTATGCGATCGCGACGGCAATTGCCTTTTGCCGCGACTAGTTTGCCGTGACTAGATAGTGAATTGCCTTAAATCTTGCATGGAATTCTACGGAATTCTATTGGGCTAAGAATTCTATTGGGCTAATTTGAACTAATTAGTCACGCTTAGAGCGATACTGAAACAGACTCCACGATTTAATAATATTGTTGGCGATCGCAACTACCAAATTTGGCTTGTAATCTAAACCTTAATTTTGACCTAGCTATTGCTGCCAGCTTGAAGCTGAATGAGTACTGAAACTTATCTGAATCACCCCACCTTTGGTTTACTCTTCAGGATTTGTCTTGTTGAGGAAAGCCAAGAACTGTTTGCGACTTTGTATGCCCAACGGCTCTTTTTTATGGTGCATAGCGGACCCAGTGGCTTAAAGTTTGAACCTATTGGTCGGACAGATGCCCGGATCTTAGTCGAGAATCGGCTGCGGCTGCTACGGCGGGCAGGGCAGGCTAAAGAGCAAGAGCAGCTACAGGCCATCTACAAACAAACTTTCCAATAAGGCTCCCATCGCGCTGTCGCCTTTATATTCGACGCAATGACTTTATCCCAGCCAAGCATCTATAGCGATCGCATTGCTAGCATTCAGCAGGGCTTACCTCCTGCGGTAAAGTTGATTGCTGTGACTAAGCAGGTGCCAGTGGCAGCAATGCGAGCTGCTTATGCAGCAGGTGTGCGGGATTTTGGCGAGAGTCGGATTCAAGAAACTGAAGCTAAGCAAGCTGAACTACAAGATTTGCCAGATATTACCTGGCACTTAATTGGACGCTTGCAAAGTAACAAAGCCCAAAAAGCTTTGGAGCTATTTCAATGGATTCATTCGGTAGATTGCCTGAAGTTAGCCCAGCGGCTCGATCGCTTGGCCGAGCCGTTGCTAGTGAAGCCGCAAGTTTGTTTGCAAGTCAAACTTTTGCCTGATCCCAACAAAACGGGTTGGACAGTAGATGACCTGTGGTCCGACTTGCCACAACTCGATCTCTACCACAACCTGAAAATTCAAGGATTGATGACAATTCCACCGCTAGGGCTGAGCGAATCGGACACCTTAACCGTGTTTCAGCAGGCGCAAGAATTAGCGGAGAAAATTCGGCAGAAGAGTTGGGCTAATATCCAGATGGCTCAGCTTTCAATGGGAATGTCCAATGACTATCGGCTGGCTGTGCAAGCAGGGGCGACAATGATCCGCTTGGGCACAATTTTATTTGGAGAACGGGGTATCTAACCTCTTGCCTAAATTCCTAGACCCAGGTAGTATGTGCATGCTTTATTTATTAGGCAGTATTAGTAACAAGAGCTTGCAATCCCTCCATGAAGTCTGGCTTCTGTTGTGTTGTGTTAATTGCCACCACGCTCTTGCGCCTGTAAATCAACACTGCACTTCTGGCTTTTTCTGAGATTACAAGTAAGAAATCGATGTATACTGTGGAGTCAATTCAGGAAAGTCAGCCAGGGTGTTCGCAAGCTTCATTATGGATTGGGCTCTTAATTTTTTATTAAAGTCCGACCGTAAGCTTCAACTAGGAGGCACGCTTTTCAAGGGCTTAAGTCAATTTAGGTCTACTAGCGTTGTTTCCTCCTAATTAATGAAGTTGTTTACTGAAGGTAACTATTGTTGTGATGGAGCGTGAACCGTGAACAATATTTTCACGAAGTTACGGGATTTTGTTGGTTTTAACGATCCCGTCGATTATGAGTATGAGTATGACGAGACGGATGGGGAAGAATATCAAAATCTCTATCGAGAAGAGAACCCCCAACCCGCGCCAGAGGAAGATGCCCGGAATCGCCGTCGCATTCGTGAGCGCGTATCAATGTCCACTGAAACAGGAATTGGTTCAACCATGAATAACGTAATTGGCATGCCGGGAGCCATCAATGGCCTCTCTGAAGTGGTGGTAATGGAGCCTCGTTCTTTTGAGGAAATGCCTCAAGCCATCCAAGCCTTGCGCGAACGGAAGTCAGTGGTTTTGAACCTGACGATCATGGACCCCGACCAAGCTCAACGAGCCGTTGATTTTGTGGCAGGTGGTACCTACGCGATTGATGGTCATCAAGAGCGGATTGGCGAAAGCATTTTCCTCTTCACCCCCAACTGCGTGCAAGTTACGACTCAAGCAGGTGTGGTTCAAGAAGCGCCTCAGCCTCAAGCGCGCCCCAGCCGTCCTGCTGCTCCTACGCCCGCTTGGACTGCTGAGCAAGCTCGCATGGCTTAGTAGCTCACTAGCTACAGCTTACGTTCGCTTTGTTGTCTATCAATTAAGCCAAGTCTGTGAGTGGATCGAAGTTTCGATATCACTCATAAAAGATTTGGCGCAGAGACTCCTGTTAAATCGCACTAATTTATATAGGAGACAGCAAACAGGTTGTCTGCAAAATTTGGTTTAATTGGCGGCGGGGTAATGGGGGAAGCTCTGTTATCCCGCCTCGTCGCTCAAAAAATTTATCAGCCTTCAGAAGTCATTGTCAGTGAGCCACACCCACCGCGACGTGATTTTTTGGCACAACAATATGGTGTTGCTGTGACTTCAGAGAACGAAGTCGCTTTCGAGGCAACTGAAATTGTGTTGCTGGCGGTTAAACCGCAGGTGTTTGATGCTGTTGCGGTTAAGCTAGCTCCCAAACTGACAGGACGCGATCGCCTCCCGATTGTGCTTTCTATCTTGGCGGGGGTGCCGCTGCACAAGTTAGAAGATGCTTTCCCTGCATGCCCAGTCGTGCGCGCCATGCCTAATACACCTGCCACTGTGGGAGCGGGAATGACCGCGATCGCCCCTGGGAAATTAGCTCAGCCTGTTCACTTAGAACAAGCTCGAACTATTTTTGGGTCTGTGGGCGAAGTGGTAGAGGTGCCAGAAAATTTGATCGATGCGGTAACGGGGCTCTCTGGTTCTGGACCCGGTTACGTGGCGATTGCGATAGAAGCCCTGACTGACGGTGGGGTAGCGGCAGGATTACCACGGGCGATTGCAGCGAAGTTAGCTTTGCAAACGGTCTTAGGTACAGCGCAGCTTCTACATGAATCGGGAATGCATCCAGCAGAGCTGAAGGATCGTGTCACCAGTCCAGGAGGCACAACGATCGCTGGGATTGCTCAATTGGAGCAAGCAGGATTTCGCTCGGCTTTGATTCAAGCTGTGACCAAAGCCTGCGATCGCGCCAAGGAGCTAGGCAGCTAAAGCTGCACACCTCGAATTGAGTAATCGAGTAGTTCAATCGGGTGCATGATCGCTAAGTCCTTACCCGCATCTGGCATATGCTTCTTGATTTGTAAGCTACAGCCAGGATTGGGTGAGGCGATCATTTGTGCGCCTGTAGCGAGCAAGTTTTGAGCTTTCTGCTGACCGAGTTCGGCAGCCACTTCAGGTTGCAGCATGTTGTAGACTCCAGCGCTGCCACAACATAAGGCTCCATCAATAGGCTCGCGCAACTGCACTCCAGGAATTTGTTGTAAAAGTTGGCGCGGCGGCACGCTGATTTTTTGCCCATGCAAGAGATGGCAAGCATCGTGGTAAACCAAGGTTAGAGGTTGCTCCTGCAACGGAGAAAGTGTAGCTGTTAAGCCAACCGTGACGAGAAACTCCTGCACATCTCTAACTTTGCTAGCAAAAGCTTTGGCTTTCTCGCGGTAAAGCGGGTCATCTTGCAAAATGTGACCGTATTCCTTCAAGGTATGGCCGCAGCCTGCTGCGTTAATAATGATGAAATCAACATTCGTGCCCTCGAAGCTATCGATCATTTGCCGAGCGATCGCTTGAGCTTGCTGTTCTTGACCTTGGTGAGCAGGAAGCGCGGAGCAACAACCTTGCGTGGGGGGCACGACAACTTCGCACCCATTGGCTGTGAGCACTCGCACCGTGGCTTCGTTGACGTCGGGGAAGAACAAACGCTGGACACAGCCGAGAATCATGCCGACTCGGTAGCGCTGTTGTCCTTGAGCGGGAATTAAAGTCGGGATCGAGTTCTGAAACGATTTGAGGGAAACCTGCGGCAGCAACGACTCCATTGCTGCCAGTTGAGGCGAGATCTGTTTCAGCCAGCCTAAGGAGCGCACGAGTTTTTGTAGCCCAGATTGTTGGTAGATTCCCAAGGGGCCTAGCAGCAACCGCAGGCGTTCTGGGTAAGGGAATAGCGAGAAAATCAAGCGTCGCAGCAATCGGTCAGGGAGCGATCGCGAATAGTTACGCTCAATTTGGGGCCGCATCGCCGCAATCAGTTTGTCGTACTGCACGCCCGAGGGACAGGCAGTGGTGCAAGCAAGGCAACCCAAGCAAGTATCAAAGTGCTGCACGGAAGCTTCAGACAAGGGTGCTTTGCCCTCCTCGATCGCATCCATTAGATAGATACGGCCTCTGGGCGAGTCCATTTCTGTTCCTAAAACTCGATAACTAGGGCAGGTCGTCAAGCAGAAGCCACAATGCACGCAAGCATCAATCAGTTTGGGGTCAGGCGGGTGATGATCATCAAAGCCCTGAAAGTCGGCTAGAGTGGCAGGCCTTTGGTTGCTGGGGGGGGCGCTGGATGAATGGTTTGACTGAGGAACAAGAGAGTCTGAAGTTTGCATGCTCACTAGATACCGCCGACAAAACGATGGGGGCTTAAAAGATTTTTGGGGTCAAACTGATGTTTCAGCCGTCGCATGAGATCAAGCCCATTACCAGCGTAGCCCCAAACCTCGAACTCCTGCTTGACGGCGATCGGCGCTTGCAGCACTGAAAGGAAACCCCCGTGGGCTTGATACAAGGTCCGTAGTTCTAACAAGGTAGCGGGAGAGGTAGCTTGGCTGTCCAGATACAACTTCCCTAGCCCGCTGCTGGCATGAATTAGCCCTGCGGCTGTCTGGGAGGTGATGGCCTCGGTTTGTGCTAAGACCGCGATCGCCTCGGCAGGTCTGACTCCAATTTTGCAAACAATGGGTTCTGAGGAATCTGCGGACGTGGATGCTGCCAAGCGCTGCCAAAGCTGTTGTTCATCAGTATCGGCATATAAATGACTGGATAAACTCAACGTTTGCCCGAGTTCTAGTAGGCGATCTATTTGAGCTTTGACACTGCTAGCCATGCTCTGGAAACGAGCCACCAAGCCCATGCCTTTACCAATTTGCAGATTAGTGACCGTAGCAGTGGAGAGGATATCCAGGGCAGCGGGAGTTAGGGCGGAATGCAGGAGGGTTTGGGTGGCTTGAGCGATCGCCTCTGCCTCCCCGGTCAAAATCACCGTTCTCGAATCTGTCTGCAAGGGATACAGGCGGAACGTGACCTGAGTGAGGATGCCCAAAGTACCATAGGAGCCGCTGATCAGCTTCATCAGGTCATATCCTGCCACATTCTTCACCACGCGCCCACCAGCTTTGGCGATCGCTCCATCAGCCCGCACTAAAGAAAGACCCAGCAGCATATCTCGCACACCACCGTAGCGTTGCCGCAGTGAACCAGCATCACTAGTGGCAACAATACCCCCCAACGTTGCTGTTTCCGGATAAGCCGGATCAAGGGCTAGGAACTGGCCTGCCTTGGCTAGGAGGGCTTGCAGGTCAGCAAATTTCGTTCCCGCTTCAGCGGTAACGGTTAAATCTCCCACTGCATGCTCGATCACTCGGTTGAGCCGTTGAGTGCTGACCACCAAGTTAATGTCTGAGCCCAGCCCTCCCCAGCTGAGCTTGCTGCCGTTCCCGCAGGGTAAAATACCCCATTGGTGTTCATCCGCTTGACGCACAACTTCGGCTAGTTCTGCTGAAGTGCCAGGATAAACCACACCGCTAATCTGCGTTCCGGGCGCGACGGCTTGGGCGATCGCTCGCTGCCATGGTTCAGACAGCTCTCCATAAGAGCGGATGTTTTCTGCTCCCACAATAGAAGTGAGTTCCTCGATTGGAGGGCCGAGACGAGGTGCATTCGCATAATCTTCCGCAGGAATTGCTGCCATCCACTTTTCTACTACTTCTTAAATGCTGCAACTTAAGGTGACAGCGCTGCTCCTAGGAGGCGTGCTGCTCTGGATTCAGAGACCTATTGGCTTAATTTACCAAGAGTTTTGCTCGCTTGTGTGCAGCTTAGAGAGATTGGCATCCTAGGGTGAGTTACTTAAGTTTTGGATCTTCCCCTGAGAAACCTCCGTATAAAATCCCATGAACCGCAGAGTTGTCACGGGCCACAATAAAGAGAAGCAGCATTCTTGAAGACTTATGCCGAGTCTCAGCGCTCAGAAGCGCATGCTAAGAGACTGTAAATTTTTACTGCTGCAACAGTTACCCAGTGACGGATTGATTATGCTGCTCAACCCCCTAGCCCTCCCCGTCAATCCTCTAGAGCTTGTAATCGATCGCTGTCCTCTGAGGGTGACGCCTCAAACTCCGGTGTTGGAGGTGGCAAGGTTGATGAGTGTGAGCGATCGCTTGCTGGCTAGCCCTGCCTTACCTGAGCCTTGCGCCCTAGTTATGGAGGCAGGCCGACTGGTTGGGCTTGTGACTGCTCAGCAGATCCTGTGTTTGATGGTAAGTGATATGAGTCTGGCAGGACTTTGTGTCGCCGAAGTCATGGGGGAGCCGCCGCTGGTACTTCAGGAAGCAGAAGCCACCGCGTGGACCGCTGTAGGGGCTTTATTGCCACAACCGCAGACTCAATATTTGGTGATCGTGGATGAGCGAGAGCAGATTATAGGAGTGGCTACTCTGGAGCGTCTCTGCTTAGCTTTGCTGTCCTACCCGCAAGAAAACCAATGTCTGGAGCAGAAATGGGCAACCGTCATGACCCAGGTACGAGACGGGCAACTGCGGCCTACTCAAGAAGCACCTCAACCTCTAGAAACCGCGCTACAGATTGCTAGGGCTGAACTAGAAAATCAATTTGAGGAGCGAACCGCAGCGCTAAGACAGGCCAGTGATGAACTGATTGCTGAAATTGTCCATCATCGTCGCACAGAAGTTCAGTTGTCTCGTAGAACTTTTGAGCTAAAAACAATTTTTCAAGCCTTTCCCGACCTCTACTTTCAAGTTGATGTCGATGGCACCATTTTGGATTACCACGCGAACGATCATGATGATTTGTATGTGCCGCCAGAAGAATTTCTTGGCAAAAGAATGCGAGATGTTTTGCCCGCTTCTGTCGCCAAGGAAATACAAGCTGCGATTGATCGGGTAGTAGTTACTCGCACTTTAGTTGCAGTCGAATATTCTCTACCCTGGCAAGATACCCATAGACATTTCGAGGCGAGAATTCTGCCTTTTCTGGATCAAAAAATGCTGGTGATTGTCCGTGACATCAGCGATCGCATTCGGGCAGAAGCCGCATTACGTAAAAGTGAGGCTACAACCCGAGCTTTGTTAGCAGCGATTCCAGACTTGATGATTCGCATGAATAGTGCTGGAGACTACCTCGACTTTTTGCCTGCTAAAAATTTCAAAACCGTTGTATCGAGTACAGGTTGGCAGAAGAAAAATGTTTATGAAGTCATGCCACCTGCGATCGCCCAAGAGCGAATGTTTTATGTTGAGCGAGCTTTGCAAACAGGGATGACTCAAGTTTATGAATTCGAGTTGTGCTTAGAAGGAGAAACATTTACAGAAGAAGCTCGGATTGCCGTGAGCGGGGAAGATGAGGTTCTAGTCATTGTACGAGACATTACCGATCGCAAGCAGGCAGAAGCTGCCTTAAAAGCGCAAAAAGAATTTCTTTGCCATGTGATTGATACGGTGCCTAACTTAATTTTCGTCAAAGACTGGCAAGGGCGATTTACGCTGGTTAACCAGACATTAGCCAATATGTATGGTACTAGCGTAGAAGATTTGCTGGGCAAAACCGACGCTGACTTTAACCCGAACTCAACAGAGGTAGCACAATTTCTACAAGCTGATCGAGAAGTGATTCTTCGCATGCAGGATAAAGTTATTCCAGAAGAAACAGTAACTGATGCTAACGGACGAACTTTTTGGTTCCAAACTATTAAGAAGCCATTGTTGTCACCGGATGGCAAAGCTTACCAAGTGCTAGGAGTGGCCACAGATATTACAGCTCACAAACAAGCAGAAGTGGATCTACAGTTATTAAATGAAGCTTTGGAACTAAAAGTTCAGAAGCGGACTAACGCTTTGCAAGCAGTTAACGAGCAACTGTTAACGGAAATTACTGAACGCCAGCGAGCAGAAGAACAAATCAAACTATCTTTGCGAGAAAAAGAAGTTCTACTCAAAGAGATTCACCATCGGGTCAAAAATAACCTGCAAGTAATTTCTAGCTTACTCAAGTTACAGGCTGGCTCTATTAAGGAGTATCATGTCCTGGAAATTCTCAAGGAAAGCCAAAATCGTGTCAGAGCAATGGCTTTGCTGCATGAGAAACTTTATCAATCTGAAGATTTGGCTAAGGTTAACTTTGCTGAATACGTACATAGCTTAGTCGCTAACTTATTTCGGTCTTATGGCGTCAAATCGCAAACCATTACGGCGAAAATCAATGTTCAAGATATTTTGTTCGATATTGATGCCGTAATTCCTTGTGGTCTCATTATCAATGAGTTAATTTCCAACTCCTTGAAATATGCTTTCCCCGAAAACCAAAAGGGTGAGGTCAGTGTTGAGTTGGTGTCAACTGAGGCTGGAGAATGCCAAATAGTCGTGAGTGATAATGGAGTGGGTTTACCAAAAGAGCTAGACTTTTATCATACGGAGTCTTTAGGCTTGCAACTAGTCTGCATGCTCACTGAGCAACTAGAAGGTAGAATTGAGCTCGATCGCAGCTCTGGGGCAGTTTTTAGGATTAGCTTAAAGCCAATAAAATAAAAATACTAAAATTAAATGTCTACCAAAATTCTAGTAGTTGAAGACGAAAAAATAATCGCTTTTGATATTCAGAAAAGTTTAGAAAGCTCAGGATATAGCGTTCCTGCGATCGTTAGTTCTGGGGAGCAGGTGATTGAGAAAATTCCTGAGGTTGAACCGGATCTGGTTTTGATGGATATTATTCTCAAAGGTGAGCTTGATGGAGTTAAGACCGCAGAAATTGTTCGCGATCGCTTTGATATACCCGTAGTTTACTTAACCGCTCATGCTGACGAAACTACCCTTAAAAGAGCAAAAATATCAGATCCCTTTGGCTACATTTTGAAACCTTTTGAAGATCGAGAACTGGTTACTACGATTGAAATTGCCTTGTCTCGACATCGGGCAGAGTCAGCAACCCGTAAAGCTTTACAACAAGAAAAAGAACTTAGCGAGCTCAGATCGCGATTTGTTTCTGTGGTTTCTCACGAGTTTCGCAATCCACTCAGTACAATTTTGTTTTCCACAGAGCTATTAGAAAAATATCAAAGCAGACTTAGCGAAGCGAAAAGATTAACTTATTTACAGCGAATTCAAGCTGCGGTAAAGCGTATGAGTCAGTTGCTAGATAATGTTTTAGCCATTGGCGCAACAGATGCCGGAAAACTTATCTGTAATCCTACCCCCTCAGATCTCAATCAATTTTGTCTTGATCTAATTGAAGAACTGCAATTTAGTACTAATACTAATTGTGTGATTGGTTTTAACAATCACGATTTTCCAGAACCATTCACCGTTGGTACGCATCTGCCTTGCTTAGACACGAAGTTACTCCAGCATATTTTAATTAACTTGCTGTCAAACGCGATCAAGTATTCTCCTACAGGAAGCAAAATAAACTTCGACTTATACTATCAACCAGAAGCGGCTATCCTGCGGATTCAAGATCATGGCATGGGTATTCCAGTCGCAGATCAAGCGCAGCTTTTCAGCCCTTTTCACCGTGGTACTAATGTGAGTAACATCGCAGGGACTGGACTTGGGTTATCTATTGTTAAACAGTGCGTTGAGTCTCATGGTGGTACGGTCCAAGTTGTCAGCGAGGTAGGGATGGGAACCCTATTCACAGTCACGCTTCCGTTGAGTTATTCCCTCGCTCATTCATCAGCTCCCTATGCGTAAGATTTTAGTGATTGAAGATGAGCAACCGTTTCGTGAAGCGGTTTTAGAGCTTTTGGAGGTGGAAGGTTTCCAAGCCATTGGCGCAGAAAATGGTCAAATTGGCGTGCGCTTGGCCCAAGAAAATTTACCTGATTTGGTGCTTTGCGATATCCAAATGCCTGATATCGATGGATACAGTGTCTTAAGGGAACTTCGACAAAATAGTCTCACGGCAACTCTCCCTTTCATTTTTCTCACAGCTAGGGGAGGCAGAGACGAACTGCGTCAAGGTATGAACTTGGGGGCAGATGACTACTTGATTAAACCTTGTACCTCAGCGCAGTTGCTCAATGCGATCGCGACTCGGCTGAACAAGCAGGAGGTTCTGAAGCAACAAGCTCAAACTCAATTAGACGATCTTCGAAATAACATCACCGTAGCCCTGCCCCACGAACTGCACACTCCTTTAAATGGAATTTTGGGCCTCTCACAAGTGCTGATCGATGAGTATCAGGGAATCGAACGCGGGGAGATTTTAGAAATTGCCAAAGATATTTACCTCTCTGCGGAGCGTCTATATCAACTCACTCAAAAGTTTTTGCTGTATGCCGAACTAGAACTAATTGCCACCAATCCAGCCCGCTTGCAAGAGTTGCAAAAGGATGTAACGCCTTGCTCTAAGGCGGCGATCGCCAGCGCTGCAATGCAGGTGGTAGAGCAAGCGGGTCGGCAAACGGATCTTCAGCTAGACCTAGCAGAACTGTCAGTGTGGATGGCAGAGTTCAGACTAAAAAAAGTTGTCGAAGAGTTGATAGACAACGCTTGCAAATTTTCCCTTGCCGGAACTCCGATACGCCTAAGTACAACTCATGGAATGACAACGCAGAACCAGCAAGCCGTTGTATTGAGCGTTAGCGACCAAGGCCGTGGGATACCGCCTGAGGAGATCGCCAACTTAGGTGGATATATGCAGTTTGAGCGTAAAATTTACGAACAGCAGGGAGCAGGCTTGGGTTTAGCGATCGCTAAACGCTTGGTTGAGTTACACCAAGGCGAACTGGCGATCGAGAGTATTCTAGGCCAACAGACCACAGTTCGAGTTGTTTTACCACTAGAAAAGCTCCATCCCTGAGAATTGTTTGCTCGTTTCTACTCGCGCTGCCTCTCCACAGGTGCGAGGGGTTGGAAAAATTTTGTCCGGGTTGGCGATGCGTTGCGGATCAAACACTTCACGCACCCAAATCATTGTTTCTAAATCGGTAGGGGTAAACATATTAGGCATATAGCAGCGTTTATCCGCCCCAATGCCGTGCTCTCCGGAAATGCTGCCCCCCACTTCCACGCAAAGCTTGAGAATATCCCCGCCTAATTCTTCAACCCGCTCCAGCTCGCCAGGGATGGAGTTGTCGTAGAGAATCAAAGGGTGCAAATTCCCATCCCCAGCATGGAACACATTGGCGACTTTGTAGCCGTGTTTTTGGCTGAGCGCTTCAATTTCTTGCAAGACGAAAGGAAGCTTGGTGCGGGGAATGACGCCATCTTGAACATAATAATCTGGGCTAAGCTTACCCGCCGCTGCAAATGCCGCTTTACGCCCTTTCCACAATTTCAGACGTTGTTCTGGGTCAGTGGCGATCGTGACGCTGCGCGCTCCATTGTGGCGACAGATTGCTTCCACTCGCTGGCTACTCGCCGCCGCTTCCACTTCTAAACCATCCACTTCGACTAAAAGAATAGCCACTGCATCACGAGGGTAGCAACCTGTCGCCACCACATCCTCCACCGCATTAATGCTGAGGTTATCCATAATTTCCATACCACCGGGGATAATGCCAGCACTAATAATGTCAGAAACGGCTGCACCCGCCGCCTCGACATTGGTGAAGTCTGCCAGCAAAACCCGGACGGCTTCTGGTTGTTTCAAAATTCTTAGCGTAATCTCTGTGGCAATGCCTAAAGTGCCTTCAGAGCCGACAAACAACCCTGTTAAGTCGTAACCGGGAGTCTCGGCCACCTCTCCACCCACTTCAACAATCGAGCCATCGGGCAAGACCAACTTGAGACCGAGAACGTGATTGGTCGTCACACCATATTTGAGACAATGAACTCCTCCAGAGTTCTCAGCTACGTTGCCGCCTACGGAGCAGACGATTTGGCTGGAGGGATCGGGGGCATAATAAAATCCTGCACCGCTGACGGCTTGCGTCACCCAGCTATTGATGACTCCGGGCTGAACCACAATCCGCTGATTGGCTAAGTCAACTCGCAAAATTTTTCGCATCAGCGCTGTGACGATCAGAACACAATTCTCTGTGGGTAAAGCGCCACCCGATAACCCTGTGCCTGCGCCTCTAGTGACAAAAGGCAACCGCTGGCGATCGCAAATCTTCACCACGGCTGCGACTTCTTCGGTGGTACGCGGCAAAACCACCACCGCTGGCCGCTGGCGATAGCTGGTCAGGCCATCGCATTCATAGACCAGCAGTTCTTCAGGTCTGCGAACAACGCCATTTTTACCAACCACGGCTTCAAATTGTTTGACCACCGCTGTCCAATCACGTTGTTTGTTTTGGGTGATCATCAAATTTCTCCTTGAAGATATAGTGTCTCGCGAGTAAGAAGCGACTAGGCAAATTGAAGTTGTCCTCAAGACTATTGTGACAGCAAGCCCAAGGCAGTGAAAGCAGGGGTGCCGCTAAAGGCGATCGCGCTCTACTCAGCCCCATAGGATGGCAGAAAATCGTTCCTCTGAATCTTCCGATGTTTTTGGTTTTGAACCTCTTACTTGCGTGATACTACTGAGGAGCTGGAAGGACAGAGAGTTTCGTACCTTGATCAGGAAGGACCTTTTGTTATTATTTCAGCCGAGCTAATTTATATGATCGTTTTTTTGAACAGACCATCCGACTCGTAAATTTCTGGATATTGCGGCTCAAAAGCAGAACTGTCTTGGATTTGAGCCTACAGTGAAGTCTGCTTGATGGCCTTAAATTGGTCAGTTTTTCAACTTGTAATTTTTGGTTTATAAAAAATTAATATTTGCTCTAATCCTGCTCCTCTATGGAAAACCACCCTTTTTGCTAAGTCAGGGCGGTTTATTAACCCAAAATTTGCTGTTACTCTTAATTCAGCAAGTCTAGCCTTAGTGATTTCACGTAAAAAAAATCTAACTAGAACTCGTGCATCCTGCTTTTTTTGGGCTAACCAAAGGATCTTCTCAGTAATTTCACTGAGGAGCTGGCTAGAGTTGATCATACTGAATCCAGCCAAGAGACTTTGATAAGGCTAAAGTCATGAATCAGAGCCTAAAAACTCAAGCTCAATCTCAACATTCTCCAGAAAGCTCTAAAGCGCTGGCGGCTTCTCAATTGTTGTCCTTGATTCAGGCAGACCTTTCTCTGTCTGCTGACTTGAGCCAAGCTTTTCAAATCAAGCAGTTTCACTTGGGTGAAGATTGTGTCAGTTCTGAGTTAGTTAATTCAGCTCAGAATTCTGCTTGCCATGAGCAGTTGTATTTGGTTTGTGCGGGGCGGGTGCGCTTACTCAGTTTTGATCCAACTCAGCAGCGAGAAGCCCCTGTCATGGTTCTAGAGGCAGGCGAAACTTGGGGGGCAGACTCACTTTGCGCTCAGACTCCGCTTCCTTACCGAGCGATCGCGGCTAGTACCGTGGAGGCGGCGATCCTAGATGGTGCGGCCTTGACTGAGTGGTTCGATCAACTGCCTCGTCTACGCGACTATTTGCTCCGTCAAGCTCAACAGCGCGATCGCCTGATCTTTTTGAAAACATTAACCAACCTGCGATCGCTACCCAGCCAGAAGCTACGGCAAGTGAGCGACTATCTCGTAGAAACCCAGGTGGCTGCTGGCAATGCTTTGTCTCCGCCTATTCTGGCTGAAACAGACTACTGCTGGTTGCGGAACGGTGAAATTCAGAGCCAAGAAGCTCAGTCTCAGCCGTTGATGGTGGGGGCAAGTTGGCATTGCTCAAAAGCACCCCTGACCGATTGGATGGCTCAGACAAATCTGATAATTTATCGGCTGTCTTTGGAGCACTCTCTCAACTTGCAAGTGCTTGTTCCAGAAATCGGGGATTTAATCAAGCACCTGGCTGAATCAGAGGTTGTTGCCAATAATGGCCATTTGCAAGCTGCACCAGCTCAGCCACCTGCCCCTGCAACTGTCATTCGACGATCGCGGAAGCCCCAAGAGCATCTGGCTCGCCCTGCCGCTGATGGAAAAACCGCTCAAGCTAGCGCTACCTCTGAACCTATTAACTTTCCCGCTCCCTCTCGGCGTTACTCCAGACGACATTTGTGGGCGGGTTATCCCTTTATTCAGCAACAGAGCAGTTCTGACTGTGGGGTGGCTTGCTTGGCAATGGTGGGGCGATATTGGGGGCAGGACCTTAGCTTGAACTTTCTCAGAAACTTGGCGGGGGTTGATCGGAGTGGCGTTTCACTAAAAACCTTAGCGGTTAGTGCCGAACGCTTGGGGTTCCATGCTCGACCCGTGCGGGCCAGTTTAAGTGCCTTGGTGGATCAGACGCAGCCTTGGATTGCTCACTGGCAGGGAGACCATTATGTGGTGGTCTATCGCACTCAAGGCAGGAAGATTCTAATTGCCGATCCAGCGGCTGGGAAGCGATCGCTTTCTCACCAAGAATTTCAGCAATATTGGACAGGATATGCCCTGCTTCTAGAACCCACTGAAAAGCTGAACGAGATTGAAACTAAAAAACCCTCACTCGACCGTTTTTTACGGTTACTTTGGCCTTACCGTGGGGTTCTACTACAAATTATTCTAGCCTCACTCCTGATTCAGATTTTTGGGCTGATTACCCCTCTATTTACTCAAATTATTCTGGACCAGGTGGTAACGCAAAAAAGCCTCCTTACCTTAAATGTTTTCGCGATCGGCATCCTCATTTTTGGAATTTGGAGCATCACGCTCACCACAATTCGTCAGTATCTTTTAGATTATTTTTCTAATCGCTTAGATCTGACTTTAATTAGTAGTTTTGTCAGTCATGCCCTACTACTACCTTTGAAGTTTTTTGAATCGCGCCATGTGGGTGATGTACTAACGCGAGTTCAAGAAAACCAAAAAATTCAGATGTTTCTGACCCGTCAAGCTGTGACTGCTTGGCTAGATGCCCTGATGATATTTGTCTATCTAGGGCTGATGTTTTATTACAACTGGCAACTGACATTACTTGTAGTCGCTATTATTCCGCCGATTGTAATTTTGGTGCTCGTAGCCACTCCTTTGCTACGGCAAATCTCACGCGAAATCTTTAACCGAGAAGCGGCTGAAAACTCGACGCTGGTAGAGATTTTGACAGGAATTGCCACCGTGAAGGCAGCGGCAGCAGAGCGGGATTTGAGATGGGGCTGGGAAGAACGCCTCACCAGCATGCTCAATGCTCGATTTCAGGGGCAAAAGCTGAGTAACACTTTGCAAGCGGTCAGCGGGTTAATCAATACGATAGGCAGCACTGCTCTACTTTGGTACGGCGCTTCATTGGTGATTCGCGATCAGTTAACGATTGGTCAGTTTGTAGCCTTCAACATGCTGATTGGTAATGTGATTAATCCCGTCTTACGATTAGTGGGACTGTGGGATGAGTTCCAAGAAGTAATCGTCTCCGTAGAGCGGCTAGATGATGTTTTCTCAACCGAGCCAGAGGAGTCTGTGCGAAAACCGCTTCTGGCTCTACCACGCTTGCGGGGAGATGTGCAATTTGACAATGTGACTTTTCGCTATCAAGAAGACGAAGAACATAACACGTTGCAGAATATTTCTTTTCAAGTGCAGGCAGGTCAAACGATCGCCATTGTTGGCCGCAGTGGTTCTGGCAAAACAACTTTGATGAATCTGTTGCAAGGTCTGTATCACCCAACCAATGGCCGCATTTGGATGGATGGACATGATATTCGCCACGTTTCTCCCCAGTCGTTGCGATCGCAGCTTGGGGTGGTGCCGCAAGAATGCTTTCTTTTTTCGGGCACCATTCTGGAAAACATCACGCTGTCTCGCCCAAATTTTGCGCTTGAGGAAGTTGTGGAGGTTGCCAAGCTAGCAGAGGCTCATACCTTTATTCAGGCCATGCCGTTGGGGTACAACACTAAAGTGGGTGAGCGAGGAGCCATGCTCTCTGGGGGGCAGCGTCAACGTATTGCGATCGCCCGTTCTCTTTTGGGCAATCCACGAATTCTGATTTTGGATGAAGCGACCAGTTCTCTAGATACTGAGTCAGAGCGACGCTTTCAACAAAACTTGGCTCGCATTAGTCGCGATCGCACTACTTTTATCATTGCTCATCGTTTGTCCACGGTTCGACATGCCGATTGCATTCTAGTCATTGATCGCGGCGTTTTATTAGAGCAAGGGACACATGAAGAACTGATTGCTTTGCATGGATTGTACTACCACCTAGCACAACAACAACTTGACCTTTAATCTTTTAAGTCCACTTTATACAATCTTTAAATCTAGAACATTGTGAAATATGCACTTATCAATTTTGTTGCCTGCATTTCAGTCTTTATCCTCAATATTGCTAGTCAGAAAACTGCCAAATTGGCAGTTATGAAAAAAGGTGAGGATTAGCATGAATATGACCGCTAAGCTATTTCTGAAAATACATCGAGTCAAAGTTTGATTCTGTATAAAACAACACGACTTTTTGAGAGTCATGAACTGTGAAGACTGATTCAATCCGACCCTAAAGAGAAGCCTAGTTGAGCTGCCAAGATTAGCGATTGCTGCGAAGGCTTATAGACTGCTTAAGCAGCATTTAAATCAACCTTCATAACCACTGGATGCAAGGGCATGAACTTTAGTTTTCACGAAGGTTCTACTGGTTCTAGACGGCCACAGCTTTCCTTTCCTCAATCCATCAAAGACCTTCTTCTAATCCGGGGTGGTAGCGCAGTGAGTGCCGCTACAAGGCCAGAAGCCACTCACTCAGAAACTTCCACGCGCGTCATGCCTGCTGCTGTGTTAGCACCTCCGGATGCTCACTGGTCCACCTCTCTGCAAACAGTCCTAGATCAGCCCCCCTCCACGATTCCTTACAAATTCCTCCTCGGTGGGTTAGTGTTTGGTGCCATATTCGTGGCTTGGGCTTGGTTTGGCCAGATCAATGAAGTGGGGCATGCAAGGGGGCAGCTAGTTCCCAAAGGCCAGGTTTACAAAATCCATCCGATAGAACTGGGTAAAGTAACTCGTCTTGCTGTTCAAGAAGGCCAGGATGTGAAGGCGGGTCAAGTTGTCGCGGAACTAGATAATCAAATTGCCGCAGGCGAAGTGGAGCGGCTGCAAAAAATGTTGATGTTGGATCAAGTCCAACTTAGCCAGACGCAAACTCTAATTGAGCGAACTGCCTTAGAGGCGAAAACCCAAACTGCGATCGCCCAAGCAGATGCCCAAGCCCAAACAGTGACGATTGCTCAAGCTCAGTCTCAAGCAGCAACCGCCCAAAAACTATTAGCTCAGGGGCAAGGGGATGCTGCAGCACAGGCTACCCGCCTTGAACGGCTGCAACCACTCGTTGCGGAGGGTGCGATCGCTAAAGAGCAGACCTTTGAAGTAGAACAGGCCCTACGCGATCGTCAGCGGGCCATCACTCAACAACAAGGTGAACTGCAACAGGCGCTTTCGGAAGCTAAGCGCTTACAAGCAGGGTTAGCTCAAAAGCAAGCCGAAGGCCGCAAGGCTCAGCTAGAAGCGCAGCAACGCATTCAGCAACTAGAGGTTCAGGCAACTGAGCTAGAGGCCAAAATTTCTGAAACCCAAAACTTGCTGGTGACCGCACAGGCAAAGCTACAGCAACGATTTTTGTATGCTCCAGTCAGCGGAGTGGTTCTCTCTCTCGATGTTCCGAATACTGGTGAAGTGGTGCAACCAGGCCAAACGATCGCTGAAATTTCTCCCTCTAACGCCCCTCTGGTGCTATCTGCTGCTTTGCCCAATCAAGAGGCTGGTTTTGTCAAGCCTGGTATGCAAGTCCAAGTCAAGCTAGATGCTTATCCATTTCAGGAGTACGGCATCATTCCCGGTAAAGTTCTCACCATTTCACCTGCGACTAAACCCGATGAGCGCTTAGGACCTGTTTATCGACTGGAAATCGCCTTAAATCGTCACTCAGTCACGACTAAACATCAAACTGTCAAATTTAAAGCGGGTCAAACTGCAACTGCCGATGTAATTATTCGTCGCCGTCGCATTATGGATATCCTCTTAGACCCACTGAAGAAGCTGCAACATGGCGCTGTTGATTTGTAAGTCTGTAACCAAGCCTCGAGAACTTTGATCAATCCCATACGGTAGAGTCAAGGAGCCGACACTGTGAATCGCCAAAATCTACATTCCACCATTGAGTATGATCAAGAACAACTTGCTCCAATTATTGAAGCCATCATTGAAGGAAAATACTCTTGGGCTTGCGTTTTACTACTAAGACTAGCTGGTTATAATCCTCTGCATTACATCCCCTACCGAACTTACAATCGGCTCCAGAAGGAAAACTACACTTTTACAAAAAATAAGCAACAGAAAAGGCTTGAATCTCGTTCGAAATGCTCCAAGCTTGTTGCTGATATCTCCCCAATCGAACAACCTACTGAAAAGATTAATGATTTGACTTATATCGAAGTGATGGGCGATTGCCGTAGTCAAACTCGAGGTGGTTTTTGGCGTCAATATTTAAGTCCCTGGTCGTACCGATCTGAGCCAAAACAGGGCAGCTTGTTAGAGCTGGAGATTCTTACCTCTGTTCGCAAAAATAAAATTTTGTAATTACAAAAAGCGTCTCTATAGCCTCCTGAAGACACAGTTTAAAGTTTAGGTTTTATGTATCTCGTTCTTCACTGAAGAACGAGGTTTTTTGTTTTTATGTGACTTCACAGCCGTTATCTTTAATTTCTTCAGATGCCAAAATGGCAACCCCTACCGAAAGGTGGCATCTATATTTATAGGAAGAGTAACTATAAGCTCTGGAGCCCATGTTCTTTATTAGGAGGAAACAATGATCATTACTGACCTAAGATACATGCAAGTTGCTTCGGGGACGCGCGTAAAGGGAGGTAACAGTTGCCTAAGCTCCTGGCTACAAGAACTTGAAACTCTATTTCCTGTAGATGCTACTTGGGATTCTCAATATGCCCATATAGTCTCCTCAAGTTCGATTAATGGTAGATCCATCACTCAAACCTGGACTTATACTCCTGAAAAAGGATGGAATTATTCTTCAAACTCTACTCCTTAAACTAGAACTAGGGTGCTAACCAGTCATCAGATATTAGATGCGATCGCTTGAGATCTCTATTAGCCTTCAGCATAAAAAATCACAGGATTAGGGTGAAGTTGCTTTAAGAAAGCTCATTCTCTGATCCTGTTTCTCATGACTATTTGTTAGGTCTTACTACTTCTGGCCTAAGCATTGTAAGTAGTCATTAGCATTGAGATTTTTCTGCTTTGCATTTCTAATCCATATAATGAATTTCTTGATTAAATAAAAACTGCCAAAATGGCAATACAGGTTCTAAGAAGCCCACTATATTGTTAGTAACAACCGAAAAGGTTGAAAGAAACACAGAGCCAATTCTAAAACCTCTTCATTTAATAGGAGAAAGTCATGGTTATCTCTGATCTTCAATATCTAGAATCCGTTGAGACAGCTAGCATCGTAGGTGGTAGCGGCAAACACAAAAAAAATAAAGGTTATGGCGGCATTAAGTTGAATATCAATGTTGTTAATCAGTACAACGTCGCTCTCTTCAATAAGGGCTATGTTTACCAAAGTAACTATGCTCACATTTCCTAACGCTAGAATGAATCTTGCTTGATTCTAGTACCATCGCAAATTACAGGATCACTAAAACTAGTTTTAGTGATCCTGTAAGCTTGTTCAAAACTAAAATTTTGAATCGCAAAAATCATTGTTCAAAGATGACTTTTTGTTTACTTTTTGGGCGATTTGCTGAAACGACCTCACAGGTTTACAGATTGACTAGACACCCTAACTAAGATTGTTTATTTTTTAGCGATTTACAAGGCCAAATGATTCAATTTTCAGGGATATCTATTGAATTAGATGCTATTACGCATTATCTAAAAAAGAACTTCAAGCTCAAGGAGATCTGCCAGAGTCTTCTGCATCAGCAATTGATTACGGAAGCTGCCGCAGCACGGGGTTTGGTTGTGGCTGACGTGGAAGTTCAAGCTGAGGCAGAAAAGCAGCGTCGAGAGAAGGGCTTAGAAAAAGCGGCAGATACCTTAGTCTGGTTAGCCGATGAGCTTATAGCTTCAGAAGATTGGGAAGCTGGGATTCGCGATCGCCTATTGCGTCAAAAGCTGAGTGAATCACTGTTTGCTGAACAAGCAAAAAAGTTTTTCGCTGAAAATCGCTTGAACTTTGAACAGATTTCTGTATACCAACTAACAGTGGCGGATCAAAAGCTAGCTCAAGAAATTTCTTATCAAATTCAAGAACAGGAAATTACATTTTATGAGGCTGCTCACCTCTACGATTTGAATTCAAAACGTAGATATCAGTGTGGATACGAAGGCCATCTCTATCGTTGGAAGATCGAACCAGACATCTCAGTTGCTATATTTGGTTCACAGCCCGGGGAAGTGATTGGGCCTCTGCCTACTAATGAAGGCTATAGCCTTTTGATGGTGGAAGAGTTCATGAGTCCCGAACTTACCCCAGAGGTTTATCAAGAAATTCTAAACAGTTTATTTGAAGAATGGTTAGCGAATGAATTAGACTATATCTTGTATCACAAAATTAACTAGTCAAAAATATAAACTCTTTTTTGGGACTGGCTTATGAATTATTCCAGAGTTTGGAAACAAAAGATTACCAATGATGGCAGCATTGTCGTAACAGCGCAAAGCGTCACAGTAGTTTCCAGTGGCAATAATAAGGTACGCCAAACTGTTACTGTAAAAACTACTTCAGATAGCAGGACTCATTCAGATGATACTGATAGCTCTTGCTCTTTTTAGACTTATTGTGCTTTAGGGACACCGACGACTTGCCTGCGTACCAATACTAGGGTATCAAAATGTAAGCACTGAGGCTTCCTTCCGTAGATCTAAGGATAGGCAAGCTCAAGCTCTACATTTGATCAAGCAGGCTAAGTTCGGTTAAACTATCAAGCCTGAGGTCTTGACTAAAAGGGAGAAGCAAGAAGGTATGTTGAGAAAATCAGTTTTGATTTCCTTGGCCGTTTCACTCTTTTTAGCGAGTTGCAATGGAGCCTCCAAGCCAATCAGTCAATCAGAAACTTACGCTTGGAGCGTCCAAGGGGTAGACGGTGAAAAAACTAATTTCGTTTGTAAGAAAATAGATATTGTCATTTATGCCAGTAAAAAGGCAGGTTCTAACATGAACTCTATTGTGGTGGATGACAAATATTGTGCTAAGTTGCCGAAGCCCAGTGCCTGATTAGTTTCACTTGACTTAGAAAAGCGATCGCTCTCACTTGGAAAAGTAATTCCAGAAGAGTGATCGCTTTTTTCGTCTGTTTTTATGTCTATGGCAACTGTGAGCTTACTTCATTGAGTAAGCCGTTAAGGGCACAATGCCGAGCTTCTGTCGCACCAACTCTAGAGGGGTTTCCCAGTCAGACTCAATATCCCACTCAACAATATGTTTAGCTAACCGACCTGTTTTGATGCTTTGGGCCACCTCTTTCAAGTTGCATTTACGGGTCAGTAAACCAGCAATGACCAAGATCGCGCTAGAAGGCCGAAACACTTGACTGCGAACAAACGCTTGCAGCACGAACTCATCATGTTCTGAAGCAGATAACCCCGTGAGTACATGCCAAATATCGTGGGTGCGTTGAATCCAATCTCCTGAATTGAGGGGATCAAACCCATTTTGATCGAGAAACTGAGCAACTTCTCGGCCTAAGGTGCCAGCAGGTAATTGACGTAAGAACTCTATGTCTAGCGAAAATTTTTCGCTGGCACGGATTTGGGGGTTGATAATTTGGGCCAATTTTAAGACCACTTCTGTGCGTAAATCTTGCATAGTGACGATTCCGTAACTGTCTATCAGGCTCTCTGCGTATTTCTACAGGCTTTGATTGAGGAGTTACGGATGAAGATTAAATTTTTCCTTAAAAAGAGATTCTACGAAAAAGGAATTTCTTCTTAAAATGTCTTGTAGATAAGCTTTCTAGGAGTTACGTAGTTCTAGGTCAATGAAAGGGATGGGTACTCAGGCCTACGTATTAATACTAGGTATCTTTAACATGAATCTAAGGGCTTACTGAGGCGAGTTTCTTAGGCTCAAGGAGAAGTAGCGGCTAAAGCTACAAAACTAAAGCCAGAGATTACGGTCTATGGCTCCTATATTCGTCCCGGCAAACTCACTTCGGGCGAGACAGAGACTGTATGTGACCTAGCTGAGTTTTCTCAAGACCAATCAACATTGGCTCAAAAGTGTTTAACTAAATCCAAGCGCGGATCTGGCATCAGTACAGATTTGGCAATCATGTTTTGTTGAGCGAGCCAACTGTATGGGCACTAATCTTGGCTTTGTCGTGAAAGTAATGATGATTTCTGCATTGGTCGCGATCGCCATCCGATTTGTAGGACGCACGTTAGTCGTGCAAGCCACTCCTGAAACTGTACTATTCGTCGTATTGTTTCCCAGCTTTGCTTTAGCAATGGCTTTAGGTTGGCGAGCGTGGCAGCAGCGATCGCTGTCCTGAAATTCAAACTTATCTGATTGCCGAACTTAAACGGCAGTTGTGCTCTGTAGATCCTGGTTTTGGTAAATTCTGGCTCGACAACCCTTTTATGCGAACGATTGCTGAGATTAACGACAAAATTAGCCGACAAGCTGCTGTGGTTTGCACAGCGGAAGAAATCAAAGCCAGAGTCGCAGAAGTTGGTGTGGCACAAACGGCGAAAACCGTAGATGTCGTCACAACAGGTACGTTTGAGCCAATGGAGTCATCCGGGGCCATCCTTAACCTGGGCCATACTGATCCCCCGATCAAAATTAGGCAATGCTGGCTAGATGGAGTCTTGGCTTATTCAGGATTTGGCGCAGTTGACCTCTATTTAGGCGCTACGCAAGTTGTTGATTACCCTGGCATGTCAGAAGCGGCCGACGGGGAAGAAAATCGCGAAAGAGGCGGGGGACACGTCATTGAAGATTTGATTGCGGGTAAACCTGTGCAACTGAGAGCCTTAGGACAAGTCACAGATTGTTATCCACGGGCTGCTTTTGAGACGACGATTACCCGTGACACCATCAACCAGTTTTACTTGTTTAATCCTCGCAATCTGTACCAGAACTTTATTGTGGGGGTGAATGGGGGCGATCGCCCGCTCTTTACGTATCTAGGCCCTTTGCAGCCTCGACTAGGAAATGCAGTTTATTCCAATCCCGGAGCCATTTCACCGCTCCTGAATGACCCAGATTTACAACTGATTGGCATTGGCTCTCGGATTTTTCTAGGGGGTGGCACTGGCTATATTGCTTGGGAAGGTACGCAACATTTTCCTTTGCAAAAGCGCTTACCTAACCGGGCTCCCATCGGTCCTGCGGCCACATTAGCTTTAATTGGCGATGCCAAACAAATGGATTCGCGTTGGGTCCGAGGTTGCTACTTTAAAAACTACGGCCCCTCGCTCATGATAGGAGTTGGCGTGCCTTTGCCTGTCCTGCATGAAGAAGTCATTGCTCGCTGTGCCGTCCAGGATAAGGATTTAGTTGCACCCATCGTCGATTTCTCAATTCCTCGCCGAGTTCGTCCTACCTTTGGGTTGATTAGCTACGCTCAACTTAAATCGGGTCGGATTACGATTGATGGCAAGCCTGTCCGCGTGGCTTCCTTGGCCAGCATCTTTTTGTCGCGTCAGGTCGCTGTCGAGCTGAAGCAATGGATTGAGGCGGGCAAATTCTTGCTCAGTGAATCAGTGGCTCCTATTCCGCAAGACCGGGCTTTTATGCCCCAAAATTTGTGGGGTTCTCAGGTAAGCCTGGATTAACTGGGATCAGCTCACAAATAAACAAGGGGAGACATTGTCCCCCCTTTCAACCTACTGTTGCAAAAAACTAACTTTATTCAGGTTGTGCGTCTGAACTGTCCTTCCGCTTTACCGGCTTAGGCAAGGGTGCCTTTCTGACGGGGGCTGCTCCGGCGCTACCTCCAGCATTAGCGACAGGACGAGTGCTCGGACGGCTCGGACGCTGCCCATCTCTGGGTCTTCTGCCACCCACACCGCCTGCTCTGGGCCGCTCGTGCGCTTGGCGTTTGCGCGGAGGCAACAGACCAATAGAGGTGCCGTCGCGGATCACTAAAACATCGCCTTGACGATAGGCATTTAAATCCCAGAAGTGGCCAACTGCCTTACCCGTTAAATTACCCTGAAGTAATAGCTTAAAAGTTTTCTCCTCATCTGCATCTTTGCGGGGAGACTGTCTAATTTTGACAATAATTCGCTCCTCATCGAGAGCTTGATAAATTACCTCACCCCGAATAGAAAAATAGCCATCTTCGTGATCAGAAGAAGCCGCGCCTTCTGGGAGACTCGCCTCGGTTGGTTCCTCGGTAGTAGGTTGAGGGATGCCTTCATCAGCCTGATTTAGTTTTTCTGGCTCCCAAACTCCCACAATTTGGGCGTGTAAGTTTGCCTCTTTTTCCCTTGTACGTGGATACACAACCCAGAGGTGCTCTTGCTCTAGATCTAAATGCTTTCTCACCAAGCTCATCACCCGACCTAACAACACAGCATCAATAGCGGTGCCATCAGAGGTGACTAGATTGCCGCGAGTAAAGTGGTCTGGCGATGCAACGTATCGTCCTCGAATTAAGCCAATGGCCCGGTACTGCTTGGGTTCGCTTGGGGGAGGGATGGGTTGTTGCCGCATAACTGATGCCTGCTCGGATAGTTCGTCACCCTCGCTACGGGAGACTGGGTCTTCAGAACTTTTGATCCCAAGGGCTACAGGAGTAGTCGGTGGAGTCCGTTCTGCTGCATTCACAGTTGAAGCTAATTCTGACGTCATTTCAGATAGTTGATCTGCTGGAGTCTGTAAAGGGGTGGGAGCAGGAGATGAACTTGAAGTCTGCTCATGGGCAAAGTCTGAACCCAAGTTGGAGGTTGGGTCAGAAGCAGGCGAAGCCTGATGAGATGATACAGACTCAGGGGGCTTATGGGGCCGCTTGGGAGAGGAACTCATAGATGTTGTTTGCAGACAGGAGGCATGATTGCATCAGTCTGCTTATTTTACTGAATGCAATCACTCTACGGACCGATCCGCAAAGTTTCTGCAATCTTTAATTGTAATTAGTGATTTAAGCCACCCGTGCGTAAATTCTCGCAGTCTGTAGAAACGTATTGCACACAACTTTTGCTCTAAAAGTCGATTGAGGGAGCATTTAGAGTATGAGTTCGATTCTGTCAAGGTGTTTTTCTAGGATAAAAGAAAAATTTAAAGCTTAATATTTGATGCGATCGCTTTATCTACCGAGTTAGCGAGTGGAGATTAAGCAAGATTATTTCTGAACTGCAATAAGCTCACTAGGGAGGGCGATCAGGGTGGGAACCCCAGCTATTGAGAACCGCTCTGAACTAAAGTAAATAGCTGAGGGGGCAGGCTACGCTGGCTGAAAGCCGAGGTCTGACCCGGAGACCGTTAAAATGTTCGTAGAGTTCAAGGCAGTTGTGTGACTGAGAAGCGGCGTCGCTGGATCGTTAATGTTGTGCTAATTCTGGCAGTCGTTGCCTTTGTCGGCTTTTCTCTGTTCCCGCTCCTAGGGGATGCTTTTAAGGCTGAGCAATCTGGTGGTGAGCCAACTCCCTCCTCGGCTCAAGCCACGCCTACCGCCAAGCAAGAGGAATTGAAAGCTCAGGCGAAAGGGTATGAACTCGTTTTGCAGCGAGAACCAGACAACCAAACCGCTCTGCGGGGTTTAGTGGAGGCACGACTGCAACTGCAAGATATTAAAGGCGTGGTTGAGCCTTTAGAAAAGCTGGCTAAGCTGAATCCTGACCAAACCCGCTATGGGGTGTTGCTGGCTCAAGCGAAGCAGTATGCGGGCGATCGCGAAGGTGCGGCAGAATCCTATCGCACTATTTTGACCGCGAAACCGGGAGATATGATAGCGCTGCAAGGCTTGGTGGGTTTGCTGATTGAGCAAAAACGGCCTGAAGCTGCCGTGGGCTTACTGCAAGACACTCTCAAAACAGCCAATGAAACCAACCAAGTGAAGCCAGGTAGCGTAGATGTGCCCTCTGTCCAGTTGTTACTGGGCCAGGTATACGCAGAGCAGAAGCGCTACGACGAGGCGATCACAATCTATGACGAAGCGATTAAGAGTAGCGGCAAGGATTTTCGTCCAGTTTTAGCTAAAGCCCTTGTTTTCAAGCAGCAAGGTAAGGATGAGGCCGCTAAACCCCTGTTTAACTCCGCGATCAGCCTAGCTCCCGCTGAGTACAAAGACCAAATTAACCAATTGGCAAGCGGTAAACCACCAACGCCACCCACAACCGCCCCGACCACTGCTCCAAGTCAAGTACCTGCTAGCCCACCAGCAGATCAACCTTCGCCAGCGGCACCTTAGGCCGCTAAGGATGAGGGATGAAGGGTATCAGGAATGAGGAGCCAGAAATTAGCAGTCAAGAAAGTGAGCCTCTCGTAAATGCCTTACGTCGGACTCTCTGGCTTCTGACTCCTCACGTCTGACTTCTCATTCCTAATGGCTACCTTCTAACCAAGCCACTCCTGCGAAAATCAGGAATAGCAAACCACCTATTGCGGTCATGACTCGCTCGGAGATCCGCTGACAGACCAGGCGGCCACTAAATACAGCGATCGCCGCGCAAATGGCGTGACCCAGAATTGCGCCTAAAGTGATCCCAATGGGGTTGTTGGCCGCAGACAGAAAAATAGTGGCAAATTGCGTGCGATCGCCCCACTCTGCGACGAAAGTCAGTGTGAATGCTTCAATGCAAATCGCTAACCAAGTTTGGTGTTGAGGCGACTTTGCTTCCGCTTCTTCAACCACATTCATGGCTTCTTTCGCTTCATCTCCGGTGTTCTCGGCAGGCATTTGCTGCGCGTCATACAGCAGCTTCAGTCCAAAGGCAGCGAGTAAAACGACTTCCAAGTAGTGCATCAGCGCCTTAGGAAACAGGGAAACCGTTTGCCCCAACAGCACAGATAAAACAGTCATGAGAGCGAGCGCTAAAACTGCACCCGTAAAGACCCACCGGCGGGGGTGACGCATCGCTAAGATTGCGGCGATGAAGAAAGTTTTGTCTCCTAATTCGGAAACCGTAATTAGCGATAACCCAGCAGTAAAGGCTGTCAGCACTGACTCAAGCTCCTCAAACGTCTCTAGCCTTGAGGTGGCTTAAGTAGAGCAAAAGACCCCACCAAGCTCACCTCAGATGTGAACTTAGTGAAGGTCTCGCTTCCAAGTAATCTAAAAACTTGTCACCTGAACCAGGCTCATCGCCAGTATGTTGATTCAGATGGGCTAGCTGTTCTGCGCTAGCAGCTACTCCCCTTCAAACTATGAGTAATTATACATGGATTTACGAGTTTTGCGATCGCCCTCTTAAACTATGCCAAGCCCTGGAAGCAGGAACAAGCAGTAGTAAACGAGCTGACCGCTGCGGAAAACTGTTCGTTACGTTCCATCAACCCCATATGCCCGGCGGGACGCAGGAACTTCAATTCGGCGTTGGGAATGTGGCTGCCCATGTATTCGTGAGCGGCAGGAACGGTGGCGATGTCTGCATGACCCGCAATCACTAGCGTTGGGACAGCAAGGGTGGGTAGCGTGGCTCTCTCGTCGTAGCGCAACATCGCCAGCACCCCTCTGGCCAAAATACCTGGTTGAGCAATCAGTCCCAAAATGGTAGAGAAGTTGAGTTGACCGCGTGTTTCTCGTCCGGTAAAGCCAGAAATTTCAGTAGTAAGGTGCATGGAACCGTTGAGGTAGCTCAAGCCACTGATTAACCAAAACAGTGGCGATAACCAAATGGTCAGGTGCAACAGTGGCTCTATTAAAGGTTTCTGGAGTGCTTGTAACAGGCGACTCAGGATTGCGGTCTTGAGAGGGTTTGTATAGGTCGTATCTACTAGGACAATGCCAGCAACGCGATCGCGCAACCGCTCAGAAAATAAGCGGCAAAAGGTGAGGATAATCATGCCACCCATGCTGTGTCCTAGGAGAATGGCTGGCTTGTCTCCTGCCATTGCTAACACTGCCTCCAAATCAGTGGCATATTTTTCGATGGAGTAATCTTCGTTTTGCGGCTTTTTGGATTTGCCTAAACCAGGCAAGTCCCAAACAATTAAGCGGAAGCGATCGCCTAGTTGTCGCTTAGCGTAGTACCAAACGGTGCTGTTCGGTCCCCAACCGTGGGTGAAGATAATCGGCTGAGCATCGACGGGGCCGTAAAACTCGACATGAATTTCGCTGCCATCGGATCGGGGAATCTTGCGAACCTCTTGACTACGAATAGCTTTGGGTTCGTCTTTGCCAGGTCGCCGGAACAGTAGGAGCGGCAGGAAACCCACAAATGCCCAAAGGGTCATCAGTGAACCTGCGATCAACCACTTGTCCGAGATTAAATCTCCTTCATACCATTCGTGCAGAATGTAGATTCCGCCCCCTAATAGCGCGATCGAGAAAAGCCCTGCCAGCCACCGCAACAAAAACTCTAGGGGCGTAAATATCATGGTTAACCTCTTCGCTCCAACTCCTAAACCAATGTCTTGCGACACTAAAAAGTACGTTAGAAGCAACGTCAAACTCAAGCAACGACCAAAGGTCATAACCCTTACTAAAAAGATTAAATATCACTGACCGAAATCAGCCTTTATACGAATGAAGTAAGTAATTGGCAAAAGAAAAACTATGCAACTTGAACCGTAAAGATGACATTCGTAGATAAACTCAATCTTCCTTTTGTAACTTGGAAAAACCAGTGGGCAGATGAAGTAGAGCAAGCTACTAGAGAAATTGCTATTAAAACTGGGGTGTTCAAAGGCGATGATCCGATCGAACTTAAGCGTTTCAAGGGAATCATTGAGTGTCCTGCTTATGCTTATCCCCAAGCAGAACTAAAGAATTTAGCTTTGTGTGCTCGCTTTACATCTTTGCTGTGGTTTATAGACGACACTTACGATGAAGACCAAGCGTTTGCTAGAGATGAAGAACGCCTTGTAAATTTCATGTTGAGTCAGTGGAGATTATTTCTTCCAGACACAGACGTTGAGATTGAGGCTACAGATGCTTTGTCTCGCTTTGCCCTTCTCCTGAAGAATGATCTACTTGAGGCTGCCAAAGGTGGAGAAGTGTGGCTCGATCGCCTCAGTAAATCAATCTATGATTACTTATTCCAAGGCTCCTTAAAGGCGACTCAAAATTGGGTCAATAATATTACCCCTGATCTAGAAACATATCTAAAACTTAGAGAATATGACTCTGGTATGTATCCCTGTTTGGACTTCGTTGAGATTGCGAACGGAATATTTCTTCCAGACACAGTCGTGAGCCATCCAACTATTCAAGAAATGCGTAAGTTATGCGCTAGGATCTCAGGCTGTGTTAACGATATTTTTTCGTATGAAAAAGAAGTCAAAAGAAATAATGACCCTAGCAATCTAGTACACGTACTAATGCAAGAGCGATCACTTTCATTAGGTGAAGGTGTAGATGCTGCTGTCACTTTGATTAATGCAGATATAGCTGAGTTTTTGAAGTTAGAAAAAGTTGTACCTGAATTTGGAAACGAACAATTGCAAAGTCAAGTCACTCAATACATTGAAGGGATGAAGTACTGGATGCGAGGCAACGTAGATTGGAGCTTAGCAACAGGGAGATACTCGATTCCATCAACACCTTAGGGTTGTATAGCTTGGCCAACAGCATCAATAAAAAATAAGGTGAGCATTGCCCACCTTAAAATTTCAAATTACGAACTACGAATTAATTAAGCGCGGTCTCGCTCACGCTTCTTATTCGCTTTTTCAGCACGGGCTTCGGCTTCGGCCATGACGGTTGCCATTTGTTCCACCATTTCTCCAGGGTGGTTTTCTAGAACTTTCGTGGAGAGAGACACACGACCTTGAGTCGCATCTAGGTCTACAATCATGGCTTGGATGGGTTGCCCTACCTCGAATAGAGAGGGCAGGGACTCGATGAAGCGATTGCTGACTTGGTTGATGTGGAGCAGACCCGTGGTGCCGCTGAAGTCTACAAACACGCCAAACGGCTTGATGCTGGTGACTTTGCCTTCGATCAGTTGACCTACTTCCAGATTGCTCATGCTAGCTGCACGAGTCGCCATCCGGTTAGAGAGGATGAGTTTGTTACGGTTGGGGTCAACTTCTAGGAAGCTCGCGGTGAGAGTTTGGCCTTTGAGGGCTTCCAGGTCGTTGCGCTCTACTAAATGCGATCGCGGAATAAAGCCACGCAACCCGCGCACATCTACGGTGACGCCACCCTTGTTGGTGCCTGTGACCCGCACCTGCACCGATTGGCTGCTATTTTGCAGATCAGCGACTTCTTCCCAAATTCGATTCATCTCCAAGCGGCGACGAGACAACGTAACTTGGCCGTCGGCATCCTGGTCGCGAATAATGACAAATTCTTGCTCTTCGTTGAGCGGCAAAACTGCGGATAAATCTGTAACCCGTCTCAAGGCAGCTTCTTCAGTCGGCACAAAGGCGAGAGATTTACCACCAATGTCCACATAAGCGCCATTCGCTTCATAGTTGAACACTTTTCCTCGCACAACTTGACCGGATTGAAACCCATAGTCGTGTTGTTCTAAGGCTCTCGCAAAATCATCCATCGAGAAGGACGGAGTAGCTTGAGAACGGGGCGATTTTGAAGTCATATGAGATTGAACAGTGAAAATAATGAGATGAACTGAGGCGATAATTCTCAGTACCACTTGCTCTAAGGTATCGCGCTCAGATGCAACTGAAGGCTTTCCGTCAGGACTCTTCATGAAGCAAGGGCAACGGCAGAGGCAGAGTGGGTTTCCTCACTATAGTCAATTCCTACGCAGTTCAGGCGGTTGAGAAAAAGTCTATCCTGGGGGTGATAGGCGCTTGAGGCATTTCTGGTGGCTGCTGACTCTGTTTGGATCGTGGGGCCAACCCGTAGCGGTAAAACGACTTACTTGGTGAATCAGTTCAAGGCTTGGGTGCAAGCGGGGCTAGGGGAAAATCGCGATCGCCCACCCGTCCCCATGAAAGAAGGGCGACCCGTTTCAGAACGATTGCAGCAACTGATGGTAGAGCGATCGCAGCGCTCCCAGATGCAGCAAACCGCTTCCGCGATTTTAGTTTTTGCCGCCACTGGGGACAACCGCTTAGAGTTGGTCGATCGACTCACCTCCGCAACTCAAGGCGAGTGCCCAATTCAGTCTGCTACGCCGATCGGTTTCTTTCAAGATGAAGTGTTGCTGTTTTGGCCGCTGTTGGTAGAGCAATTGCAAGTGAAGGCGCAATTTCCGGTGCGGCTGCGACCCGAAAATGAGCAAGAATTAGCGACTCGACTTTGGCGATCGCAACTCACACCTGAAGTGTTGCAACGCTCTGGTGTGGGGGAGTATCGACTGGTGCGACGACTGCTGGATTGGTTGCAACTGGCAGCTCTGGCGGGTACTGCCACCGATGATATTCCTGGCATTGTAGAAGTGGGTTTATCCGGGCAAGATTCGGCTTTGTTTGGAGAGTTGTTGTGTGAGTGGCGCAGCTGGTGTCTGGGGCGTGGTTTGCTCACCTACGGTTTACTCTGCGAACTTTACTGGCGCTATCTTCTGCCTAACCCCACCTATCAACAACATTTGAGTCGGCGTTATCAAGCAGTTCTAGCCGATGATGTGGATAATTACCCTGCGATCGCGCGGCAGTTGTTTGAATGCTTGCTGGATCATGGTGCGGTAGGCGCGTTTACCTACAACCCTAATGGTGGCATCCGTCTGGGTTTGGGTGCTGATCCACAGCATTTAGGTGATTTGGCAACGCGGTGTCGAGTTGTGGAATTGTCTGCAAACGTCAATCCTGGCTTGGCAAATCAGGTGGGATTGTCTGTCGTGGAAGTCGTCACCGATCCCTTATTTCTTACCCAGCTACCAGAGGCAGTGCAATCGCTACAAACGACTTCTCGCGCGCAGTTGTTGCGGCAGACTGCTCAAGCGATCGTGGAAGCGGTGGGGGCAGGGCAAGCACAACCGCACGAAATTGCCGTAATTGGCCCTGGTGTAGACGCGATCGCCCGTTATACCCTGCGAGAAATCCTGGGCAAACATGGCATCGCTGTCGAGTCGATTAATGACCAGCGGCCCCTAGCCAGTTCCGCAATGGTGCGAGCCTTACTGACGCTGCTCACCTTGGTCTACCCCAACTTAGGCCGACTGATCAACCGAGACGCTGTAGCCGAAATGCTAGTCGTCCTCAGCCAAACTCCCCACCCTGAAGGGCAAGATTCGGCATCTACCAACTCCAAAACGTCATCCCACCCTACGGGAACGCCAAAGGCGAACATCCTTCATCCATCCATCGACCCCGTCCGTGCTGGCCTTCTAGCCGATCACTGTTTTGAACCGCACCCGGATTCCCCCCGATTACTTCCTACTACCGAATTTCCCCGTTGGGATCGCTTGGGTTATGAAGCAACTAAGGCTTATGACGAGATTGTGCGGTGGATCGAAACTCAGAAGTTACAGCAAGAACAACACTTAGTTCCAGGGGCGATCGCGATTCTGGACCGCGCCATGCAAAAGTTTTTGTGGAACGGCAGTCACCTGCCCTTTGACCAATTAGCGACTCTCCGAGAACTGATGGAGACAGCGCAGCATTATTGGGAAGTGGATGCGCGATTGCGACAAAGTGAGAATGCCGATACGCCCGCTTCTGTCACGGTTAGCAACTTTATTCAACTATTACGTGGTGGTACGATCACAGCCGATCCTTATCCGGTGCGGACTGGGAGGACTGCCAATCAAGCAGTGACTTTGGCGACGATTTTTCAGTACTGCTCCAACCGTTTGTCTCATCGTTGGCACTTCTGGCTAGATGCAGGCTCACCGCGCTGGCTCACAGGTTCTGAAACTTTGTTTGGCGCACCTCTATTTTTGCGAAGCTGGTCCGGCACACCTTGGACAGAAGCCGATTCGATGGCCGCTTTAGAGCGACGGTTGCAACGGATTTTGCTGGATTTGTTGGGGCGGGCAGGCGATCGCGTGTTTCTCTGCCATAGCGATTTGGCAACCAACGGTCAGGAGCAAATCGGCACACTGCTGTCGTTGGTGAATGCTTCGGTGCCGATGGTGACAGAACCGATGGCGACAGAGGATGCTCTTATGGCAAGTTCAACCAGCCCTTGATTTCCTGCACCAACCACAAACACTCAGCTCGGCTCAAACCTTCACCAAAAGAATATTCACGCATCCCTGCCTGAATCGTGATTCTGCGGCGAACTTCTGATCCAGAGGAGATTTTAGATTCGGTGCTATCTTCAAACACATCTTCAATTTCGCCGATACCACCATCGGGTTTTTCCGGGATATAGCCCAGGATTTTTCTGTAAATGACGAAGCAGTGTTTGTCGAAGTAAATGCGGGTTGGACAAGCAGATGTATAAGTCAAAAATGAGAGTGTGAGCGACAGAATTAGGTAGCCAAACGCCCAGTCCCAATAGCCTCGGCTTAGCGCAATCAGAAATGAACAGACAAAAAAGAACAAGCCTAACGACAAGAAGGGTAATGTAAGTCCCGTCCCTCTCGCAGGAATTTCGATTTGCATCTCAGTTTCGGCTTGCCTTAGCTTGACTTGAGTTCCCTCTGGCGCTTTTGCTAGAGGAGCAGTCGGATGCTGGCGCGATCGCGCCTTCGCTCCCTGCAGCCCAGATTCCAGCGCAGCCAATGCTTCACGAGCGGTACTGAAACGGTTGTCGGAAGCAGGCTCCGTTAAGCGGTCAATCCAGTCGAGCAGATGAGGATTGAGACTAACGCGATCGCGCCATTCCAAACGCAAATCTTTCTGGGGTAAATCAGCAGGAGCAACCCCAGTGATCAAATGAATCAAGGTGGCTCCTAGCGCATAGAGATCAGACGCAGGGACAGCGCGACCGCCAAATTGCTCTAGAGGTGTGTAGCCATAAGTTCCCACAACAGTAAAAGTGGAGCCTTCCGCTGCGGCTCGGTCTTGCACCGCGCCAAAATCCACCAGATAAATTTCGCCGTCGTCGCCCCAAATAATATTGCTGGGCTTGATGTCTCGGTGCAGCACTGGAGGGCTAAGTTCGTGCAGGTAAATCAACGTTTCCAAAATTGCTGTGGCAATGTCTCGAATCTCTAACTCAGTAAACTTTTCGCTTTGGGTAATTAACTCTTTCAAAGAGACACCCGGAATGTACTCCTCTACCAAGCCAAACCACAGCGGCTTCTTCTCCAAACAAAAGTAATCGAGGTACTGGGGAATACGAGGATAATCTAGCTGTTCGAGGACTTGTGCTTCACGCTCAAACAGTTTCACATGCTCCCACTGAGTTAAGCCTTCAACCGCTAGCAATTTGATAACGACTTGGTTGGCTTCATCGTCTGCTACTGCCAAATCTATGGCTAGCCAGGTCTTTCGTACAGGATGATCGTTGAGTTGGGCTTGGAGTTGATAGCGATCGCAAATCACCTGTTGTAGCTGTAGCATGCCGCGCCGCACCTGAAGCTGGTTCTTCTTCAATCTAGCGGAATCAAGCTCACTGCCGCTAAAGCCTCAACCAGCTCTTAATTTCTTGGGCAATCCAGACACATTCAACCGCACTTAAACCCAGACCAAACGAGTAACGCTGATCTTGGGTCTGAATGGTGATAATTTCTTTGGATCTAGAGTATGTTGTGTCGAAGGTGCCAGAAGCCTCAATTTGCAGACTTTGGAACACATCTTTAATCTCTGAATTAACACCTTTGCGTTGACGAATGCAACGATTAAATAACAATTTCTGGATCAAAAAGTCCTGTTCATCAATCGCAATCCGTTCATACCCAAAAGTAGTCTGTAAAAAGTGGAAACCCAGCCCAGCCCAAGCCAGGACTACTACCAAGCTAAAGCCTAACCCTCCCCCAGAAAAAGCCAGGCCGTAGGCGATCGCCATGCAGAAGCTGAGCAAAGAAACGGCTCCGATTAGACCAACAACGGCTATTTTTAGCCATAGTCCTAGTTTCTCTAACGAGCTGTGTTGAGTGGGAGGAAGTTCAATGAGTAGTTGTTCTCGAGACTTGCGAAGCTTGACACGAGTATGAGTAGGCGGACTAATCTTGCGGCTACCAGTCTGAGATAGATGACCTGACTTGAGCGCGTCGAAGGCTTGCTGAGCTTGGCTAAAGCGCCGTTTGAGGGATGGTTCTATAAGTTCTTCAATCCAGCTGACTAGACGAGAACTGGCATTGATGCGATCGCGGAACTCAATTGTCAGATCAGACTGAGGCAAATCCGCAGGAGCCACGCCAGTTAACAAATGAACCAAAGTTGCACCTAAGGCGTATAAGTCGGAAGCAGGGACAGTACGACCACCAAACTGCTCCATTGGGGCATAGCCATAGGTACCCACAACAGTAAATGTTGCCCCCTCCGCTGCGGCTCGATCTTGCACAGCGCCAAAGTCAACTAAGTAAATGTTTTGATCTTCGCCCCAAATTAAGTTACTGGGCTTGATGTCGCGGTGCAAAACCGGGGGATTGAGTTTGTGCAGGTGAATCAGAATTTGCAGAACTGAAACCGCGATTTTACGAACTTCGGTCTCGGTAAATTTCTTGCCTTGCGTTAGCAGATCCTTGAGCGAGTCACCTGGAATGTAGCTCTGAACCAACCCAAACCAAAGTGTGCGATCGTCAATGGAAAAAGAATCTCGGTACTTGGGGATGCGGGGGTGATTGAGTTGCTTCAGAACTTGGGCTTCGCGTTCAAACAGCTTCAAGTCATCCCACTGCATATCCCCGCCAAAGGTGAGGAGCTTGATAATCACAGGCTCTGGAGGCACTACTTGTAAATCTTCAGCGAGCCAGGTTTGCCGTCCTGCGTTCTGCCCTAATTTTTGTTTGAGTTGATAGCGCTCCTGAAGCACCTGGTCTGCTTGCAGCATCTGATGGTAATTGTAAAGCTTGAGAAATTAGCATTCCCAATCTAGCCGCAGATTCGCTGAGTCCCTGAAATGTGAAGGTTTCGTACTAGCCAGCAACTTTTAAGGTTGTCTCAAATAGCTGTAGTATCTTCTGCCAAGCGTCTTGGGCGGCATCTGAGTTGTAGCTGGCTCGCTGATCACAAAAGAAGCCGTGTTCAGCCTCAGGGTAGCGAAAGACTTGATGCGGAATTTGGTGCAACTTGAGGGCGGCTTCGATCTTTTGCACTTGCTCTGGAGGAATGCTGGCATCTTGATCGCCAAAGAAGGCATACAGGCTACCTTGAATTTCGCCAGTGCGACTGACTGTGGCTAAGCCGCCGCCCGGAGTCATGGTCGCGATCCCCGCGCCGTAGAAAGAAGCAGTCGCTTTGATGTCGGGTAAAGTTGCTGCTAGGTAAGCCACATGACCACCGAAGCAGAAACCCATACAACCAATGCGATCGCCTGCTACATTGGGCAAGTTCTTCAGATAGTTAATTGCGGCTTGAATATCCCCCAAAAGCTCACTGGCTTTGGTTTTGTCTTTGTACTCTCTGCCGATTTCGATGTCTTCTGGCTGGTATCCAGTTTCAAATCCCGGTGCTTGGCGCTGGTACAAAGCAGGGGCGATCGCAACATAGCCTTGTTTCGCAATCCGCTCAGTCACGTCCCGAATATGCGAGTTGATGCCAAAAATCTCTTGCAGCACCACAACCCCAGGAAATGTCCCTGCGGCGCTAGGCTGGGCTAAATAAGCTGTGATCTCTAGACCTCCGCTAGAAACCTGGATCTGTTGAGTTTGAATTGCTTGTTCTGCCATATGCCGTTCAAGTTGAGTGAAGTCGCCCTTCAAATTTTAGAGGAAGAAATTTATTTGGCTGGACTCAGCCTAAAAATCTGTGACGATGACAAGCTCATGCCATCAGGTGAACCAATATAAGGAAGCGCTGAGTGGCGATCGCAGTCCATACTGGAATGGTTTTGTAAACACTGGCAAGCAAAACACTTTTTTTCTAAAAATTACGAGCTAGGGCTTGATAAGCTTCGATCATCACTAGCTGTAGACCATTAATTCCTGTATCGGGGCCGCTGGAGGCATTGGCATGATCCAATTTCATATTCAACCGGATAGTGAAATTCCGGCGTCTACCCAACTCTTCAATCAAATTCGCTTCGCGATCGCCTCGCGGCAGTTTCCACCAGGACACCGCTTGCCAAGTACCCGTCAGCTCGCCATGCAGACTGGATTGCATCGCAACACGATCAGTAAGGTCTATCGCCAACTGGAAGAAGCAGGATTTGTGGAGTCTATTGCTGGCTCTGGCATCTACGTGCGGATTCAAGGAGATGAAGGCTCGTCCAAGCAGCGATCGCCCCTGCTAGAGCAATATCCTCAAGCCCACAAGCTGATTCGGCAAAGTTTGGATGAGCTGCTGAAGCAAGGTAGTTCTTTGAATGAGGCGCGAGAACTGTTTTTGGCGGAAGTGGATTGGCGGTTGCGTTGCAGTGCCCGTGTTTTGGTTACGGCTCCGACTCAAGATATTGGGGCAGGAGAACTAATGGTGCGCCAACTTGAGCAAGAGCTGCAAATGCCGGTGCAATTGGTGCCGATGGAGGAACTGGAGCGGACGCTGGCTCAAACTCGCTCTGGAACGGTTGTTACTAGTCGCTACTTTATTGGCGAAGCAGAGGCGATCGCAGGCCCTAAATCGGTGCGGGTGATCCCTGTAGATATCTACGACTACGCCCAGGAAATCCAAGTCATTCAGAAGCTCTCGAAGGATAGTTGCCTTGGTTTAATTAGTCTCAGTTCGGGCATTATCCGCGCCGCTGAAGTCATTATTCACAGTTTGCGGGGAGATGATGTGCTGGTGATGACTTCGCAACTCGAAGACACGTACAAGCTCAATGCGATCGTGCGGAGTGCCCAAATTATCATCAGTGACCAAGCCAGTTTTTCGATCGTGAAAGCGACAGTTGCGGCAGCGAGAGAGGATATTATTCGGCCTCCTCAAGTCATCTGTTGTGAAAACTACATCAATACCAAGTCAATTAACCTACTCAAGCGAGAATTGGGCTTGGAATAGTTCATCTTAAAAATTTGTTGGTATTTCTAGCTTGAGAGGGAAGATATTTTTTAATACCAATCAGGGCGATCGCAGGTTAAATCGCAAAAAGTGACTGCTTATGTAACGTCAAAGTGACTGCTTTGTAACGACATATTGCATCCTTTGTCGAAAGATTGAGAAGTTGTCCAAAAATTGAACCACGAATTAACTTAAGAATTTAAAGGAACACCTAGAGAGACACCATGAATAACATACAGAAATATCGTTTTATCTGTACTCTGACCTTTGGGGATATTTATGGTCAAATTATTGTTTGGTTGATTGTAATTTTCTTAAGTTTGGCCGCAGCTCTGGCTTTGATGGGAGCAAGTCGTCCCGTTTATGCCTTAGCAACGGTAGGTTTAATCCTGGTGTTGTCGTTGCCATTTTTGCTATTTGCTTTCGTCACCACGCTGTTTAATCACATTGAAGTCACGGCTACAGATGCAGCAACCAAACCAGAAACAGCTCCCAACAACATCCCAGCGCAGAGACCCGCTCAGGCTGCTAGCTAAGCTGCCCTTTTTAGAAACTCTTTAGAAAGTTTGTGTCAGCATCACGCTTCTCAGTAGAGAGGTGTGATGCTTTGTTGTGTCTACCTAGCAGTTCTCAATCAAAGATTTCTAAAGAAGTTCTCACCCATTGGCTAGGAAACTTTGAGTTGCGTCACCATAGTAGAACAAGCGTTTTCCAGCTGGTTCGAGCATGATTGATCATGATGTGATTATTGTTGGGGGCGGTTTGGCTGGCTGTCGAGCTGCCCTCGAAATTATCCGCACTGACCCCAACCTCAGTGTGGCTCTGGTGGCTAAGACCCATCCCATTCGTTCCCACTCGGTAGCGGCTCAAGGTGGCATTGCCGCTACGCTCAAAAATGTGGATAGCAAGGACACGTGGGAAGCCCACGCCTTCGACACAGTTAAGGGTTCCGACTATCTGGCCGATCAGGATGCAGTAGAGATCTTGACCAAAGAAGCGCCAGGAGTCGTGATTGACTTAGAACACATGGGAGTGTTGTTCTCCCGTTTACCCGATGGTCGGATTGCTCAGCGCGCCTTTGGGGGGCATTCTCACAATCGCACTTGCTATGCTGCCGACAAAACGGGTCATGCGATTTTGCATGAACTGGTGACTAATTTGATGCGCTACGGCGTGCACCTTTATGAAGAGTGGTATGTGACTCGCCTGATTTTGGAGGAGGGTCAGGCCAAAGGTGTGGTGATGTACCGCATTGAAGACGGGCAGCTGGAGGTGATGCGTGCCAAAGCAGTGATGTTCGCCACTGGAGGCTATGGCCGTGTTTACAACACCACCTCCAACGATTTTGCCTCTACCGGAGATGGCTTGGCGATGACGGCGATCGCGGGTCTGCCGTTAGAAGATATGGAGTTTGTCCAATTTCACCCCACTGGGTTGTATCCAGTGGGCGTGTTGATTTCAGAAGCAGTCCGAGGAGAAGGCGCTTACCTGATTAACAGTGAAGGGGAGCGGTTTATGGCTACCTATGCGCCAAGCCGCATGGAACTGGCTCCACGGGACATTACTTCACGAGCGATCGCGCGAGAAATTCAAGCAGGGCGAGGCGTTCATCGCGATGGCAGTGCTGGGGGGCCGTTTGTCTATCTCGACCTCCGCCACATGGGCCAAGAAAAGATCATGAGCCGCATTCCCTTCTGCTGGGAAGAAGCGCATCGTCTGATTGGCATTGACGCGGTCCATGAACCCATGCCTGTGCGGCCTACGATTCACTACTCGATGGGCGGCATTCCCGTCAACACGGAAGGTCAGGTCCGCAGTAGTACTGAGGGCTTGGTTGAGAGTTTCTTTGCCGCAGGAGAAACCGCTTGTGTCTCAGTGCATGGCGCTAACCGCTTAGGTAGTAACTCGCTGCTAGAGTGTGTGGTTTTTGGGCGCAAAACTGGAGCAACGATCGCTCAGTATGTGCAAAACCGGAAGCTGCCCGATGTCGAGGAGTTGCGTTACCTCACGGATACCCAAAATCAAATCCAATCTTTGCTTGATCAACCCGGTGAGTACCGCATTAACCAAATTCGGGAAGCCTTTCAAGACTGCATGACCGACTACTGTGGGGTGTTTCGCACCGAGGCTCGGATGCGCGAAGGTCTAGAAAAAGTGCGATCGCTGCAACAACAGTACGGACAAATTTATTTAGATGACAAAGGCAAACTCTGGAATACCGAAATTCTAGAAGCCTTAGAACTCCGCAGCGTCATGACCGTAGGAGAAATGATCATCACGTCAGCCCTATGGCGGCAAGAAAGCCGAGGGGCACATTCGCGAGAAGATTACCCCGAACGAGATGATGCGAATTTCCTCAAGCACACGTTGTCTTACTACTCTCCAGCAGGCGTTGATGTGCGCGATCGCCCTGTGACCATCACAATGTTCCAACCGCAAGAGCGTAAATATTGAGTTTTTGAAACGAGTTTTCTTAAAAACTTCCTACGTAAGGCGCTACTGTAGCTAGCGAGTTCAATAATACAATTGTTGAACCTTCTCACAGTTGTGAGTTAACTGTGCGATCGCCAGAGAATGATTAGGTTAGTCTGATATGCAAAACGAAGAATATTTATCCTTATTGCGACAAGGTGTTTCGCAGTGGAACCAGTGGCGAAAAGAAAATCCTGAGATTCAGGTAGATTTAAGCAACTTAGACTTAAGAGAAATTAGTTTGGTTCAAGCTAATCTCAGCTTTGCTAATCTCCAAGGCGCAATTCTAGAAGGAGCCAATTTAAGTGGAGCTATTTTACTTAATAGTGACCTGCGACAAGCGGATTGCAAACAAGCTAATCTCAACGGTAGCAATCTAGTAAGTGCCAATGCTCAGGGCGCTATTTTTACCCAGGCAAAATTTATGGGGGGAACCCTGGTAGACGCAGATTTCACAGGAGCTAGCCTGGAAGAAACCGATTTTAGCGGCGCTGATCTCTCTGGTGCAATTCTGAAGTCTGCTAACTTAAACAAAGCTATTCTTTGTGAAGCTAAATTGCTCAGAACAAATTTAGTGAAGGCTTGTTTAACTAAAACAGATTTTAGCTTGACCGACTTAAGAGAAGCTGATCTTAGAGGTGCTGCTGTCAGTCAAGCTGACTTTAGTGATGCCAATTGTCACGGAGCCGATCTGAGTGAAGTTGATTTGAGTTCTGCTAACTTTAGCCGAGCTATTTTGCCAGACCCAACCTGTCATCTCTAGGCCCCAAACTTAATATCCGCGATCGCTCGTCTGATTGGTTCAATCTTAGGATGCTTGGTAGTACTTAATCATTGATAAGCAATTACGCTGCTCATCAGTACGAACATAGCTAATTTGATCAGCAATCCGAGCGATTAGCTGTAGCCCTCTACCACTAGAGGCAGTAGGATCAAAGGTTTGCTCGCGACTTTTGAGATTTTGAATTAAGTCAAAAGGTGGACCAAAATCCCAGACATAAATTTCTAGTTGTTGAGGTGTAATAGTTACCTCAATCTCAACAATTGTGTCAGGCGGTAAGTTGCTATGAGCATGCTTGACCGCATTGGTAAATCCTTCGGCTAAGGCTGTCTGACACTGAATCCAGATTTTTCTAGGAATTGTTGGCTGATGCAACTGCTCGAACCAAAGCAATACTTGATTGAGTTCTGTAAGATTTGTCGTTACCTGAAGGCGATTTTGTGAAGTCACCTGGAACCTAATCTAAATAACTATTACTATAGTGAGCTGAGAAGTTAAATTCCCCTTGAAAATCTCAAGAAAAATTTAACTCATGCAGTCTCACCGTTTCTTGGCTTTGTCTTGCTCAAAGGATGATAAAGCAAAATTCTCAGAGTGGAAACTCAGATTCATTATATTTTTGATGTACCAGAGTTGTTGTCAGATTGAAGGTAACTAAAGCTTACCCACCCCTGATTCCTAAAAGTTGCTTCAGAGAAAACAGGGATGGAATAAAAAGATGCTACTGGATGAAGCTGCGCTGATGAAAATATCAGCTTCTTCTCCAAATCTAAGCTAGCTGGCGACCTTTTGCTCGAATGCTTCTCGGTTGGGAAAAATCTCGAACAAACTGTCCATACTGGTTAACTGAAGAATCATTTCAATCTGATCAATGATGGAGCAAAGTGCGAGCCTACCGCCTGCTTCTCGCACGGTTTTGAGGATCATGACTAAAGCCCCTAACCCAGAACTGTCCATAAAGGTAGCTTTTTCACAGTCAATTAAAATTGTTTTCGCACCAGAGGCGATCGCATCACTCACATCTCGCCGAAGCTGATTGCCACTAATGCTATCAATTGATCCAGAAGCTTGAATTACTGTAACTTGAGAGTCCATGATCATCTATCCATTCACGAATCTAGGTTTAAGTGATATTGCTCTCACTGCTCGAAAGTAGTTAAAGCAATGCTTTAGGGCTTATTCAGGCTGCCAAACGGCTGCACGAATAATGACGAGTAACAGCGCTAGGTTATAAACTGACCACGCTGCGTTAATTAGGTGAACCGCAGGGTCCTCTAATGTGCCTGTCACTAAGCGGTACAGACTCCAAACTATACCAAGTATGGTCAGTACAAAAACAGTTAATTGCGGAATAACGAGCCCTAAATAAATGCCTGCTTGCCGCTGTTTAGGAGTAACTTGAAATCTAATCGGACGGTTGGTGAAGACACTAACCACTGCTTGAATAAACAAGGGAAAGAGAGCGATCGCGTACTGTTCAGACCGCCAAATTTCTCTAGCGGGCACGCCCCAACCCGCCACCATAAAGGTGAGGCGATTTAAAATAAATGCTGGGAAGAAGTGTATGGCGAAATCAGGGCCAAAGGATGTCACCGGAATAATGCCTGTGAAAAAGTAGATAATTGGGCAGGCAATAAATATTACAGTGGCGAAACCTGATAGATAGCTATACATGGTTTGAAAATACTGCAATCGCTGCCAGAATGTCAGCCCTGGCTTCGTGAAAGGATTTTCCCGCACCATGACTTGCATGGTTCCTTGAGCCCAACGAAGGCGTTGTTTCAAGGTAGAACTTAGGTCATCGGGCGCTAATCCTTCCGCCAAAACTTCATTATGGTAGATCGACTTCCACCCATTGGCATGCAAGCGCATTGCCGTATTCATGTCCTCGGTGATGCTGTTGCTAGACATACCACCGACCAAGTCGAAATCGCTTAACTGACGCTCATTTTTGCTGTACTCGTTGAAGAAATGCCGCAGGCCTACATTGACCAGCGCTTCGCGTCGGAGAATGGCATTAGTGCCTGTGTAGAAGGCAGAGTTGAGACCATCTTTACCTTGCTGGATGGGGCCATAAAATAGATTGGCCCGATGTCCAAAAGGGTCACCTGGCGGGATATTGTAGAAATCCTGAGGCGTTTGAACGAAGGCAATGCGGTTACTGTCGTAACGGCCTGTAGCTACGTTGTAAGTGTAGAAGTAGGAAAGTACCCGCTTTAGGAAATGGGGTTTGGGAATATGGTCTGCATCTAAGGTAAGAATGAACTCCCCAGCAGTGCCCCCCGCAAAAATAGCGTAGTTAATGTTACCCGCTTTGGCGTAGTGGGGTTTTCCAGCAGGCTTTGGCCGAGCAATGTAACGGCACCGTAGGACTTCGCTCAGTTCTAATTCTTTGTGATGCAGCGATTGCTCGGTTTGCTTTTCTTCGGCGGACAGGCGATCGCGCAGGCTGGAATGTCCTGGATTCAGCATCAGCGCTAGCTTCTGAAGACTTTGTAACCATCCAAATACTAAGTTGCCTTGATTAATGGTAGATGGATCTTCGAGGAAGGCTTCGGCGGCTTGCGTGTCGGGTTCTAGTTGTTTCAGTTCTTCTAGGCGAGTAGCTAGCTGGACTCGCTCACGACTGAGGCGGGCAACTTCTTCCTGAAGTTGAGGTAGCTGTAAATCTTCTAGAGCCAGACGTTCAGCCATCGCTCGGATCTCTGAAGAGTTGCCATCATCCAGAATGTAAACCCGCAACTTAGTAACGGGATAGTCCATTGCCAGGGCAGCACGAGTAGTTCGCTCTACAATGTCTACCGATTCGTTATAGCAGGTGACAAACACATCTAGGGTGGGCCAACTAGATGCAGGCATCGCCGGAGTCAACTGATCGAGTGACTTCACCTGACGGCTCAGGGGCCGCCAAAGCCCGATCGTAAACATGAGTCCGCCGATGTAGCTGTATATCTCAGCAAGTAGCAGTGGAATCGACAGCCACAGCACATCGAAATTGATCGAGTTGTTAACCCGCCAATACAAGTACCAGGCTCCTAAAATCAGATTGATTTCAGCCAAGTACCGAAACAGAAGAGTTCTCTGCTTTAACCGAGAACGGGTGTTACCAGAAAAATTGGGACTGCCTTCAACGATAGAGATGGGGCTGATCATACGAAACGACTTAGAGATTCCAGGGATGAATGACACCACAGATGGGGCGAGGAAATCGCAGAGCTAGAGATTGGGTTGGCGAGACTGAACCGCAGTATTGTTTGGCGCTGATGCCCAATAGGTTCCAGCTCTATCCCTCACCAGTTGAATTGCTTGCGTCGCTCTCTCAGGTAGCCCTCGCCCGGAGTCTCCTGCCGCGATCGCCTCCCACCAAGGAGATTTCGCTGATTGGGTGGGACGAATGAGCGGTTGTTGCTTGGTACTGACGTAGAGCAATGATTGCAAAATCAAGCTATTGGTACCACTGCTAAAGGCCGCGATCGTCGGTTTCCCGGTTTGCTCATAAAACCCCTCGTAGTAGCCTAGCAGTGGACTATACAAGTCTGTGACTTGCTCCCCAAGTTGACGCGCGTACTTGTTTTCTGGCAGCAAGGCGCGGAACGCAAAGGCGATCGCGGTGCTAACAATCCGCAACTCTGGAATGGCTGAACCATCATCTGCCAGTGTGGCCCAAGGCTGCTGTTTGCCCACGAGCGTACTATGAACAATGTAGGGTTTGCGGTTGATCAAGGTGGTTCCCGCTGCGGTGAAGGTGCCAGTCCGACGATAGCGTTCGGCTTGGGCTTGCAGCATGGGTTGCACCAGTTCCTTCATTTGCGGATCTAGGCCAAACTCCAAGGCATACAACACGAAGGGATCGGCGACCGTGTAAGCAGGTTTTTCTGTTTTGTTGCCAGCTTGCAACCGCTGTGTAGGCACTGGAGCACCATCTACTGTAGCGGTTTCGTATCGACCTCCTACCGCTGAGCGATCGACCTCAAAGCCCCACAACTGAAAGCCGCGAGCAGCATATTCTTCATATCCTAGATAGTTAACGGGCTTGATTCGGGTTAACCAACGGGCAGCTCTCTGGGGTTGCTGATCTCGTGTGGTGATGGCACTAAATATCTTGCCATCTCGAATTACGCGCAGAAATGACCAATCTAGAACGGTTTGATCGACCGCCTCTGTATATTCGGGATGATAACTTTTTAGGTTGTGTAGAGCTGCTAGAAGTCGCCCCACATCAGTTCCAGACCAACCATTGCCCTCTGTGATCGGGTTGCCACCATAATCTACAGGTTGCAAGGTTTTTGTGTCGTAGCCTCGATAAGGAAGTTCTCCGCCAAAGAGTGAGACCTGCCTTAACGCGCCTAACAACAGCCGTACCCGCTGGTCGAACTCGGAAGCAGAAACAATATCTAGCGATCGCGCTGCATTCAGAGCTGCCAAATAATTACCCATGCCCCAAAGCGAAGCAGTCTTGAGGTCACTGCGATCGCTAACTAAGCCTGTATCTGGGTTGTAGTTGGACTTGAAATAATTCCAAGCCGCTTCTGCATAACGACGCTCTGCGACGGTTAGTGGTTTGACCGTTAAAGGAGGCTTGGATAGTCGAGAACCCACACTGCCAATAGCTGCAACCTTAACCGGAGGAGCAACCGCACGAGCAGTCGTAGCTGGAGGGGGAGTTTGAGCTTGAGTCGCCGGTTGCTGTGGGGTAGGTGGAGCAGCAGTTGGTTGTGGAGTGGATGGAGCCGCAGTTGGTTGTGAAGCCGTAGGTGGTACTGAGGGAGTTGGTGCAGACTGTGCTGCTGTAGCACCACCCCGGGGAGAGGCAAACGTTACATTACTGGAACCAATTAACGGACGGTTGCCACGAGCTTTGTAATACAGGATTTCTAAAATCAGCCCATTCGTATTGCCCGTCAAGACTTTATTGGGCTGCTTGGTGGTTTCATACAGACCTGCATAGAAGCCAGCATTCTCTGGATCTTTTAAGGTTTTGACCGCATCAAAGACTTTTTGAGCATAGGCATTATCGGGATACAGATAACGCCAGCCAAACGCGGCTTTGGTACTGATGTTGCGGAACTGAGGAAAAGCCTCATTCTTTTCGTTGATCGCAGCCCAAGGTACGCCGTTGGAATAGACGGTGTTGTAGATAAAGTAGGGAGCTTGGTCGAGATTATCCTCGGAAACGGCTGTTAGTTGACCTGTAGAGTCATAGCGACGTTTTTGAGCTTCTAGCACCCTAGCCGCATAGTCCCCTAAGACTCCTCCCAAACCAAATTCAATGCCGTCAAGGATATATGATTCACTCACGACATAGTTGTTGGCATTGGAACTTTGATAGTCACGGGTATCTACTGGAATTTGGACGCCATTGACATCAACAAACTTAAAAGGTTCTATCTCCAGAGCTTTAGCGGGCTTCAGATTCCAAAGCTCATAGCCTCTAGCAGCATATTCCTCATACCCTAATCGTCCTTCTTGTACAGGAAGAGTTTTGCCATCCTCTAGGACTGCGGCTCCATACATCTGTTCATCTTTTATGGAGCGAGCCAACTGCCACTTAGACAGAACACCTTTTGTCCAGTCGGCGTATTGAGGATGGCAAGTCCGAATAATGTGCATGGCGGCGAGCAAACGCCCAATGTCAAGGGCAGACCAGCCAATACCCCGTTCTATGGGGTTATTGCCATAGTCTACTAAAGCCCCAGTAGCAGTGTTGTAGACTTTGTTGGGTAAGGTGTCTTCAAATAGTCTTAAGCTAGCGAGCGTCGTCAAGAACTTATTCAGACGGGTATCAAATTCTTTTTGATCAATCAGATTCAACCAACGAGCCGAATTCAGAGCCGTCAAGTAGTTTCCCATATCCCACAAGGTGCTAGAGGGATAATTGCCGACAGAATTCACCAATCCCGTGGCGGGCTGATAGTTCTTGACGAAGTATTGCCAAGCTGTAGTGGCATAGGCTTGCTCTTCTGGCGTTAGAGGCACTGTGATTTCGGCACAAGCCCCACCCGTGGCAACGGGTTGCTGAGCAACTACTGGTTTGGAAAGATAAGCATTGAGCAGGAATTGAAAGCAGACCCCCACTAAAAATAGGGCGATCGCTCGAATCCATTTGGGCTGAAAAGTTCTCCGCATGCTGGAAACCAAATTAGGGACGGATATGATTGCTGTGATTTATGGCGTAGCTTGCACTCCTGCCCATACCGTGAGGGGTTTGCCCACTTTTCGATACAACAAACTCTCTAGTACTACCCCGTTGTTGTTGGCTGTAAGCGCTGCATTCGGTTCATTGAGCAACTCATAAAAGCCGTTGTACCAACCTTTTTCGGCTTTCATATTGGTGTTGACAAAATCGAATAGCTTCTGGGTGTAGTCGTTGTTGTAGAGGACATGCCAGCCCACTGCCGCTTTGGTGCTAAGGAAGCGGAGATGGTATTGTGATTTCTGCTCAGGGGTAATGGTTGACCAAGGTTCCCCGTTCACAAATAAGGTGCTGTAGACAAAGTAGGGAGCGCGATCGAGGTTGTCTTCAGTGACAGCAGTGAGTTTCTTGGTGGCGCGATAACGGGCAGCTTGGGCTTCTAGAACCCGATCTGCAAAAGGCTTTGGTAAGGATTGGAAACCTGTTTCAATGCCATCTAGAATGAAAGGCTCACTGAGGACATAGTTGTTGGCTTGGCTATTGGAGTAGTCTCGGCGATCGTAGGGAACTCCTTGCCCGTAGAGGTTAACGTAGGCAACTTTGGATTGATAGTCCAAGGCTTTATCAACTTTCATGCCCCAAAGTTTTAGCCCGAAAGCGGCATAATTTTCATATCCTAAACGGCCTTCCTGATTGACCTGTTCTTTGCCTTTAACTACTGCGGTGCCGTACATATCTCCATCTTTGGTGAGTCGGTCAACCTTCCAGTGTTTCCAGACTGCTTCGGTCTGCTCTTGAAACTCAGGATATTTAGCGCCAATGATTTTCAGCCATATAGCCATACGTCCGATGTCTAGGGCAGACCAGCCAATCTCCTGCCGCTTGTCTAACTGCCCATAGCCCACAGGAAGCAGCGTTTTAGCGTTGTAGACCTTGTTGGGTAGTTCGCCTTTGTAGAGAGGCATTGTCGCCAAGGTTTTCAAGCTAACGCTCATTTTGGCGTTAAATTCCGTTTCTGCAACGATGCCAAGCTCCTTAGCACTGACTAATGCCGCTAGGGCTGCTGCTTGGTCCCACATCGTGATTGAGGCGAAACCATCTACCGCATTGACTAGTCCCGTCTTTTCATTCCAGTTGGCCTCAAAATATTTCCAAGCTGTCTGAGCGATCGCCTGTTCTTCGGGAGTCAGGCTACCTGCTCCTGTCCCTGCCGCTACATAAGGCGTTTTGACTGCTTGAAGTTGTTGTTGAGAAACAGGTGTGCCTTGCAAACTCCAGGATTTTGAATCTAGCTTTGCGATCTCTGTAGCTTCAGGTGGCAAACCCGGAGGGAGAGACGGTAACGGTTTGACAATCGGTTTAGGGGAGGTCACGACTTGTGGAGCTTGCCGAGAGTTACGGGACAGAGTTTCTAATCCAGCGATCGCGATGGCAGCGGTGAGGACTCCACCTACTATTGCTAGTAACGATAATCTTTTAGAAGGAGGTTCAAAATCCATTGAGTCAAGAAGTTCAACTACAAGAATGACGTTTGTTTAAGGAATACAGAGATTAAGGTCGTGTAAGCGTACTATGTAATCTTCAATACTTTTTATACTTGAGGAACCTCCGCTTGGAATATACCCTATAGGAGATTTACTTAGGCTTTTAGGCTGAATCAAGTCAAAATTTGACCCGAAGTTGGCTGACTACTGCATCGCTTTGAGCACCGCTTTCTCCTGTTTCTCGAGTAAAGATATTGCTAACGGTATAGCCAAGATCTATCTCAATGGAGGGTGATAACTCAGCCGTGCAAAGACCTTGATAGCTGTAACCGTTGGTACTGGTATCTTTTAAGCGCTGGCCTCCCAAATTGGCAGTTAACCGACAGGTGAGAAAGTCAAAAGGCTTACCCTGCCACCCTACTTCTCCGTTGTAGACAAGAAAATTTGGGGGTGAGAAGTAGCCGCTCTGCGCTTGCATATCCTTTCTCACATTCCAAGAGAACAAGTTGGCCGCAACATGAAATTGGCCAAATTTTCGTTCTAATCGACTAAAGGACTGTGCCTCACTGTTGCCGTCGTTATAAAGTCCTACCCGGAATGACGAAAAAAGAGTTGTTTTGCGATCGATTTGCCAAAACAAATTAGGCCCAAATCTCCAAGCAGTGATTTGGTTTTCTAACGTTCTGGCATTGGCTTTATAAGGGCCTTGTTCTAGAACTCCCGTTACTGTCAGGGAAGGCGTGAGAGGCACACTGGCTTGAACATCTAGATTGAGGGCCGCAGGCAAACGGTTGAAGAAGTCTACACCCGCTGCCACTTGTAAAGTTGATTTGCCGACCTTGGTCTGCCAGCCAATTTGAATGGGGATATTGGTGATGGTTTCAGTTTCTGGCTCCTCAAACGTGTTGAATCCCGTTTTGACTAGAAGGCGATCACCCTTATTACCCAGTTGAAATTGAGCGGTTGGCTCTATCCACTGATTATGTTGCCCAGATTGATCTTGGTTATCACGAAAATTGATTTGCAGATTTTCTAATTTAAAGGGATTAGACTCCTGGGAAGCTGTAACCGGTTCCGTCTCCTGTGGTGCCTCTAATGGCGCTGGTGCTGGAGGGGGTAGGGCTGGGGGTGGCAGTGGTGGTGGAGGTGGGGGTACTCGTAATTCAGGGTTAAAGTTTTCTGGTCCTGAAGTGGCAATGTAGGTTGTCGCTGCCACGCCAGTTATGGTTTCTGGCTCAACTGCAAGCGTGGAGAAGAGCGAGGTAACAGAACTAGCTTGGTGCTTGTCAGACTCTGCCAGTGCTTGATTTTCTGTCGCAGAGATGATTGCCGCTTCAGAATTTAAAGCTTGCGAGTTAGGAAGACCTAAAAATTCAGGCTCTAAAGAGTTGGGCTTTTCTGGGGCGATCGCGGCATTCTCTAAGCTGGCGCTTGGGGTAGGGTCTGGCTCTAAAGATAGTGCTGAGGCAGATGAGCGATGTGCTGGAAGTGAAGATGCCGTCTGGATTTCTGTTTCTGTAGCGGCGTGATTATCTATTTCTGAAGTAAATTGCTCTGGGCGAGGCTGTAGCTCGGCCAAAATTGCGGAAGCTACGGGATCTAAGGAGCTAGAGGTTGTAGCGATCGATTGAACTCCAGTGCCTCCTAGTATCCAGATGCCTAAACTCCAAAAAGGTAATGAGGGCGATCGCAGATGTCGTGAACTTGGGAAAAACATGGTAATCCTATCCTGCAAACTCACTTGGAAGCTTTCCTCACAGGTTTTCTAGACATCTGCATGACGCGATTGTAATTATGTTATTGAGGACTCTGAGCGTTTGACGCCAAACACATTGGCTGTCTCTAAATTGGTTTCGGTGAGGTCTGCTTCCAGCAAGTTCGCCTCACGCAAATTGGCTCCATCAAAGTTGGCTCGGCGTAGATTAGCTCCGCTCAAATTGGCTTCACTCAAATTGGCTCCTACCAAGTTAGCGGCTGTTAAATTGGCCCCGCTTAAAACTGCACCACTTAAGTTAGCTCCACTGAAGTCTACCCGAATTAAATCGGCTCCTATCAGCAGCACTGCTCCCTTTAAAGTGGTTTTTTGGAAGTTGGCTTCTGTCAGATTAGCCATGCAGAGATTGGCCCCTGTCAAGTTGGCCTCACTACAATGCGATCGCGTTAAGTTAGCCTGACTAACATTGGCTCCATCCAAATTAGCTTCTGCAAGATTGGCCCCTGTGAGGTTGGCTCCCACGAGTTTAGTGACGATTAGATTGGCCTTGGACAAGTCTGTACCCATCAAATTGGCATTGCTGAGGTTAGCCGCCATCAAGTTTGCTCCGCTCAAATTGGCTCCAGCTAAATTTACACCCGTTAAATTAGCGCCTACCAAATTAATCTGACTAAAATCTCGTTGTCCGGAGTCATATTGTTTCTGGAGCGTCGCAGTATCCATAAATCCTATATTTGGCTGATTAATTGATGACTAACAAACTAGGCTGGTTGAGAAAAGAGTGGCAGCTAAATCCCGCTTCGCTTTCCACGTAGGGGCGATCGCCACTGGTAAAATTTGAAACCCAGTTCTAGCGCTAAGATATCTTTTTTTGTTTCGCCATCGATTGCTCCTTAAGGTGGGATGTTTTCAAGCTCGAAGGATGATGCATCGCCCTACTCTTGCTGTAGGGCCTTCAAATTCTTGGTTGTAGGACGGGCTTGGTGCAAAGCTATTTTCCTCTCCGATACCAGTAGTGGTAGCAAATTCAGCAAGAGTTCAGCCATTTGATGGACGCGGAGAGACGACGGTAACCTGGATAACAAAATAGGCCTGCCTCGATCTGCATGCCTGCTCGTTCCTGGTAATTCTTCCTCCTACACTCAATGTCTGATTCAGAGCTAAAGCCGATCATGGCTGATACGGCAACTCCTAATACCTACGTGTTTTCCCGCAAGCAGTGGGTTTATGACCCTAGCGTGGATACCAAACGAGACCTCCGCCTAGATTTTCTGCGGGGCTTAGCGATCGCATCAATGGTGATCAATCACTTGGAAAGCCGTTCTTACTTCAACAACATCACTCAGGGTCACATCTACGCCAGTTCTGCGGAAGGATTCGTTTTTCTATCGGGCATGGTTTTGGGGTTGGTGACACGCCAGCGAATTCAAAAGATTGGCTTACCTGAAGCCATGAAAAAGCTATTAGAGCGAGCTTGGACACTGTATAAAACTAGCTTTATCCTGATGGCGACCTTAGGGCTGTTGTCAATCTTCTTTCCAGGCTGGACTCGCCCTGCTTTTGAAGCCGCTCCAGGAAGTTGGTGGCAAATTCTCTTAGCTGCTGCCACATTGCATTTAGCTCCTCCAGTAATTGACATCTTGCAGCTCTACGTCTTGTGCCTAGTTGCCTCTCCCGGTATGTTTTGGCTGTTACGCAGAGGGCTGTGGGCACCACTTCTGGCCATTTCCTGGTCTGTGTGGAGTTTGCAGCAGTTGCATCCTTACGCACTCAGCTTCCATCCGCTCGATCGCGACCATCCTTATTTCTCTTTTGCTTCTTGGCAGATCTTATATGTGCATGGCTTAGCCGCAGGCTACTACCGATCGCAGTTGCAACAACTCTGGGCGCGGATTCCTAAACTGCCACTGGTCACAGTTCTAGTCACGATTGTGATTGCGGCGATGGTAGCGGCTCAGTACGACATGCAATTGGGCGTTTGGCCTGCGAATGTCTCTCAGCGAGTTCAGTGGTTGCAGTGGACTGACCGCAGTATTAACGGCCCGATTCGGTTAGTCACCTTGTTAGGTTTATTTCCCTTGCTGTATATGGTGGTCAACACATTTTGGCTACCGCTCAATAAAGCATTAGGCAAACTTCTAATTCCTTTGGGACAAAACTCACTTTACGTCTATGTGATGCATGTGCCCCTGACGGTGTTGTGGTTTATGATTCCGGGGCTCACTACAGGTAGTGCCCTGGTAACAACCCTGTTACAGGCGATCGCGATCGGATTCTTCTGGTTCCTCATCAAAAAACAATTTCTGTTCAATGTGGTGCCTCGCTAAACGACGTATCCCTCGCTAGCTCCATTATTAAAAAAGTTGTTATGGAAACATCCGATCGCCGTTTCAATCTGATTCAGCAGGTTGCTCTGTGCAGTGCTATCTTTTTGGTTGCCTTTAGCGTCCACAAAGCATTAGCCTGGCGCGAAACCTCGGTTTTGCCTGTTCCCGTCACCCGACAGATTCCCCTGAGTGGCGAAGATAAAAACCTGGCTCGCAACGCTTGGCGCTACTTTGAATTAAACCGTTCCCAGACTGGACTCGTCACTTCAGCCGCAGGCTTCTCTGCCACTACGATGTGGGATGTGGCCAATCAGTTAGCAGGAATGGTGGCAGCGCGAGAACTGGGTCTGATTTCTCCGCAAGAGCTTGATCCCTGGATGACTCAAGTTCTAACTACTCTCCAAAAGTTGCCGCTGTATCGTAACGAGTTGCCCAACAAAGCCTACAACGCTACGACTTTAGTGCCGATTGATTACGGACAACCAGAAAAACGGCAGGAAGTTGGGTTTTCGGCAGTAGACCTAGGGCGATTGGCTCGCTGGCTAGATATTGTGGCAGTGCGCTATCCCCAACATGCTGCCGCTAGCCGAGCGGTGACCAGTCGTTGGAAGTTGGACCGACTGGTGAAGGATGGCCAGATCATGGCAGCAACCACTGCCTCTGGTAAGGAAGTTTGGCAACCAGAAGGCACTCTGGGTTACGAACAATATGCGGCTTATGGGTTGAGCAAGCTGGGGCTGAAGCCAACTCAAGCCCTGGATGTGAAGACGCAAACCCAATTTGTCGATGTGATGAATGTGGAGGTACCGACCGATCAGCAGGGAGCGCAGCCCAACTGTGTCGTGAGTGAGCCTTATGTTTTGGATGGCCTAGAAAGCGGCTTTAAAGCGCTGCCTGTAGAATATGCTGCCCGCTTACTCCAAGCTCAACAGCATCGATATCTAGCGACAAATCAACTTACAGCCTGGTCGGAAACAAACCTAGATCAGGCTCCTTGGCAAGTCCATAACTGTGTAGTGGCGAATAGTCGTCCTTGGCAAACCGTGACTCCTGGGGGAGAGGATGCGGCTGCTTTTCGAGGCAGTAGTACCAAGATTGCGATCGCCTGGAATGTCTTGTTCCGTAACCGCTACACCGAGCGAACCTACAAGGGAATGCGCTGGCTGGCTGATCCCCAACAGGGAGTATTCGCTGGCTTCTACGAAGAGAGTCAACAGCCCAACCGAGCGTTGACTCTAAATACTAATGCCATTGTTTTGGAAGCGCTACTTTATAACCAGACATCACAACCTTTAGAGGTTTGGGCTACTAGTTCCGAACCTTCCTCCGCATCATTCAACAGCCCTAGGCTGACTGAAGAATAGAAAAGCTGCATTAGGCGATCGCCCTCCCTATAGTTGTCGTGCCTCTAAGAGCCAGCGTCACCGATACTGGTAATGGGGCAGATAGTTTGGTTCTGCTCTGGCTCAATGATTTACGTGTGGTTGTATGGGTATCGTCTGGGAATTAGATTTTTATTCACGTCCGATTCTGGACGAAAGTGGCAAAAAACTGTGGGAAGTGCTGGTCTGTGAAAGTCCCTTGGAGGCAGGCCAAAAGCCCGCAACTCTCTTTCGCTATGCCCAGTATTGTCCCAGTACCCAGGTAAACTCCCTGTGGTTGCAGGAAGCATTGCAAAACGCGATCGCCCAAGCGCCTCAACCCCCGAATGAGATTCGTTTCTTTCGTCGTCAGATGACGAACATGATCAACAAAGCCTGCGAAGATTTAGGCATTGCTTGTGAAGTCAGCCGCCGCACCTTTGCCCTCAATCATTGGTTGCAAGAGCGAGAGCAAGTTGTCTATCCCGATCAACCAGGATTCCAACCAGGAGCGAATCCGTCAGTTAGTTACGAAACCACCACTCCACAACCGCTACCCGATGCGCTAATCGGCCAGCAGTGGGCCTTTGTCACCCTCGAAGCTAGCGCCTTTGCAGAAATGGCAGAGTGGGAAATTGCCTTTACAAGGGCTTTTCCTCTAGAAATTCTGAAACTAGCCCCTGATACCAAAATTCCAGGACTGATCATTTTTTCGCATAGAGCCTTAGCCTTAGCGGGTTGGATGTCTGGTTTAGAGTTGGCCTTCCTTAAAATGGACACCAGCACCACCAAACCCAGATTGTTGCTCGAAACAGGCTTAAGCGATCGCTGGATTTTAGCCAATCTCACCACGCCACAACTGCAAGCAGAAGCGCAAGGATTCGAGCAAGCCAAACAAGCCGCGCAGCAAGTGCATTTTGTGGCGGTGCAGTCTGATCCGGAAGCCGAATCTTTTGCGGGATTTTGGTTATTGCAGGAACTAAATCTGGCTTAAATTGGGTTCCAAACTAGCGTAAAGTGATCCCAGGTGGATGAAGTGACGCGACTAATTGAGTCATGTAATCTCCGCCTGCTTCCCCGTTAGCTTCACTCGTCCACAGATTTTATGGGTCTTGACGAACTACAGCCAGAGATGCCAGCAGAACAACTGTTGGAGCTAGCCGCCCGCGCAGGTGCCGAAGCAGCGGAAGTGTTTCAATCGCGATCGCTTTCCCGTCCTGTTTTCTTTGAAGCCAATCGCCTCAAGCAGCTAGAGAGTACTCAGTCAGAAGGTACGGCGTTGCGCCTTTGGCAAGATGGCCGTCCTGGTTTAGCCGTAGCCTATGGTCCTGTAGAGCCACAAGCCTTGGTGGACCGAGCCTTGGCGCTCAGCCAACTGAATGAGCCAGAGGCAATCGAGCTAACGACAGGCTCTAAAGTGTTTTACCCAGATGTAGGGGAGGCGATCGCCGTTGAGCAGCTCGTGGGTTGGGGCAAGGAAGCGATCGCCTTAGTCCGGGAGGCCTACCCAGAAAGCCTCTGTACCGCTGAGTGGGAGTGTGAAGCTGAGAGCACCCGTTTGCTCAACTCTGAAGGATTGGATTTTAGCTATACCGACACTACCTTAAGTTGTTTTTTGTCGGCGGAGTGGATTCGCGGTGACGATTTTCTTAGCGTCTCGGATGGGCAAATCCAACGTGGCAATTTAGACCCAGTGGCTTTGGCTCAGGAAGTGTTGCAACGCTTGGAGTGGGCGAAAGAAAATGTGCCAACCCCTAGCGGTCGGGTGCCGATTCTATTTACCTCTAAAGCCGCCGACATGATTTGGGGCACGGTGCAGGCAGCACTGAGCGGTAAGCAGGTAATTGAGCGGGCCTCTCCTTGGAGCGATCGCTTGGGCGAACAAGTGATTTCCGATGCGCTAACCATTTCTCAGCATCCCAGTCGCGGTCCCTTTAGTTGCCCCTTCGATGATGAAGGCACACCTACTCGGCCTCTGGTTTTCATCCAAGACGGAGTGCTGCAATTGTTCTATACCGATCGCACCAGTGGGCGTTTGCTGGGGAGCGGAACGACAGGCAACGGCTTCCGTCCTGGTTTAGGCAGTTATCCCACACCCGGTTTGTTTAACTTGTTAATCGAACCCAGTGCGATGATGGCTAGCTCCACTGCCAACAAGTCTCTCCTAGATTTAATCGCCAGCCTCGATGAAGGATTGGTGCTCGATCAGATGTTGGGAGGTGGCGCGGGCATTTCTGGGGACTTCTCAGTGAATGTGGATTTAGGCTACCGCGTTAAGCAGGGGCAGATTGTGGGCCGTGTCAAGGACACGATGATTTCTGGCAATGTCTACACAGCCTTGAATCAACTGGTAGATATTGGCAGTGATGCCGACTGGAACGGTGCTTGCTATACCCCTTCGTTGATTGTGGAAGGGTTGTCTGTGACGGGGCGGCACTAGGCCATGAGGCCAGAATCAAGCGATCGCGGCTCTGACTGATGTCGTTCACTCGCTAGTTCAAGTTTAAGGATTTGGGAAACTTGGATGCAGTTTGAGTAAAGCGCTGATGCAAGTTGCTCCAAGAGGAATCTACTGACAGCAATTTTCCGTCCGATACTGAGATCTAGTGATTGCTGGGTGAGCTCTTGGCATCATTCAGGCTTAATTTGCTGTTTACCTATTGCGTACTAGGCAAACCTGACATCGCTCCAGCGTGATGTTTATCCGAGTTCAAGTCTTCCTATTGAGCCGTCGGCCTGATGTGGTATCTTTCCCTTCCCCAGCATCTCCGTCAATTTTTGCGGCCTAAGCGTCTGGCTATCTTTGAAGCTTGTGCGATTGGGTTGGTCTCTGCCTTAGCAGCGGTTTTGCTCAAGCAGGGGTCTGGGTGGTTGGGTGGCTGGCGCATTACAGCGGGACATACATTTCCAGCTTGGCTAGTCTTACCAACGATTGGTTTGATTGGCGGTGGCTTAACAGGCTGGTTGATTCAGCGCTTAGCCCCAGAAGCTTCTGGAAGTGGCATTCCCCAAGTCAAAGCGGCTTTGGCTTACGTGCCGATCGCCCTAAATTTACGGGTGGCATTGGTCAAGCTGGTGACCACTATGTTGTCACTGGGGTCTGGATTAACCCTGGGGCGGCAGGGGCCGACGGTGCAAGTGGGAGCAGCTTTGGCCGCGCAGTGTAGTCGTTGGGTGCCTACCTCTCCCGACTACCAACGCCAGTTACTAGCGGCAGGAGCGGCAGCAGGTTTGGCGGCTGGGTTTAACGCCCCGATCGCGGGGGTGATCTTTGTCGTGGAGGAACTACTGCAAGATGTATCTAACCTGACGCTGGGCACAGCAATTCTGGCTTCTTTTGTGGGTGGGGTGGTGTCTCGCTTACTGGGGGGGCATGGGTTGAATATGATCCTGACGACCTCGAATGCCAAATTTTCTCTGGCAGAAATTCCTCTGTTTCTACTGTTGGGGGTCTTAGCAGGGTTATTGGGCGCATTATTCTGTAAAGGAATTTTTGTCAGTTTAGACCTAAACCGGAAGTTGCTGCGTACAGGTGGGTTGCCGCTGCGAATTGGTTTGGCTGGGCTGCTGTCGGGTCTGGTTCTAGCTTTTTTGCCCGCTTCTCTGCGCGACAACACTGGGCTGCAAGAGTTTCTGGTGACAGGGGGAGCAGGGTGGCAAATCACGGCCCTGGCGTTTGTAACCAAATTCTTGCTGACTTTGGTGGCTTACGGTTCCGGAGCACCCGGTGGCTTATTTGCGCCATCGCTAATTCTTGGCTCAGCCTTGGGGTATTTGGTGAGCCTTGGTGCCGAAGCTCTACAGACGGCGTTAGGAGTCCCACCTGATTTGGCGATCGCGATTGGTTCTCCGACCACCTATGCGTTGACGGGAATGGGCGCTTTCTTTAGTGCCGTGACTCGCGGCCCCATTACCGCGATCGTGATTGTGTTTGAGATGACCACCGATTTCAATTTGGTGCTGCCGCTGATGATGGGGTCGGTGGTGGCTTACTTGGTGGCAGAAGCGATCGCCAGTGGCTCGATTTACAAGCGGCTCTTAGCTTGGAATGGCATTTATTTGGAGCAAGAAGCCCCCATCGAAGGCCGTTTATCTGGTTTGACGGCAGCCGACATTATGCAAAGACGGGTGGAAACGCTGTCGAGTCAGATGATTTTAGAAGAAGTGGTGCAAGCATTTTCGCGATCGCATCATCGGGGCTTCCCAGTGGTGGATCAAGGAAAGTTAGTGGGCATCGTCACTCAAACAGATTTGGGCAATATTGCTCAGCAGCAACTATCTGAGACCATGCCGCTCCGCGCCTTAATGACGCCGCAGCCTGTTACCGTCAACCCGAAAGATCCGCTGTCTCATGTGCTGTACTTGCTCAACAGCTACAAAATCAGCCGTTTGCCTGTGACGGAAGGCCGCAAGCTGGTGGGCATTATTACGCGAGCCGATATCATTCGGGCACAATCGGATCAACTGAGTGGTAAGACGGAGCAGTTGGGGCCGCAACCGGAAGCGTCCTATGTGGTGTACCAAACGCGATCGCCCGCTTTGGGTCGGGGTCGCTTATTGTTACCCTTGAGCAATCCTCAAACCGCAGCTTCTTTGATTCGCCTGGCTACTGCCATTGCCCGCGATCGCAACTTAGAAATTGAATGCCTGCAAGTAGTACTCATTCCACGCAGTAATTCTCCGGCAGAAACTGCTGTCAGCACTGCTAAGAGTCGGCGATTGTTACGGCAGGCAGAAAACTTGGGCCGAGCTTGGCAGATTCCAGTCCATACGCAAATTCGTGTGGCCCATGATGTATCGCAAGCAATTCTGGAAACTATTAAAGACCGTCATATTGACCTAATCTTAATGGGCTGGAAAGGCACAACTGCGACTCCGGGGAGAGTGTTTGGGGGAGCTGTCGATACCGTAATCCGCCAAGCCTCTTGCGATGTCGTCCTAGCCAGACTGCGTGGCACCGAAACTTTTAATCGCTGGCTCGTGCCGATCGCGGGTGGACCGAATGCTCAATATGCGGTGCAACTGCTACCCGCTCTTACGTCTCTTGGAGAAACACCGCTGGTCAAACTTTGTCAGGTGTTTGAGCCAAACCAGCAAGAACCAAATACCGCCATCCTCGACCAAGCGGCGCGATCGCTGGATCGTCGCCTGGCGACTCCCGTTATCGTGACCCCGGTTTGGGGCGCTTCGGTGTCCGAGGCGGTGGTGAAGTTGGCCCAGAAAGAACGCTGCGATGTCATTGCCTTAGGAGCTAGTCGGGAAGGGATGCTGCAACAAGCAATTAAAGGTAACATTCCCGAAGCGATCGCCCGCAATAGTCAATGCACCGTGATCCTGGTGCGCCGTGCGATCGCCTAAATTTAGCCCAGCAGGCTCATGCTCATAGGTGAAGCGGCATGGTTAAAAAATTGACTTACTTAAGTAGATGAAGTCTTTTGCCGATTAAGCCATTGGGGCATGGTTGTTTCAGCGGACTCTGGGTTTACTAAACTATCAGAGTCAGCAGCTCGGGGATGGGTGCAGGTTGTAGCTTGTAGTGTATCAATACCAATGAGTTGACTTGATTAACTAGCTGAGAACTTCTGTGATCCTCAAATTTCCTCCTGCGCTTCGGATTGAGTGGTCAGATTTAACGGGTGTGCCAGTCGTGGCGATCGCCAGTCTTGTCGTGACTGGATTAGTGCTGAGTGTGCGCCCTATGAGAGGGTTGCAATCTCTAGAACTCGTGGCGTTCGATCGCATGGTACAGCTTCGTCCCCAAGCTACCCCTGATCATCGATTTCTAGTGGTTGCCATTACCGAAACAGACTTAAAGAAGCAGCAGAGATGGCCGATCTCCGATCAAGTGCTGGCGCAGGCTTTAGCGAATTTGCAAAAAGCCAAACCCCGAGTCATTGGCTTAGATCTGTACCGCAATTTTCCGCAAGAACCTGGTTGGAAATTGCTGACTCAGCAGTTTAAAGCGCCCAATCTGATTGCGATCACCAATATTGGTGATACAGAGAGTGGCGGTACGCCGCCTCCGATGGTGGTACCGAGCGATCGCGTGGGCTTCAACGATGTAGTGACTGATGCTGATGGCGTCATTCGCCGCAACTTCATGTTTGGCAATACAGAAACCACAGAGCTATACTCCTTTTCCCTCCGGGTGGCTCAGCATTACTTGGCATCCCAAAAACAGTGGCCCCAAGCAGGTTGGAAAGACTATGGCGAGGTTCGCTGGGGCCAAGCTATATTCACACCTTTGCAAACGAATGCAGGCGGTTATCAAAATGTGGATGCAGATGCGTATCAAATTCTGTTGAATTATCGTGCTGCTCGTGATGTATCACCACAGGTAACGTTGACGCAGATCCTCGACCAGCAAGTTGATCCCGCCTTAATTAAAGACAAGATTGTTCTAATTGGCACCACCGCGCCTAGCCTTAAAGACGAATTTTTCACGCCTTATAGTTCAGCGGCTTGGGTAAATAATCCCAACATGCCAGGGGTACTAATTCACGCGCAAATGGTAAGCCAGATTTTGGATGCTGTCTCCGGCGATCGCCCGCTGTTTTGGTTTTGGCCAGAGTGGGCAGAGATTTTGTGGATTGCCAGTTGGTCGGTAATCGGCGGTGCGGTTGCTTGGATTATGCGCCAACCGTTTACTTTAGCTCTGAGCGGCATTCTGCTGCTGGGCGTGCTGGCTGGCAGCACCTTTGGCATCTTCCTCCACCAAGGCTGGGTGCCTGTGATGACCCCAGCGATCGCAGCTGTCATGACGGTGGGCCTGGTAGTCAGTTACCGCGCGCAGCAAGCCCAACGCCAACAGAAAACAGTGATGACCTTGCTCGGCCAGAACACTTCCCCAGAGATTGCCGCAGCGTTGTGGAGTAGCCGCGATCGCCTGCTTAAGTCGGGCAAACTCCCTGGACAACGGCTGACCGCGACCGTATTGTTCACTGATATCAAAGACTTCAGCACCGTCTCTGAGCAGATGTCTCCTGAGGCTTTGTTGAACTGGTTGAACGAATATCTATCTGTGATGACCCAGGAGGTGCAAACCCACCACGGCATTATTAATAAGTTCACTGGGGATGGGCTGATGGCAGTCTTTGGCGTTCCGGTACCGCGTACTAGCGCAGTCGAAATTGCGGAAGATGCCAAGCAAGCAGTGGCTTGTGCTTTGGCTTTTGGCGATCGCCTACGAGAACTAAATCCGGGTTGGCAAGCGCGCGGTTTACCCGTTGTGCAGATGCGAGCAGGCATCTTTACAGGTCCGGTGGTCGTCGGCAGCTTAGGTGGCAAGAACCGTCTAGAGTACGGCGTGATTGGCGATAGTGTCAATATTGCATCCCGCTTAGAAAGCTGTGAAAAAGATCGCCATGTGGATTTTTGCCGTGTCTTGATTGCCCAGGAAACTTTAGAACATTTGAATCAGCAATTTGCGGTTGAAGCTTGGGGACCACTGGCTCTCAAAGGTAAACAACAAATGGTCGATGTCTATCGAGTCATTGGTTGGCAGACTCCAGATGCTGAGGCGATCGCCCCTGCTTTGAACAGCCCTACCTTGGCCACTATTGAGATGCCTCAGGAACCCTTTGTCGCCAAAGTAGACATAGAAACCAAAACGGTAGATTCTCATTGAGGTAGCGGATTAGGGCAGACGAACTTGCGGATGCCGTATCTTTGCTGGTGAATCTTAAGTTATGCGACCTACGGGTGATCAGTATGCGTCAAAAACAATCTCGGACAACTTTGCTAAAAAATTGCCTAGCTTTCTCTCTAGGGTTATTTGTTTGCAGCTGGCCCACCCTCACTCTGGCCCAGAGCCAGCAGCCATCTACTACTGTCAAGCGTCGTCTGCCAGGTCGTCGGGTCGGTGCGGGTACTCGTGGGCCTTGCACGAATCCGAAGCAGCCTTTAGTCGCCTTGATCCCCGATACTAATCTGGGGCTAACTGCTGAGAAATATCCCACTTTCTTCTGGTTCATTCCGCCCACACCAGCTCGCACGGCTGAATTTGTGTTGAACAATGAGAAGAAACAGGAGATCTACAAGACAACTTTTGCGATTACTGGGTCGCCAGGAGTCATCAACGTCACCCTGCCCGCAAATGCGACCTTACCGCCGCTAGAAGTGAACAAGAATTACTCTTGGACGTTTTCTTTAATCTGCAATCCGTCTGATCCTTCAGCCGTTGATTTTGTCCAAGGATGGGTGCAACGGGTTGGCCTCAGCCGCGATCTAGGAAATCAACTAACCAAAGCTGCTCCACGCGATCGCCCTGCCATTTATGCCAAAGAGGGCATCTGGAACGATACGCTCAAGAGCCTGAGCGAGTTACGCCGTGCTAACCCTCGCGATCGCGCCTTGACGACAGATTGGGAAACTTTGTTGAAGTCGGTGGGGTTAGACACTGTCGCCAAGGCTCCTTTGGTGCAGTGTTGCTCTCAAAACAATTCTCCAGCAACCGATTCTCGTTCTACCAGTCCCACTCCTCGTTCCCGAACTTCTAACTCTCCCAGCGGCACGCGCTAGGATTCTAGTTGCCCAATCCCCCACTTAGGTATGAAGCTGGTTGTAGATATTGTTGGTGCGTAGATACCCAGCGCCTCGATCAGCTTCTTTATTATTTTTGATACAAACTTAACTATCAATACATAGAAGCGCGATAATTTAGTTCTGTGTAAGTTATCCGCTACAACCAAAACAATCAGGGGATCTCAGCGACACCTGGGCAGTATTCATCGTGACTTGATGGCGCTGAATTTTAGATTTATCTCTTCGACTTGTTCTTTATTACAAATTGGTAGGACGCTGATGCTTCAGTCAGCTCTAAAAAGCGGTCATTGGCCGCTGCTAGCTGCTCTTTTGCTAAATTTGCTGCTCCCTGATGCGGTTCCAGCCCAATTGTTGCCTGCGACCGATGGCACCAATACCCAGGTAATACAGAACGGCAATCAGTTGAATATTACGGGTGGACAGCTATCTGGCGATCGCAGCAATCTCTTCCATAGCTTTACCCAGTTCAACCTGGATGCCAATCAGATTGCGAACTTTCTGTCTAGTCCCAATCTTCAAAATATTCTGGCTCGGATTAATGGCGGTGATGCTTCAGCAATTAATGGAGTGTTGCAGGTCAGTGGAGGCAACTCTAACCTGTTTCTGCTCAATCCCTCTGGCATTATTTTTGGCCCGAATGCTAGCTTAAATTTGCCTGCCTCTTTTACCGCAACTACAGCCAGTGGCATTGGTTTCGGTAACGATTGGTTGAATGCAGTTGGGACTAACGACTATGCTGCGCTCAACAGTAGCCCTAACACGTTTGCCTTTACGCAGAGCCAGCCAGGAGCGATCGCCAATGCTGGCAACTTAGCAGTGACTTCAGGCAGCAATCTCACACTTCTTGGTGGAACGGTGCTCAGTATGGGGCAACTAGCAGCTCCAAATGGGCAGATTGCGATCGCTACTGTACCCGGTCAGAACTTAGTACGGCTCAGCCAGACAGGGAGTCCTCTAAGCTTAGAAATCCAGCCTCTCACGCCTAGCACCTCCGCTTCTAGCGACACTCAACCAACGACCCCAAACTTACCAACTACGATTTCGCTACCAGACCTCCTAACCGGAGGCGAATGGAGTAGCGCGACTGGAGTCAGCGTGAACGAGCAAGGTCAAGTGGCGCTAATAGGCTCAGGACTGGGAGTCGAGCTAGGAGATGTCGTGGTTCAAGGTGGTGTCACAGCCCAAGCAACGTCCTTATCTGCTACGAACAATCTCACCCTCGTAGAAAGCGAACTACGAACTACGGCAGACTTGCACCTACTAGCCCAAAATACAGTCCGGGGGCGGGATAGTGCGACTACACCGTTTTTGGCTCAAGCGGGTGGCAACCTATTGATTCGTGGCAATCAAGGGATTGATATTTTGGTCTTGCAGCATCCAGGCGCACCGTTCCAAAGTGGTCAAGATTTGACTTTAGCCAGTAACGGTGTAATTTCAGCAGATGCTCGCTTTGCTAGTCAGGGCCAGTTCTCGATCTTGACTTTAGACAATACCCCAGGAAACTTTATCAGCTTATACGACCCCATTATTAGTGCTGATGGTGATGTGGTTTTAGGGGACTATACAGGAGCTGCGCTCAAGATTGAGGCAACTGGCAGTATTACAGCAGGTAATATCACCATTACGTCACCCGACTTTACCTTTGGTTTGGCCCCTGCCAATGCAGACCAAGCTTTGCTAGCATCCTCTTTAGCCTTAATTCTGCGGGCTGGCGTCACAACTCTGAAAGAAACAACCTCTGCTACACCCCCTCCCTTTGCCCTGACTGCTGCTTCATCTCCAGCAACGATTACGGTTGGTAACATTGCAACCTTTAGTCCGCCTATTGCAACCTTTTTCCAGGATAGTGGGCCTGTAGTTCTAAGTGCTCCAGGAGATATTACGACGGGTAATATCGACACCTACTCACTTAACTCGACACAGGTAGGCAATGGGGGTGATGTGCAAATCACTTCGACGGCTGGTAGTGTGACCACCGAGCTGATTAATACTTTCGTGCAGAAGTTGGGTGGAGGAGGTTTTGTTGGTACAGCAGGAGATGTCAACATCAGTGCTGCAACTGGTATTAACACAAATGCCATCAATGCCTCGGCGAGTGCAACGGAGGTCGATGGATCGGCGATCGCAACGGGAGGGCAAGTAACCCTCCAAACCCTAAACCCTGACAGCAATGTCAGCTTTACCAACATTGATACACAAGGGATCACAGATGCCTTTGATAGCAATCTGGGTCAAGGGGGAGAGGTGCAGGTATTAGCGAAAGGAGTCGTGCAAGGAATTGGCACCTTAGCGAGTACAGGAGATACGATTAATAGCCAAGGTAGTACGGGTGCTGGTTTGATTACAATTCAGCACAATGGTGGGCCAGATAATGTGCCCTTTGTGGTGGGCGATCCAGGACTCAACGGTACCGCTGGAGCGATCAGTGCTGGAGCCATTACAGAAATTCCGCTCGGTACTAGCTTGCCTGTGCTACCTGGAGATGGGGTCGCTAGTGGAACCCCTAGTGAGATTCAAATCATTTCTATTAACACTGCACCAACGATCGCAGTTGCTCCAATGCTGTCGGGAGCGCAACAAGATCAGCCTTTTGAGTTCATTTTCAATCCAACCATGGAAGACGTGAACAGCGACGGGACCAGCGACAATACAACCGTTTTGCTTGATTCAGTTTTGGTTGGGACGCTGCAAAGAGGTGAAACAGTTTTGAACCCTGGGGATCTCTTGGTACCTGGGGAAACTTTGGTTTATACTCCTCCCGCTGGTTCTAGCGGCTCATTGGATGCACTGAGGGTTAGAAGTAGCGATCGCGTCTCCTCTTCACCCCTAGCTGCGATCTCAATTGATATTCAAGCACCATTGCCGCCCCCACCGGAGCCAATCCCAGATCCAGAGCCAATCCCAGATCCAGAGCCAGAACCGGAACCAACGCCCGAAGACCCAACTTGCGCTTTGCAATGTCAGCCTACTGCTGGTGTTCCAACGAATCAGGTGGCTGCGGGAAGTATTTTGATCAACACCCCAGAAGCTGGCTTTACTCGGCAGTTTCAGGAATATTTTGGCTGGTCAGTCATTACCTTGCGCACTGTTAACGAACAACAAGAATTAGCGCGTGAAATTGAACGGGCGACGGGGGCAAAACCTGCTTTTATCTATGTCAGCTTTGTGCCCGCACAACTAGGACAGAGCGAGCAACTGGGAAATGAAGCGCAAGACGGAGATCAACTGGAATTACTAGTCATTACGGCTCAAGGTAACCCAATTCGGCACCGCATTCCCACCGCTACGCGATCGCAAGTTCTGGCAGTTGCTAATGCCTTTCGGGGTGCGGTGGGTGATCCACGACAAACGGATAACACCAACTACCTAGAGCCTGCTCAGCAACTGTATCGCTGGATTATGGCACCTCTTGAAACAGAGCTGAAAGCGAGAGGCATTAATAATTTGGTGTTTCTGATGGATACAGGGCTGCGATCGCTGCCAGTGGCCGCATTGCATGACGGTCAACAGTTCCTGGTGGAGCAATATAGTGTGGGTTTAATGCCGAGCTTGAGCTTAATGGATACTCGTTATACCAACATCCGAGATTCCCAAGTTTTAGCGATGGGAGTGTCGGAAAGTACCCAAGATCAATCTCCATTACCTGCGGTACCAGTTGAGCTAACGACGCTGGTGCTGAAATTGTGGCCGGGAAGGTTGCTCCTTAACACCCAAGCCACGCTCAATAATCTCAAAGTGAGCGAACAGCAACCTTTTGGCATTGTGCATCTGGCGACCCATGCGAGCTTTAACTCGGGGGCTCCCAGCAATTCCTACATTCAGTTGTGGAATGACAAGCTGCGGCTGGATCAAATGCGGCAACTAGGTTTTAATGCGCCACAGGTGGAAATGTTGGTACTGAGTGCTTGCCAAACTGCTTTGGGTGATGCAGAAGCAGAACTGGGCTTTGCTGGATTGGCTGTGCAGGCGGGTGTGAAAACTTCGCTAGCTAGCCTCTGGTATGTCAGTGATGCCGCGACCACGGGGTTAATGACCGAGTTTTATCAAGCTTTGCGAACTGCACCCATTAAGGCAGAAGCTCTACGGCAAGCTCAGGTGGCAATGGCTAAAGGCCAAATCTACCTAGAAGACGACCAGCTTAGAGGATTGAGCGGTGTGAATAGCTTGGTGCTACCACCCGAAAGTGCAGGTCTGGGCGATCGCGAACTCTCCCATCCTTACTATTGGGCTGCCTTCACGATGGTCGGCAACCCTTGGTGAAGCGGATCAGTTAGGGACGAATCACCACACTGAAGTAAAACGCTTCATCTTGGGCGTTCTGGCCGCGATCGCTCAAGTCTACTAGGGGAAAGGCATAATCTAGGCGAATGTTCAGACCTGCGACAGGTCGCCACAATAGTCCTACCCCTGCGCCCGCTAGAAATCGCTCATCGTTGATTTCGTTGGGATTTCTGGAATCGTTCCACACCGCTCCTAAGTCAAAGAAAGGTGCTAGCTGGAGAATCGGCAATCCTGCTTCATTCCGTTGCAAAGCAATCCGATCTTCGAGGGAGAAGCGCACCCCGTTATCTCCAGAGCGGGCATTCTGGCGGAACCCTCGCACCGACTGCCCGCCGCCAATTACAAACTGTTGTGAGGGCAAGAGACTATCGGGTGTGAGTTGCAAATCTAGTTGAGCAATCAGCAAATTATCCGTGCCGAGAGCTTGAACCCGCTGAGCCTGACCTAACCAGCTAAAGAACCGCCCATCAGGAATCGGATCGGGATTGGTGGTGGCGTCAAACACATCTACCCCCACATTAAACTGCGATCGCAAGGCCCAAGCACCCGTTGGATCACGTTTGACGTAATCTTGACCAAACTTGATCACACTGGTACGGCTAACACCATTAGGGCCAGTCCCGATCACAAACGGATTAGGAATGTCGTTGAACAGAAAAGTTTGCCCGTCTTGAAAGGTAAAGCCCAAAGAGAGGGCCAATTCTTCGCGGGGCGATCGCACTAAAGGTTGACGATAGCTAATCTCGTACAACTCCGAGCTGCCGCGAATGCCCAGTTCCGAAAACTCTGGATCGGTAATCTTGTAGTCATTGGGAGCAGCCCGCAACTGAATTGTGCCGTTCATGGCATTAATCGGGACTCGGTAACTGAAGTCATACAACTCAGCACCCCCCGTGGTAGACACATAGTAAGCCCCCGCGAGTTGATCGCCGAGTCCAGTTAAGTTGCGATGCACGGCACTCACGCCTAGACGCTCAGACCCCACACTCGGTGGGGAATAGTTGTCGGCGCTGAGGTAAAAATCAAACGGGTTTGCTTCCGTAACCCGAACGGTCAAAATGCTTTGGCCGAGCTGTTCACCCGCCCGTAAACTCGCTTCTACATTTTTAAACAGAGGATCAGTTTTGAGCAGGCGCAATTGGTCTTCTAAATCGTCTTTCTTCAGCGGCGTTTTGGCTCCCAACTGAATGCGATCGCGAATGTAACCTGTATTAACTCGGCGATTGCCTTCGACTTCAATCCGCTCCAAGCTACCTTCAATCACACGAATCCTAACGACGCCATCTGTAATTGTTTGATCGACCAGGATGGCACGAGAGGTGATGTAGCCTCGGTTGAGATAAAGCTGCGTAATGGCATCCGCTACTGTCCGCAGTTCCTCCAGCGTTAAAGAGCGCCCTTCGTAAGGCTGCACGATCGAGTCCAGTTCCCGTGGCCCGAAAATCGTACTGCCAATCACTTCAATCTCTTTAACTGGAATGGTGACATCAGGCTGGGCGGGAGGCGTTTCTGGGGTAGGCGTGGGTAGGATTGGCTGTTCTTCTTCCGTAGGAGCAGGAGCTGGCAGGGTTGGTTGGGGTTGCAGGAAGCGGTCCTGATTTGGGTCAGGCTGCGGATTACTAGGCGGCGTAGGCACAGCTTGAGCAACTTGATGATTCAGCCCTGGATCAACAGGGAGTGTAGTGACACTAGCCCAAGCTGAATTGGGGTTGAGCTGAATCGGTACTGCCAAGGCCGAGACTAACAGCCCTAAAATCTGGGTTTTAGAGGCGATCGCTTGTCCCTGCTCAAAAAACTGCCAAAAAATTTTTCTCACACTCTACCCCAATCGTTGCTGCTGCCGCACAATTTGCTGCCCTCTATTCTACGGTCCAAATTTTATTGATCAGTATCATTAAGGCCAGCGAAAAGATTGTATGTCAGCTGCGTTTAATCTTGAATCTTGAGCGAGAGACTTACAATTGGGGCAACCCTCGTCATCAATGAGTGGCAGTTTTGCCGTGTCTCTCGGTGTGGCTTTAAGCCTGCGGGATGCTACTGCTGAATCGATCCACAAGAGTTTTTCTATGCTTCAAGTTAATATTTCCAAAACTTTTATCGCTGCTGGCCTAATGATCGGTTTGTTTGGCTGGATGGAAAGCAGCTTCCAGTCAGCCTCAGCACTGCAATTTAGAGCCACTGGTCGCAAACTACCAGGTCGGCGAGTGGGAGCGGGGACCAGAGCATTTGTGTCACCCCGGTTGGAAGCTCCTAGAACGCGTGGAACTTTACCCGCGCCTAGGCTACCAGGCCGACGGCAGGGTGCAGGTTCTAGAGGCCCAAGTTCAACAGAATGCTTGCCAGCGAATTCCGGCCCGTTAGTGGCTTTACTACCCGCTACCAACTTGGGCTTGACGACCGCAGCTTATCCCCAATTTTTCTGGTCTCTGCCAGCAAGCAATGCGTTTTTAGTAGAGTTTGCTCTTTATGACGTAGATGCCAAACAAGTGAACCGCAACCTGATATACAAAACCACCTTTAGCATTACGGGCGAAGCAGGAATTGCCAGCCTCAACTTACCAACAGATGTAAATCTGCCTCCCTTAAAGTCGGGTCAAGACTATCGTTGGTCTGTGTCTCTCATTTGCAATCCGGGCGATCGCACCCAAGATGTAACAGTGAATGGCTGGGTGCAGCGTGTGACTCTTAGCTCAACTGTGAACCAACAATTAAAGCAGGCCGACCCACGCGATCGCCCTGCTGTCTATGCCCAAAATGGCATTTGGTTTAATACAATTGAAACCCTGCTAGACCAACGCTGTGATCGTCCCAGAGATGCTGCTTTAGCTGCTAGTTGGAGCGAGCTAATGAAGTCAGTGGAACTGGAGGCCATCGCTAATCGACCACTCATCTGTGTAAAGGATAAGGGATGAACGCGCTCCTAATTGGGTTAGAGAGGGCGATCGCTCCCTAGTAATCTGAGTTTAGCCTTTGACGCAAACCACTTGTTTCAGCGTGGCTACCACTTCAACCAAGTCTGACTGGTTAGCCATGATTTGCTCGATAGATTTGTAAGCGGCGGGAATTTCATCTAGCACGCCTGCGTCTTTGCGGCACTCGACGCCATCCGTTTGCTGGATTAGGTCATCCAAGGAAAACTGCAACTTAGCTTTATTGCGAGACATGGTTCGTCCTGCACCGTGGCTGCAAGAGCAGTAGCTTTCGGCATTGCCTTTGCCTTTGACAATGAAGGACTTGGCTCCCATAGAACCTGGGATAATGCCGTAGTCCTCACTCCGGGCGCGCACGGCTCCCTTGCGAGTGACGTAGACTTCTTCGCCGAAGTGCACTTCTTTCTCGGCATAGTTGTGGTGGCAATTCACGGATAGCAGCGCCTTAGTGGGTTTGCCCCCAGCCAAATGCTTTTCCACCACTCGCTTGAACCGTGCCATCATTACATCTCGGTTGAAGCGGGCGTAACCTTGAGCCCACTGCAAATCGTGCCAATAAGCCGCAAACTCAGGTGTACCAGCGACAAAGTAGGCCAAATCAGGATCAGGCAAGCGATTGTCTGCTAGTTTGGCAAGTTCTTTCGCAGTACCAATGTGGTTTTGGGCCAGCATGTTGCCGATGTTGCGAGAGCCAGAGTGTAGCATCAGCCATACTTGCTCCTCAGCATCCACACAAACTTCCAGAAAGTGATTACCGCCACCAAGAGAACCCATTTGTTTCATGGCTTTGGTTTCTAGGCGTTGCACCCCAGCATGCAAGTCTTTGAACTCACGCCAGCCTTGCCAATTGAGCACGGATTTATCAGTTTCTTTGTTTTCATGAAAGCCAACCGGAATTGCAGCTTCAATGTCTAGCCGAATTTGCTTCAGCTTGCCTTCTAGCTGGCTGGCAGTAAAGGGAGTTTTGATGGCACACATACCACAGCCGACATCTACGCCCACTGCCGCTGGAACAATCGCCTCTTTAGTTGCAACCACAGACCCCACTAAGGCTCCTTTGCCCAAATGCACATCAGGCATCAGAGCAACATGCTTGAACACAAATGGCAAAGACGCAACGTTCTTGGCCATTTTGGTTTCATCGGCTCCTAAGGAATGGTTAGCCCAAGACAAAACAGGCTTAGGGGTAGAAATTTCTAATTTTTCGTAAGGCATAAACGTTTGCCTCCTGAAGCAAATAGGGCTAACTCCCAAAGCAAAGCCGGAGTATCTGTATTATTTATACTACAAGCGTAATACAAGATGTCAAGTGTTAGTGACTGGCACTTTGCAAATCCTGAATCTTCTCGCTCTAAAGATGGGTGACTAGAGATGAGCGGCGATCGCGCTGTTTCAACGACGGCGGGCTTTACTCACCATCTTGCGAGATAAGCGCAGATTCAATTCTTCCTTTTCTGCCCAGTCTTGGAAAATTCGGTAAAACGTATGGCGATCTTCTGCTTGTAGTACAGCGGTTTGGTCAGCAGTTTCAATCACATAAGGGTAGCCGTTGCCAATGACGACTTCACCCCGTACCCAGTCCAAAACGCGATCGACAATGCCTGCTTCGTACATCCAAACGGGCATTTCTAAGCGAGCGGGATAGCCATCGTGAGTGGTTTTGAGGTAGGTGAAAGCAATCTTGTCAGCATGGGCTTGATATTGACCCAAAATCCCCGATCGCTGACAGAGAAACAGGGGAGTGCGATCGCCCCAACTCATGAACTTGCTGAGCAACTGGGCATCGTGAATTGCATTCGCTTCCGGTAACTTAAAGCCCTGCTGCAACATCACCGTCAAGTCGCGAGCGTAGGAAGTGTCGATGTAAGCGACCAGCGGCACTCGATAATCTTCGCTAGTTTGCAGCAGTTCCAGAAGGCAATCCACATAGAAGGCGCGGGTGTCTGGGTCGAAGGCTTCGGCGAACGTCGCAATTAGAGAACCGTCAAAAAAGACTAAACAGTCATTGCAGTTTTTGTGTTCCTGCATGTACTGGATCAGTCGCTGCGTCTCCATCTCAAACCGTCGCATATTCACGCGGCGATCGACAGGCTCTCCACTATGGTTCACCTTGAGTTCAGCCGGAGTCATTACATCCAGAGCTACATCCTTCTCGTAGGTGCCGCTGGGCAGATGTAAATTCTCGAACCAACCAATCTGCACAAGAGCAACTGGAATCGAAAAATCCTTAGTGGGAAAAATTTGGGAACCATCCACAGCAAAGGTGGCAATCCCAATCAAGCGATCGCGCACCCAACTCAAACTTTGCTCGCGGTTCTGCCAGACTAAATTTGAGGGAATCACCCAATTCAGGAAATTCCCTACAGGTTCGAGTGGTCTAGCTCCTACTGCGCGAGCAGCACCTAACATCTGCTCAAGTTCCACTGCTGTTTTCTGAGATGCCTCTGCTAGAGCAGCACGATACTTTTGTAAGGCATGCAAGGCTGTTTGGTCGAAGGTTTTGAAGTCAGCTTGCTTGGCTTGCAGAAGGGCAAGGACTTGAGCAGATTTGAGAGCCATGATTGTCAGTCAGTAGTATCAGAGACAGGCCACAGAAAGAGTAGGAAGTTGGGTTACCGAGTGATCAATTCGCTTAATTCACTTAGGTTGCGAATCGCTCGTGGTTGGGGGACAGGCGTAAGCATGGCAGGTGAAGGGGAGGGATAACTACGAATTGGAACTGACTTGTCAGTACGGTTTAGCCAAATGCCTTGCAGCCCAACGGCTTGCGCTGCTTCATAGTCTTCTTGATAGCTGTCGCCAATATGCCAAGCGGCGATCGCTTTACAGTGATGTTTTTCCAAACCCGCCGCAAAAATAGCGGGGCTAGGTTTAGCAGCACCCACCTCCGTAGAGATGGTAATTGAGGTAAAAAATTTTGCTAGATCGAGTGCGCCTAATACAGAATACAACCGAGAGTCAAAATTAGACAGTATCCCCAACTCAATCTCTTGCGATCGCCATCCTTCTAGAACCAGCGGCACTTCTGGATACACAAACCACGGGCTAGGCGTCTCAAAGTAGGCATAAAGTTCCTTAAAAAAGGTGGCAAAATCTGAGAATTGTTGCAGAACGCCAGCTTGGGCAAAGGTTTCTTGGGCGATCGCCTGCCACCATTCAAACTCTAGAACTGGAATTTCACTCGGCTCGGCATTCGGAAAAGCCGCTGGCTCACTCCGTCGAAAACTCTGACCAAAGGCGAGATTCAAATCAGCCTCAGATACTTCCACACCAAATTGCCGGGCGAGTTGGCTGTAAATAGTTCCAACGCTCCCCTGGATGCCAAATAAAGTCCCCACGGCATCCAAAAAAATTACTCTAGGTCGCTCCATCACAGACAAATTAGGGTGTTAGTAACCAATACGCTGCTGAAGACCTTAACGCATTGGTTTTACATTCATCAACTATGAATGGTGTTGTTGGGCATGATCGCGCCCCGTAAATCCGTACCCATCAGGTTAGCGGTACTCAAATCTGTTTCACTGAGGTTTGTGCCGCGTAGGTTAGCGCCACTGAGTACTGCTCCCGTCAAGTTGGTTTTAATCAGCTTGGCCATGGCAAGATCGGCTTTGCTGAGATTCACCTCAGTTAGATCCGCATGTCCTAAATCAGCCCTGCCTAAGTCTGCACCCCGCAGCTTAGCTCCTCTCAAATTCGCTCCCCACAGGTTAGCACTGCTCAAAATGGCTTCGCTTAAAATTGCATCTGCTAAGTTAGCACCCGACAGCACTGCTCCGTTTAAGTTAGCGCCACTCAAGTTAGCGCAACTCAAATCACCACTGACGGTAGCACCACAAAGATAGGCACCTCTGAGGTTGGCACCGCTGAGGTCAATTTCCTGCAAGAGTGCTTCACACAAGTTGGCCCCCCAAAGATTCGCCTCATTGAGGTTCGCCCCATTCAAATTGACACCATTTAAGTTGGCTTTACTCAAAATTGCCTTGCTCAGGTTGCAGCCGCTCAGGTTAGCTCGATTGAGTAAGGCCCAGCGGAGATTAGCGCTACTGAGGTTAGCGCGACTTAAATTAATTCCTTGCAGGTTGGCACCGCTTAAGTCAACCTCATCTAAATTCGCCCCGCTCAGATCTGACTGGGTCAGGTTAAGCCCTTGCAGATTGGCCCCACTCAAATCTGATTTGCTAAAGTTAATGCCGCTAAGGCTGGCCTTGCTTAAATTAATACCCCACAGGTCGGTTTTGCTAAAATCCCGTTCCCCTGCCGCATAACGCCTCAGAAGCTCAGCAGCATTCATATTCGTCTACCTCTCGATACCGTTAGCCATTAAATTCAGCTGGGGCGCTTCAGCAAAAGACCCTGTGTGGGTCAGGGAAACAATTCCTGATTCTGATATTGGCCAGGGAGCACGCCTGATACTAGTCCTAATGTTCCCAAGCTCTAGGACAATTTGCTATCCGTGCGATCTCGCAATAACAGGCACCTTGGGTTGAACTACCTATGAGGATGGGGTTAACCACTCCAAAATTGGACTCGCGATCCAGTTCATACCCACTTTCAACTGGTGCTCTAGGGTGGGTAAACGGTAGAGGTAAGCTAAGCGACGAGCTAGATGAGCGAAACTTCCTTCTAGTTTAAGGCCCATGCCGGTGAAGGTGGCGTTGTCAGTTCCTAGGGTCATCACTTCGCCCAACTGCTGGTACCGGAAGGGTAGAAGCGGTCGTCCGGTAATCGAGGCCCAAAGATTCCAACTAGTATAATCAGCTTGCTGAAAAGCAGCTTGAGCCGTGGCAGGAACTTGCTTGCCCTCGGCATCTCGGCAATCGGCTAAATCACCCAGAGCAAAAATGTTGGCATGATCAACCACTTGCAGCGTCGGAGTTGTGACAAGCTGGCCCCGCTGATTTTGCTTCAGAGGTAGAGAGCGCACCACAGGATTAATGCGAGTGCCGACCGTCCACAACACCAACTCGACGGGAAGGGTATCAACTTGCCCTTTGTACTCCAGCGAAATTGTTTCTGGTCCCAATGACTCGACTTTGGTATCTAAATCTAACCAAACGCCTCGTTCTTCCAAAGCTTTCTGAGCAGCTTCTCGGTTGAACTCTGGCGAAGTTCGGAGAATTTGGTCAGCTTGTTCTACAAGGCGCAACCGACCGCGATCGCCTAAGCGATCAGCCAATTTGCAAGCCAATTCCACACCGCTATAGCCTGCGCCAACGATCGCGATCCGAATCCTATCGGCTTCTGAGGCTTCTAAGAGGCGTAATCTTTCTTCGAGTGTGTAAGCATCTGCGAGGGCGCGAAATGGCAAGGCATACTCACCGGCACCAGGTACTAGATCCAACGGAGTTTCACCCCCTAAGGCTACAACTAGATAGTCGTAGCTAAGGGTTGGGCCGTCTTGTAGTTGCACCCGCTGCGCTTGTGTATCGATCTCAGCGATCGCGTTTTGGCAGAAGCGAATGTCTGTGTTAGCGAGCAGTTCGGTAAAGGGGGGGGCAATTTCCCAGGTTTGTAGTTCCCCTGTCACGAGTTCGTAGAGGAGGGGAGAAAACAAGAAGCGATCGCGCTGGTCTACCAGAACAATTTCAGGCTTCTCCAGCTTCGTCCAAGGCAACTGACTGAGCTTGAGGGCGGTGTAAAGCCCCCCAAAGCCGCCACCGAGAATACAAATACGGGTTGGTTGTTGGGTCATAGCTGGGAGCGCAGACGATTCTAGCAGAGCAACTGTCTACAGGATAGCAAGCCCAGCCTCTCAAGTAAGTCTGACGCGAGAGAGAGTGATTTGCCCACGGGAGTTTTTACAGTGTGATTGGTTTGCCCCTATTCACCTCAGGAGAATAACGCTGTGCCTTATCCCTCTGCGCCTTGGACACTGCGAGGCCACGCTTTGCAGACATTACATTTAGTAGATAGTGCTTCTGTGCGATCGCTGCTGCCGTCGGGTTTGGAAGTGCTGGAGCCGTGGCCTGGCAAAGCAGTCGCCAGTGTGTATCTCAGTGCTTATCAGGCGGGGTCAGTCTTGGAGTACAACGAATTGATTGTGGCGACGCTGATCCGTCAGGCTGGCAATATTGGCGGTTGGGTGACTCATATCTATGTCGATCACCCAGATTCGGTCGCAGGAGGGCGAGAAATTTGGGGATTGCCTAAAGAACTAGCAGAGTTTACTTGGGAGGCGGGGCAAACTCAGCAAGTCACGGTGCGCCAAGGCGATCGCCTGCTTTGCTCATTACGTTATGAACCACCGTTCTCTCTCTGGCGGCAACCTTTTTCGGCTACTAGTTTTAGCCTGTTGGACTCAGCTTTACTCTCTTTTGCAGCCCATTTAGACACACGTTTGGGTGTGGTTAAAGGACATTTGGAAGTGCCTGTAAACAGCCCGCTGGCCCAGATTTATTTCGGGCAACCTTGGCTCACAGTGAGTCATGCAGAAATGGAGTTGCGAGTGGATGCGCCCCAAAAACGGGTGGCTAACTTTACCAAGTGACGTAAGGCTCTAAGCGATCGAGGAGTTTGGGGCCAACACCAGACACGCGATCGAGATCGGTAAGCGAAGTAAAGGGTTTTTGCTGACGAGCTTGAATAATGCGCTGGGCTAGCGCAGGACCGACACCGGGCAACGTCTCCAGGTCTTGCAGACTAGCAGTATTGAGGTTCACCACTGAGTTAGGTGGGGTCTGGGGCTGCGAGGTTGTAGGGGTTGATGGAGCGGGCGATCGCTGGCTTTTGAGCTTTGAGGTTGGCTTAGGCTGAGTCTGACTTGACTGGCACTGTTTCGCTTGGGCAGCCATTTTGCGTTGTACTGCTGGAGGCACCCCCAAGATGGCATTGCTATATAGCCGCTCAAATTCTCGCTCGTAGTGAGCCGCAACTATTGGGCTTTCAACCACGACTAATGTTTCGTCATTGCCTGTATTGGCAGCATCAGTCCAGTTATGAGACCCCGTAATCACAGTGGCTTGATCAACAACGCCAAACTTGTTGTGCAATAAATCTCCAGGTGGCAGGCGTGGTGCCCCCACTGTACTAATAGGGTTTTGCCAGGGATGGTTGTTGGGTTCGGTTCGGCACTTGTCTTTAAGTTCAACGCCCAGCATGTCTAAGGCTTCGCTATAGGAACGGTAGGCAAAACTAGGATCGATGACAGCCTGTACCTGTACGCCTCGTTCATGATTAGTTTCTAAGACATTCGCTAAACGCTGCTCGGAAAATACAAACAACGCCAAATTCACCGATCGCTGAGCTGTACTCAAGGTTTTGCCAATTAGTCCGCTCCCACTTTGACTCCAGGGACGGGAGGGACTGGTAGGCGAGAACTGCACTGTAATTGAAGTGCTGCCAAGCACAACTGTTTGGGGAGAACGATAGGGTTTTTGTAGGCCAAACTTGCTATCGGACTTGCCTCCAGGGCCATCGCCCCACATAGTGTTGAACTCTTGGGTGAATAAGCTAGCTAATTCGGCGCTGGGAATCCGCAACATGTTGTTAGCGTTGCCTTGACTGGCAGGGCGAGAGAAATCGCCATGAATATCACTAGTAGTGAAATTGGCCGAAGTGATGATTAGGCGTTGTCCATCCACCACGACAAATTTATGGTGCATCAAGTCACTGCCAGCAGAGCCGTTGGCGGTATCATCAATCCAAGGGACCTGCGCTTGCCGCAGCATGACTAAAGTGTCGCCTTGGTTGATTTCCTCTGGGGTAAGTTTGCTGTCCTGGTCGAGGTCTGCGAGTTTCTGGTATTCCTCATAGCGGCTGCGCTCTCGTTCGGGTAGCTTCTCTAATTCAGCCTCGGTGATCGCGCTCCAAGGTTGGCTATAGGTGTTTTCTAAAATTACCCGTACTTTTACGCCTGCTTTTTGGCGATCGATCAAGGCTTGAGCAATCTTGGGCAACCGCAGTTCTTGAACAGCAACATCTACGGTAGATTGCGCTGAGGCGATCGCGTCAATAATTTGCTGCTCTAGATTATCGCCAGGGCGAGTTTGTTGGCGGTAAGGCTCAGTGTATTTGGTAGCAGGTTCGTGATTGAAGTAAGCCTGAACTAACGGATCTTGGGGCAGTGGTGCAGGTGCAGATTGCTGTGGCTGAGATTGCACTTGTTGGCAAGCAGTTAGGCTCAAAATCAGCAGTAGACTGAGGCAAAAACGCGATCGAAGGGAAACCGGAAAAAGCAAAATAACGCTCCTAACGGCAATGAGGGATGCATGTCTAGAGGTTGCCCTAGCCCATAGCATCATTACCATTAGCCGCTAATGAGGTTTCTTCGCGGCTTCCTGTAACGTCATAATGGCGTCTTCCAGCTCGCTGGCGACTCGTTCGTGATTGCCTGCGTTCAGCCAGCGCACTGCTTCGTAAAGCTGAAAAATTGCTTTGACGGTAGAGTCTTGCCTCCGCTCCATGTCTTCCAGTTTCAGGAGCAAATTCTGTACACGGATTTCTAGGATCGCGTCGGTTTCCATTATCTCGGCTCCACCTGCAACTTGAGTGGTAATGTCTCGAAATCAATCGTCTTAGTCTCAGACAAGAATCAAAAATAACCCCAACACTTTTTGTGAGGGGTTAAGGTAAGCTGGGATGAGTTTAACTACGCTTTTTGTAGTCACTCCAGAGCCGCAATTGCCACACTTTTTAGTTACCGCTGACGACCGTTGACTTGTATCTGTGTTCGTCCTCGGGCTTGCGCTGCCACTTACCGTCGCTGCCTTGAACGTAATCATGCTTGACTGTGGTCCAAGCGACATTCATCGCTCCCTCTTGAGACAGACCATCAGACTGAGCACTTCGCATTGCAGCTTGGAAGATCTTTTGGGCTGATTCGGGGAGTTGCTGAGCTTCTTGAGGTAGGTTTTGCTCTTGCTGTTGTTCTGGTGCCATTTGCTTAATAAGCTCCGTTTTCATACTGAGACTTGCGATCATCCTATGCAGCAATAGTTGGAAGTTCCTCAGCCTAGAAGCGAATTAGATACGCTGGTTCGTTCTACCCCAAGAGGCAGCTAACTTTAATTCTTTCTGTCGTTAGGGATACAATTAATTGCTTCAAAGGGCTCCCAATCCTAAACCAAAAGCGGGACATCTTGACTGAATCGGTACGTTTGGGATTGAAAGGTATGCTGGAAGAAAGCAACGCCTTGATTTAAAGCTTTAGAACGCGACTACTCATGCAAATCTATCTGGATTACAGTGCGACAACTCCCCCTCGTGCCGAAGCGATCGCTGCCATGCAGCAGGCTTTGGCGGCGCAGTGGGGTAATCCTTCCAGCTTGCATGAGTGGGGCAGTCGGGCCGCAACGTTGGTAGAACGGGCTCGCATTCAGGTGGCTAGCTTGCTCAACGCTCCACCTGAAGCGATCGCGTTTACGTCCGGTGGCACCGAATCGGATAACTTGGCGATTTTGGGAGTAGCGCGGCAGTACACCACACCTCAACATGTGATTATTTCTAGCGTGGAGCACTCGGCGATCGCAGAGCCTGTGCGCTTGTTGGAGCAGTGGGGATGGGAAGTAACTCGCTTACCTGTGGATGCTCAGGGGCGGGTGAATCCTCAGGATTTACGCCATGCCTTGCAAAGTAATACGGTTTTAGTTTCAGTGATCTACGGGCAGAGCGAAATTGGTACCTTGCAGCCCATCCAGGTGCTCGGTGAAATTGCTCGTAATCATGGCGCATTGTTTCATACTGATGCCGTGCAGGTCGCAGGCCGTTTGCAGCTAGATGTGCAGCAGCTTCCGGTAGATTTGCTCTCGTTGTCTAGCCACAAGTTGTATGGACCGCAAGGATCTGGGGCTTTGTATGTGCGACCTGGAGTGGCGTTGGTGCCGCTGATCGGTGGTGGTGGGCAAGAGTTTAAGCTGCGTTCTGGGACTCAGGCCGTACCTGCGATCGCAGGGTTTGGCATAGCGGCAGAACTGGCGATCGCGGAACTAGCCACCGAAACGCCCCGCTTAATTCGGCTGCGCGATCGCTTGTTTGATCAATTACTAGCGATTCCAGGCGTAACTGTCACGGGCGATCGCTGGAACCGCTTACCGCACCATGTCAGCGTTTGTCTCCAGGCTACCGATAGCGAAACCCTAAATGGCAAAACCTTGGTGCGCCAAATGAATCTGGCGGGGATTGCGATTAGTGCAGGTTCTGCCTGTCATAGTGGCAAAACAACTCCCAGTCCGATTTTGCTGGCAATGGGATATAGCGATCGCTTGGCGAAAGGCGGCATTCGCTTCACCTTAGGCCGAGATACTACAATCGCAGATATTGATTGGACAGCCACCGTATTCCAGCAGGTTCTAGAGCGACTCATGCCCGTACAATTAGTAGGGAGCCGCTCATAGCAGGCTAGTGATCTTCCTCGGCACCCATAAGCCCTCAAGAACCTGACTGAACAATGGCTGAACTTCCCAAAAACCTTGAAGACGCGATCGAGCAAGCCAAAACTGCAACCCAGGCAGCCCTAGAAGCTGGTGTTTGCCGGATCCAGGTGGAACTCAATTTCCCCGAACTCAAACCTATGCCGATCGCTGAGCAGTTTTTGAGTATTTTTGAAGATGTGGGAGCCAACTTCAAAGTTTTTTTTCCTGATGCTGGTGCGGCGGCTCTGGCGCGGCGGGACTGGGGAGAGAAACCTTTTGAGATTCGAGGGATTGGTGAGCTGAAAGGCAAGATGCTACCAGAAGACCAAGCCTTTCTCATGGTTGCCCCGACTTCAGTAGAAGTGGCTGAGGTGCAAAAAATGGCTGATGAAGCCGGAGAACGCCCCTTTATTCTCTTAAATCCGGTTCTGGAAGACATTGCCACCGTTGGCTTAGGCTATGCGGGGCGGCAGCTACGCACTCGGTTCCTTAGCACTTTCGAGGTTTGTTATTATCTCCGCCCTCTCGAAAATGGAGCCTTGCTGCGTTGCTATCCCGGCCCTTGGCAGGTTTGGCTAGAATTAGAGGACGACTACAAACTAATTGCCGAAGTTGACACCAAGCCCGCTGGTGACGAAATCGACCGAATTTTAGCCCAATCTACTGGAAATCCTGAAGATCCTACCCCAGCTCCTAAAACAGGCTTTATGACAGAACTTCAGCGTTTTCTCAGAGCCTTAACCCAGTAACGCTGGCTTTAGGAGAGGTACCATTGGATACAATTACGGTGCGATCGCCAAGGTGAGTCAGGGCATACTATAAGAAGAGTTCAGTGCTTCCCATAGCTCCTCTTTTGCAATCTCAATTTATTGCAAGTTGCAGCTATTTAGGCTAGCTCTGAAGCCTTGCTCAAGTTTTTGCATGAGAGGACCGGATGAGCGAATCTACCCGCCGTCGCATTTTCATCGGGGATGTGCATGGTCATTATGATGGCTTGATGATTTTGCTGGAGGCGATCGCTCCTGATGGGGACGACCAAGTTTATTTCCTGGGCGACCTGATTGACCGAGGCCCTCGCAGCGCCCAAGTAGTTGACTTTGTTCAGAAAAGTAACTTTCATTGCTTGCTCGGAAATCATGAGCAACTGATGATTGATGCCTTTCCCAAGGGCCGAGCTTTTGGCCCAGGCTTGCAAGCTTGGCTGTATAGCGGTGGCCAAGCGACGGTAGCCAGCTATAAGAATATGGACTTGCTGGCCGAGCACTTGGAATGGATCAAGACGCTACCAATGTATATGGACTTGGGAGATGTTTGGTTGGTGCATGCGGGCGTGCATCCAGAGATGCCCATTGAAGACCAAAGCTCTCATGAATTTTGCTGGATTCGAGAAGAATTTCACAGCATTGCCAAGCCTTATTTCCCAAACAAATTGATTGTGACGGGACATACGATCACCTTTACGTTGCCAGGGGTGTCTCCTGGGGAAGTGGCTCAAGGCAAGGGATGGCTGGATATTGATACGGGAGCCTATCACCAAAAGAGCGGCTGGCTTACCGGAGTAGATATTACCAATCGTCGGGTTTATCAGGTCAATGTTTGGCACCAAGAAGTCCGAACCTTACCTTTAGATGAAGCGATCGCCCAAGTGGAGCCTTCCCAAATTATTGCTCGCCACCAAATGCTTCGTTCTTAGGCATTGCGTTGAGACGCAACCCTAGCCCCTTCCTTGCTAGGGAAGGGGAGACAAATTCAAGAACGACTTAGCAAAGGCTGAATCTTGGCTTTGTATGCCGCACTATCTAAGCCATTTCCAGGGTTAGTATTGCTGCCACTAGTGCTGGTGGAGTTGATACTGCGCTTGAGCGCCTCGATGCGGTCTTTGGTGTTAGGGTGAGTGCTCAGGAATGTAGGAAGTGAGCCGCCTTTAAGCAGCTTCTCCATAAAAGCAACCATTGCTGATGGAGCATAACCTGCCCTGCTTAAAATTCGTAGGCCTCTTTCGTCAGCCTCAAATTCATCCTGGCGACTATTGGGGCGTCTGAGGGCCAGTTCTACACCGATCCCCGCTAAGGTACTGCGATCGAGCCCTGCTGCTGTAGCCACACCACGGGCGATCGCCGTTTGGCGCATTTGCTGCAAGAGATGACGGCCTTCCACATGACCCGTTTCATGGCCTAAGACGCTCGCCAGTTGAGCTTCATTATCGGCAATTTTCATCAAACCTGTGGTGACATAGACGTAACCACCTGCTGTGGCAAAGGCGTTGACACGGTTATCTTCTACCACTTGAAATGTATAGGGGATCCGGGGGCGATCGCTTTTAGCCGCCAGTTGCTGACCAATTTGATCAACATACTCATTGATGGAGCGGTTACGGTATAGCCGAAACTCACTGTTTATAAGTTGCTGATTGATTTGACGACCGATCGCTACTTCTTCGCGATCAGATACTTTCGAGAGTTGAATAATTTGTACTCCCCGGAAGATCAAATCAGCCCAAGGTAAAGCTGGGCTAGGGCTGGGAGACCCTACTACCAGTCCAATGGCGATCGCCAAAGAGATAAAAGGATAGAGCCAACGGCGGACGGAACGGCGAGACAAAGTAGAAAAGCGGTTAAGCATGATCACTGATGTGCGAGGAGAACGCAAAAAAGCTGAACTTTAAGGGAACTAGAAGTGGCGGACCTAGTCTGAGAGGTTTGTAAGTGCTAGAACCTCATCTGTCCTCATAGATGATTCTAGACGTACAGCCCAGACTCAAAGTTGCCACAGCGAAAGCAACAAATTTCATTGCGAGAGTTACAGGGAACGGTTGAAACAGTTGCCCGTTGTTCCCTAAAAATTGCACCTTGCCCAGTGCACTTAACACTGCCAGCCGTCTAAATCTTTGGCGTGCAAGTTATGGTAATCTGACCAGAGTTGCGGCAGCTTTCTGAGGGATTGTCAGAGCCAATTCCCAATCATTTCTTTTATTCGTTTCTTAAGATATCAGCAAGGTAAGCTTGTATGGCTATTTTGGACTCTCAAGGTCGTCTATTCGGCAAAGTTAGCATTCTCGACGTGGGAGCCGCCCTCGTGATCTTGCTGGTGATCATTGGCGTCTTTTTGGTACCTGGGACAGGAACGGTGGCTCAGATCAACAACGCAACCAAACCAATCGAGGTTGACTTAATTGCCAAGGGCTTGAGTGTCAGCAATCCCCAAAGATTTATCCAAGACTTTCAAAGTGCCAAGAAGACCAGCCTTGTGATCCGCAATCAGCCATACGGTGAGGTGGATCTCAAGTCGGTTCAAGTGCTACCTCGCAATGTTCTGATTACCCAACCGGACGGCTCTGTTAAAGTGATCCCGGACCCTCGCTCAGAGCTGTCTTACAGCACCGATTTGCTGATTACGGTTGGTGGTAGAGCCCAAGTTAACAAGGATGGTCCTGTTTTGGGAAATAGCAAGATCAAGATTGGCAGTGTTGTGCAGCTACAAGGTACTTTGTACGACTTCAATGCCAGTGTGGTTGACATCAGACTGAATGACAAGTAGCTATTTAAGGTCAGGATTCTGAAGAAATTGCCGAATTAACCCCACCGTAACGGCGGGTAGCTCTAGTTGTGGCGTTAATCCCACCTCATCTAACTGCTGGAACACCCGAATGGCTTGAGGATTCAAGTCTGCTAAGCGCCGACCAATTTCTGGTCCGGTAAATTGTGACTGGCGACCCCAAATAATTGCGGTGGGCACAGTCAGTTGGGTGATGTATTGGGATAGATCGAAACATAAGTCGCCGCGCACGAAAGCCAGTGCTGCATATTCAGCGTTCGCTTGGCCTGCGGATTCTAAGTAGGCTGCGACAATTTCTGGGTAAACTCGCTCTGGGCGAGCAAATTGGCGTTGCTCCAGAAAGCTGCGAATCCCCCCACTAGTAGCAACTCCAGCGTTGTAAATTAAGCGATCGATGATGGGAGTGGTGACCAGTTGGGCAAAAAAGCTGCGGGTATAGTCTTCGCCAAAATCGGAAAGCCCCGCAGGGGTTGTTAGAATCAGCGACTTGAATAGTTCTGGGCGAGCGATCGCTACCCGAATCGTAAAAGCTGCCGTGAGTGACGAAGCAATGACAGTCGTAGGGCCAGAACAAGTTTGCTCCAAAAACTCAGTGATGGTGCTGAGATAGTCCTCAATTCGGTAGTTTCGGGCTGGATGCTCTGAACGACCCCAGCCAATCAGGTCTGGAGCCAAAATTTGGTAGTCGCTGGCAAAGGCTGGATAGACTTTGGACCACTCATAGGCGGAAGAACCACCGCCGAAACCATGCAGGAATACTAAGGTGTCGCGATCGCTAGATAGTTCTGCCGCGGCAGTGACCCAAGGTTTTGCTGCCGCAGTGTAGTAAACCATACGGCCTAGCTTGGTCAGAATGGATTGTTGGCGAAAGCCAGGGGGTAGAAACATAACTCAATTAACCTCGTCTTAGAGATGATGTAAATATGAAGATTTTGTCAAGTTCCGACAAAGTTTGTTTATATTTGAGCAAATCTCGGCTCAGACTGCTACGAACCAGCGAAATAGTAGAAACGTACTTTGGGAAACAGCAGATTGGTTAAAGATGAGAGAAATTAAAAGGCGTAAACGTCCTTTACTCCTTGAATTTCTCGCTTTTCTGAGAAGGTTGCGTTACATTTCTTAATAAGGGTGCTTCTAAGTTTCAGATCAGGGTGTGTGGCGTTTTCAGAAGACTGAATAAGTTGATTGGTCTGAACGCAAAAATCAAATAGGGTGCATTGTAAGAATTCGAGTTAGGGTCCAGCTACCAGAAACTGTAAATGTAAGCTGAGCCATCCTAATATCACTGGAACTTGAGTAGGCTAGGAGCTGCTTTAGGGGCGGATTTCCCAAGAACCTGAAAAAGTCTTCTAAGTATCTCTCAAGGTTTACCCAGTCGAGTGACGTCGAAATAAGTATTTTTTGGGAACTTGATACCAGTGCGTCTGCTATCGTCCCGTGAACTTCGTCTTCTCGCTCTTAATCGGAGTGGCAGCTTGAGGCAGGTCTTGTTTTGACTTGTGTAGCATGCATCGCATCGTCCGATACATCAGGCAAGCCAAGAGGTGTTATGGCAGAATCATTGAGTCTTCGAACTGAAAAAAGTAATTCTGGTAGAAATTACCAACGGTTTAATTCTGATCTAGAGGCGACGCCCTTGGTGTCGGAGTTGCTGGATCGCCCCCCCGTGGCAGCGTCCCTGCCGATTCAGCCTTGGTCCGAATCAAGTTTGGCAGTGGCTCGCCCCTGGCAGGTACAGCTTGATTTGGGAAATTTAGCTTGCTTTGAAGTGGTCAACCACCAATTTCAGCATCAGGGAGTGATTTTTGACAACGCGATCGCCCTATGGCCTTCCAATCCCGCCTTTCCTCCCCGCTCTGGCACCACTGTTTTAATGGGAGCGCCCAAGACTGGTCTGATAGAAGCTAAATTTCTCCATCCGGTATCTTCTGTAAGTGGGTTTGTCACGAGTCCTCGCTGCACGGTCTTGTCAGCCTACGACCACAATGATCAACTGATTGCTGTGGCGGAACTAACAGAAGGTAATTTAGCGAATTCTAACTCTAGTCTTCCGGCAAACGCTGAACTATTTTTGACTGCTAGTAATATTTATCGGGTTGTTTTCTCTACATTCGGCAGTCACCTGACTTTAGATGACATTAGTTTTAGCCGCTGAATGGTAACGAAAGGCGTAGTTATCCGAAATAGCACCAACGAACATCAGAAAAAATTTAAGTTTTGTAAAAGAACTGACAGACATCTTATTCAATTGATAACGGTTTTAACTTTAACTTTGTGATTTCAATTCACATTCTGTGTGATTCAGATCCTTGACTAAAGACTACGCAGGAAAAACTCTCTGGTCTCAGCTTGATAGACTGCGATCGCTACAGTTTCTATTTTCAGTATTTCTACGGGAGCCGTTTTTGGGTGAGGTTTTTCTCTCCACGAAGCCACCAGTTTGCCTCCGTAGTTTCACTCTAATAACCAAAACTACCTATCTTTTCTAGGCACAATTCAAACTGTAAGAAATTAGCGATTTCAGAGGATTGTGCTCTCTCATTTTTGGCTGCCAGCTTTTTTGAGTCAGGCTTCCTTCTTAACTTCAAGTAGTCTGAACTAGGGGTTATCACCCCCTTTTACAAGAACTGTATATTCCGATATTTTGACAGTATTGAAATTTAATAAACGTCTCAAGCTAGTTTTAAGATGAATGAAAAACTGGAAATCTTAACTAGAGAACTCTTCAGTTTTGACTAGTTGGTAGTGTTGGTTTTTTAACTGTAAGCCCTGTTGGAAAAACAACATTTCATTCTCTCTATTCAGTCAGCAATGCGCAAGCTTGCAAAAAATTCAACTGAATTTTAGTTGCTTTTAGTTTGTTTTAGTAGTTAAAAACTCGACATTAAATTTACAGATTTCCTGCGAATTTATATTTCAATTTTGGTAAGAAACTTTCCATTAAGTTGGGAGAGTTAAGCCAGTTTCTTACCTTTGTATCAAGGTGTTGCCAGGAATAGTAGATCATGTCACGGGATGCCTTAGTTGTTGGAATTAATGCGTATCAATCCTTGCCCAGCCTTAATGCTCCAGCCCGAGATGCTGAGGCGATCGCTCAACAATTGCAAACCTATGGTGAATTCCGAGTTACCCGCTTACCAGAGATCGTGGCGACTGATAATGCGGCTGGTACAGTACAGACCAGAGTGGGTCTCAAAACTCAAGTAACCCTGCGAGAGCTAGAAGCAGCCTTGATTCGGCTCTTTAAGCCCAAAGGAAACAATATCCCCCATACGGCGCTGTTCTACTTTTCTGGACATGGACTACAAAAAGATGCAGGGATTCAGGAAGGTTACTTAGCTCTAAGTGACTCCAAGCCAGACGTAGGATTCTACGGTTTGTCTCTCTTTTGGCTGCGGCGACTACTTCAAGAAAGCCCCGTGCGCCAGCGCATCATTTGGTTAGACTGCTGTCACAGTGGTGAACTGTTCAATATGCTGGAAGCTGATCCCGGTGCCCATGCGGGTACCGATCGCTTGTTTATGGCAGCTTCGAGAGAATATGAAACAGCCTATGAGTCGTTAGATAGTGCCTACAGTGTATTTACACAAGCTGTTCTAAATGGCCTTGATCCTAAAAGCAATGAAAACGGGGTTGTTACCAATTATTCGCTAACTCATTGGGTAAGTAGTGCGCTAAAAACAGAAGTTCAACAGCCGCTGTTTGAAAACTCTGGCAGCGAAATTATTCTGACTCGTTGCACCCAGCCCCCCTCAACTGTGCTGAGTGTCAAATCTCAGACAATCTGCCCCTACCGAGGACTGGAATTTTTTGATGAATCCCATGCAGAGTATTTCTTTGGTCGGGAAGATTTAACCGATCAACTGATTGACAAGCTACGGCATGGCAAGTTTGTCGCCGTAGTGGGGGCATCAGGTAGTGGTAAATCATCTTTGCTACGAGCGGGCTTAATTCATGAACTCCGCAAGGGCAATAAGTTTTCAGGTAGCGATCGCTGGCAAATTAAGCTGATTACCCCTGGGGATCATCCGCTCCGTAGCCTGGCTCACGCATTTATCGATCCGCAAGCGACAGGCCTAGAGCGGGCCGAACAGTTGCGCCGCGCTGAAGCATTTCTCAAAGATGGTGGTTCTGGTTTAGCTCAATTAGCTCAAGCAAGTGCGATCGCCAGTCAAAAGACCACAGATGGGCAGAGCACTGCGGGATCGCGCTTAGTGCTGGTGATTGACCAATTTGAGGAAGTCTTTACCCTCTGTCAGGGACAGCAATCCGAACAAGAACGTTACCGATTTTTCAACTGTCTAGTCGGGGCATTACAGGAAGCGGGCCACTACCTCAGCATTGTGATCGGCTTAAGGGCCGACTTTTTTGGCAAATGCTCGCTCTACAACCAACTCGCTCAAAAGATTGAACAAAATTTAGTGACCGTCACACCACTGACCTACGAGCAAATCAAGGCTACGATTGTGCGTCCAGCCCAGAGAGTAGGGCTAGTTTGCGAACCTAACTTGATTTACACCATGTTGTTGGATGTGGTAGGCGCGCCGGGGGAGTTGCCGCTGCTTCAATATACGCTGCTAGAACTTTGGGAGCGGCGGCAGGAAAGCGAAAACGGAGAGCCACCTCGCTTGACCCTGAACGCCTACACCGAGTTAGGGGGCGTGCGAGGCACCTTACAAAAGCGAGCGACAGAAATCTTCTACAGTTTGGCTTCGGAAGAGCAGCGGGTAGCTCAGCGGATTTTTCTGGCTCTGACGCAATTGGGAGAAGGCACAGAAGATACCCGCCGCCGCATTCTAAAAGCAGAATTGGTCAGTCGCCGCTTTCCAGCTGCTTTAGTGGAAAAGGTTTTAGAGAAGTTAGTAGTTGCCAAGCTGGTCGTGACGAATCAAGTCCCTGCTAGTAGCTCTCGCGCTGATGAAACTGACACACCCGTAACGACGCTTCAGCCACCTATCTCGACTGCTCTACACTTTGCCCAAGCGAATCAAGACTTGTCTGGTTCGGTTTGGACTTGGAACTCAAGCACGTCGGCTAGTTCTATCAAGTCATCCTATGGCTTAGGAACTGGGAGAACGAATTTACCTTTGGATCTGGATTTGACCTCAGCTAACGCTTGGTCATCACCCGGTAGCTTGCTCCCCGCTCTCTATTATGAGACGGTCGATGTGGCTCACGAGGCGTTGATTCGTAATTGGTCTTTGTTGCGGAGCTGGCTCGACGAAAACCGCGAAATGCTGCGGCGACAGCGACGCATTGAACAGGCAACACGAGAATGGCAACGTGCTGAACAACCTCTAGAAGCAGAATATCTCCTTCGAGGCGGTCGTTTAGTTGATGCGGAAGACTTTTTACAGAATTATCCAGATGAGCTTTCAGCTTTGGCTCAGCAGTATGTAGCAGTCAGCCAAGAGGAGAGCCGCAAGGCCCACAAGGAGTCCAGGGTGCTGCAAATTGCCGTTCCCTGTGCATTGTTGGTAGCGTTAACGGTTTCGTTTAACCAATACCGCACTGCTGTGAGTAATCAAGCGGAGAAAGACTACCAAATCCAGGTGGCAACATCGCGGCAGCGAGCCGCGATCGCCCAAACTGTTTTGCAAGAATCAGGCGGAGATCCGACTACGGCACTGCTGATTAGCCGCTTAGCTGCGGAAGCAGGAAAACCCACCTATGAGGCGGAAGCAAGCTTAAGAGCAGCTTTGCAAAAACTGCAATTGCAGGTTGAACTAAGAGGCCATCAAGGTGCTGTGCATCAAGTTGCCTTTAGCCCTAGCCAAAACCGACTTGCCACGGCAGGCGCAGACGGAACAATTCGCATTTGGTCCTTGCAATCTCAAACCACCGAACGAGTGCTGCAATGGGATGCCCCAACTCCTGCTCGTTCCAAACAAGCTAAGCAGACTGAAGCTGCACCAGCTTCTCCCCCGTCAGCGATTACAGCGCTCGCTTTTAGTCCAGATGGCAAACAATTAGCAGCGATCGCTAAGGGAACTCGACAAGTCAAGATTTGGGCTGTTGAGTCTGGGGCTCCGGTTTTTCAGCTAGCGGGCTTTACGGGAGAAGCAGTCCAAATTGCCTTTAGCCCTCAAGGGCAATGGTTTGCGGCAGCGAGCGCTGATCACACGGTGCGAATTTGGCAACTAAAAACTGGGCAACTACAAGCCCAAGCAAGCCATCAAGGCCCGATTAACAGCATCCAGTTTAGTCTGAATGGGCGATCGCTCTTGACGGCCAGTACCGATGGTAAAGCTCGAATCTGGCAAGTTGCAACTGGGCGGATTCAGCAGGTGCTACAGCATCCAGGATCGGTGAACCAAGCTACCTTTAGTCGCAGTGGTCAATGGATTGCCACTGCCTGTGATGATGGTCAAGCTCGCCTGTGGAATGCCCAAACTGGACAACTTCAACAACTTTTTTCTCATGCAGGTGAAATTGCACGAAGCTTAGATCACGAAAATCCATCGCTAGGAAACCCTTTGGTTAACTCGACTTCGGGTGCTACAGGTCAAAGCGATCGCTTGCTATATCACCGCTCCAAATTGCCCCATCAAACTAAGTCGGCTCCCATCATTCAGGTGATTTTCAGTCCAGACGAGAAGTTGATTGCTACGGCTGATCCCAGCCAGCGAGTCCGACTGTGGAATCTGCGCTCTGGACAATTGTGGACGCAACTGAGTGCTCCCAGAGATGTACCTACCATGATTCGCTACGCAGGACCAGAACCCATTGCCTTTAGTCCTGATGGAGATTACATCCTCACGACTACCCGCAATCAGGTTGGCGATCGCAGCACTGCCTACACTGCTCACCTATGGGAGGTCTATACCGGACGCGAAGTCAGTGTGTTACGGGGGCATCAAGGCGCGATCGAGGCGGCTCAGTTTAGCCCTGACGGTGCTTATATTGCGACTGCGAGTGATGATAGCGTGGTGCGCTTGTGGGCCACGCAACCCGGTGGTGAACTCCCAACCTTGGCTATGGCAAAAGCACCGATTCAATGGGCTACATTTTTGCAACCTACTGGGTCGCGATCGCTCAAGAACAGCGCTTTGACAGCTCAAGTAGCCCCAAAGGGGTTGGAAGTACTACTATCCCTGCCTTCACGCTTAAATTCTCGCTTCACAAAGGCGGCTTTTTCAGCTAATTCCTCGTCTCCCTCGGATAGTATGGCTTCCAGTCCCGAATCGGTCGCTTCCAATCTACTGAGCCGCATGGTGACTGCTACTACCGCTGGCAATCTGCAAGCTTGGCATCTCTCCGGCAACCCAGTCACGGAGAATTTTTCTCAATCAAAGGCTGGTGGGCGGTTTGGGGTGTCAATCACTCAACAAACAACTGAGGTAGATCTACAGTCGGCTGAGGCTATGTTAAGCCGCTCATCCAGTGGCAATCTCAGTGGTGTTGCTCTTAGCCCAGATGGTGCAACGCTAGCAATCGCTAAGACTGATGGCTCGATGGAGATTTTGCAACTACAGAATGAGCAGAAGCCGAAATTGTTGCGACGATTGCAAAATATACGCGACGTTAAGGCGAAAGCGCTGACCAAGCCCGCGATCGCTACGCCGGTTGTTGTCCGCCAACTGAGTTTTAGCCCGGATGGCCAGAAACTACTAGGGCTAGGGGACGACTTGACAGTGCGGCTTTGGCATGTAGCTTCAGGGCAACTATTACAGAGTTTGCATGGTCATCATGCCACAATCGAGCAGGCGCACTTTAGCCCCAACAATCAGCAGGTGATCACAGCCAGTTGGGATCGAACCGCTCGGATTTGGGATGTGGCATCCGGGAAGTTAGTCCGCTTACTAGCGCATCAGGATGTCGTGAGTAGCGCCTTTTTTAGCCCAGACAGTCAACTTGTAGTAACCGCAAGCTGGGATGGTGCCGCTAGAGTATTTGACCCAACGACCGGGGGTTTGCGGGTGGTCTTGGCTGGTCATCGGGGGCCTGTGTTAGATGCTGAGTTTAGTCCAAATGGGCGATCGCTGGTGACGGCTAGCGCAGATGGTACAGCTCGTCTCTGGGATGCTCAAACAGGCACCGAACAAGCGCAATTGCGGCCTTCTAGTCCTAGTAATGCATCGAATCGGGTACGGCGAGCTTTCTTTAGCCCCGATGGTCAATACATCGCTACTCTGGGTGACGATGGCAAAGTGCGTCTTTGGGCTGCCACTTGGGAGGTTCTGCTCAAGTTGGCTCGCGATCGCACCTTACGACAATTGACGACCGAAGAATGCATCCGCTACCTGCGCCTTGCACCTAATGATTGCCCAGCGCTACCCACTCAAGGGGCCGAGGCTCAAGATGCTAAGGAGTCCTCTGTAATGGAGGCGATCGCAGTTCAGCAACCTACAAATTAAATTAGGTGTTTCACTTACTATTAAGGCTCGGGCATTCCAGTAGCAAATTGAGTATCCTAGTAGTAAAAATTAGGATCACAATAGATCTGAATTTTTGATTTAATTTGAAGTTTGAATGCCTCAATCGTGGATTGATCAAACTTCATGCTTCAATTTTGCGTATGGCGGGTAGATAGGTAGGGAACGTGGCACAGGCTTCATCTCGGCGGCGGCAACTCATCAACGAAGTGCAGGCATCTCTGCCAGAGTTTCCAGTTGCAGCATTGAAGCAACTGTTCTGGCTAAGTTCTGGAGATCAAGGGTCTAGAACTTGGTTCTGGGGCATGGCAGTCATGGCAGTGCTGCTAATTTGGCACTGGAAGCTACTGTTTGCTCTAGGGATCGGTGTTCTGATTTTGTTGCTGACTCATTCATTGCAGACAGGAACCTGGCAGATTCCTTGGGCAGACTTGCGCCGCCACTTAAGAGGAACTAAGCAGCGCTTTGGCCTAGCAGTGGTCAGTGGAGCGATCGCAGCCCTTAGCACCTATATTTCCCTGGTAATTTGGAGTGAGACTGAGAGCTTTTGGAGCGCTACAGGAGCTATCCTTCAGGGTTTTGGCACATTAGCTGTCCTGGTCCTATTCATTGGGCATCTTTTGGAGCATCAGGATGAACAGCCGACCGCCCGTTTTGATCAACTCGTGCGCGATTTAACCCATGCAGATGCCTTAAAGCGCCTGATTGCCGTCCATCAGCTCACTCAAGCCGTGACTGTCCCAACTGCCGATCGTGGTCAGCGGCGCTCAGTGGTGGATTATCTTCGGTTGCTGCTGAGCCAAGAGTCAGAACCCGTAGTTCGTAACGCTGTGCTTCAAAGTCTACAATCTTTAGAAAAGGCCCATCGAATCACCCAAGCTCAACTGCCTCCGGCTTCTGCGCCAGTGGTGAAGTATACAGCAACGCGAGTGCGGCGGCCTGTGGCTACAGTACCCCTGACTAAAGTAAAGTTGTAGTGAGTTTGTGTTAGCTCAGATTTAACTTATAATAGAGAAGGAAAATAGTAAGCCAATCTCAGTACTGGCTATTCACCCATCCCTTGGCTCACAGATTTGACGATCGCGATCGCCAATTTTGATTTGGGGTGCTAGATTCGAATAGAATTACTCCGCCTCTTGACAGCGATTGCACATTGAGTACTTGAGGTCGTGAGTAAGCTCAACGAGGGATAGCTGAGTGAGCATCAGATAGGTTAAGGGCATTAAGTATGCAAAATGAAGTGACAGTCTCGAAACCCATCCGCTCCCTAGACGATGCCTTAAACCGTTGCCAGGTTTTGGGGATGCGTCTGAGTCGTCAGCGTCGCTTCATTTTGGAGTTGCTGTGGCAAGCTCATGAGCACTTGTCAGCTAGAGAAATTTATGACCGCCTGAATCGTCAGGGTAAGGCGATCGGACATACCTCGGTGTACCAAAATCTAGAAGCCCTCTCCGCGCAAGGCATTATTGAATGTATTGAGCGATCGGACGGTCGTCTCTACGGCAATATCAGCGACTCTCACAGCCATGTAAATTGCCTTGACACGAACCAGATTTTAGATATTCATATCGAATTGCCGGAAGACATTATTCGGCAGATTGAAGCGCAAGTCGGAGTCAAAATCACCGATTATCGGATTGACTTTTTTGGCTACCGGGGCGCTGAAGTGGCAGCAACGCAAGCGTCGTAAGCCTAGTAGTCTTTTAGAAGGGCTGCAATTCAGCCCTTTGTCCCATCCAGGTCGTTTCATCACTGGATGAGTCATTAAACTTTGGTAGGTTTGGCTCTATTTGCATGTAGATATGCGATGGCCAAATTATTGAGTGGCTGCGGTAGAAAATTTTTGAACTGGAAAAAGCTTGTTCTATTTGGGGATCGCTCAGGCATTCAGTTCAGTAGGTTACAACAGGGTAGTTAGCGATCGCTCAGCCGCAACTGTGACCCTACGACCGCAGGAAGCTGGATCGTCCTAGCTAAGCTTGTCTTAGCCACTGTTGAGTCATCAGTACGCCTCTCACAACCTTACTCGGATGGCTATAGATAAATTAATGATTCGATTTTGGTCACTGTGAGTTTGCAGTGCTTAAAGTTAGAGTTGATAAAGCCTGTTGGATGACCTTCCTACAGCTCGCTCACCTTCAGGGCAGGAAAGCGCTAAAGTTCGTGTATCGTAATATTTCTATGGCTTGTTAGAGTTTTGACTGCAATGATCCGGATACCTGCTATACAACTAGGGTATTGGATTAGGCCAGTCTTGACGTCATTCTTCGCTCCCCACCAGCACTCTATCCTCGCCCCAGGCACCAATTGCACCTCTAGCAATCGTTAATGCTTGCTTTGCAAACGTTAACTCTCCAATTTCGGTCGGGCTAACTAAGCTGTACCTGTGAGTAGGGCTGCAAGTCTCTCTGACAGACACAACTCCCTTAAATTTTGGGAGAGGTCGATGGGTGCCATATGGGTTTCTCTAGGTAATCGCAACAGCCGCAATTATGGCGAGAAGACAATTCTACCGATTTCGTATTCATGCTGGGAACCAGTTTCGACCTTGGCAACTGGGGCGGCAATCTAACCCACCGCCAAAAACTGAGTTGGCAGAAATTTTGACTGAGCCGACTGAGGAGCTAGGGAATGGCACAGTCTCAAACAATGCTGAACAGGAAGCGATCGCTCAGTCGGCTGCTTTTGCCGATAGACCCAATGGCACCCGAAAGGTAGCCAAGGATGAGGTAGTTCAGCCAGCCGCTAATCTAGCTGATCCCCAAGGACCAGAGGCTATACCTACAGATTCACCAGTGCTAGAACCGCGCCGTAAGCGTGGCTGGAGCTGGTCACTAGTTTGGCTGAGCGTGGTGCTGGTCTGTGGTGGTACCGGAGCAATGGCGTTGGTTTGGCTGACCATGCTGCCACCGCCGCCCAACTGCCAGCAAATTTCGCCTTTAGCCGCTGATGCAGAACGGCTGTACTGTGCTCAACAAGCAGCTCAGTCCGGTGAACTCAAGCAACTGATTGCCAGCGTGGAGTTGGTGAAGCATTGGTCTACTGAGCACCCCTTGTATAGCAGTGCTCAAAGTTCTTTAGCTGAGTGGTCGCGGGGGCTGTTGGCGATTGCCAATCAAAAGATTGGGCAGAATCAGTTAGAAGCTGCTGTAGAGATCGCCCAAAAAATTCCACCCAGTAGTCCTCTCTATCAGGACGCACAAGCAGAGATCTCCGCTTGGCAGCAAGATTGGAATCAAGGTGAAAAGATCTATGGCCAAGCCCAAGCCGCGATCAAAGCTCAGAAATGGCAAGAAGCTTGGAAGCAATCTCAAGCATTGGCAGGGCTAACCAACGAGCATTGGCGGCAACGGGTGACAGCCCTCCGGCAGCAAATTGCGGTAGAGCGGTTGGCGTGGCAGCAATTGCAACGGGCTGAGAACTTGGCCCAAGCCAATACGCCAGAAGATTTAGCAGCGGCGATCGCTTTATTGCCAAAGATCACGCCTAAAACTCATGCCAAGACAATTGCAGAGACGAAAAAAGTCACCTGGAGCAAGGATTTACTGAAATTAGCGGCGGCTCAACTGAAACAACAACAGTGGGAGTCGGCGATCGCGATCGCTGAGAAAGTGCCCGCTGGAGTTTCGGTCCTGGCTGAAGCTCAAGACCTAATTCGCTTAAGTCGGGCTTACCAAGCGGCGGCGCTCGGCAAAGTTCCAGGCAAACCTTTACATGAGCAGCTTTGGAGCTTAGTCACAGCGTTAGAAGTCTTACGCCAAATCGAGCCAGGCCGACCCTTATATAAAACGGCGCAAGCCCAGAGAGAGCGTTGGGAAATGCAGCGCCAAGACTTAGTCAATTTGCAATTTGCTCATACCTTAGCCAACTTGGGACAAGTTCCGGCTTTACGCTTAGCGATTGACCAAGCGAAGTTGGTTGTGCCAGGTCGTCCTCAGCGACTGCAAGCGCAGACCTGGATTGCTCACTGGCAAAAAGAAATTCAGCGGGTGGAAGATCGGCCTTATCTAGCCCAGGCTCAACAGTTAGCTAAGGTAGGGACGGTGAGCAGCTTACGGCAGGCGATCGCGGCGGCTAGTCAAGTTGCTCAAGGTCGGGCTCTCCGGATTGACGCCCAAACCGCGATCGCGACTTGGAAGCGCCAGATTCAGGTAGTCGAAGACCAACCACTCTTAGACCAAGCGCGGACCTTGGCAAATCAAGGTAACTTAGGCAAAGCGATTGAAGTGGCAGGACAAATTCGCTCAGGTCGGGCTTTGTATCAGGAGGCTCAGGACGCAATTTATGATTGGGCGGCACAAATTCAAATTGCAGAAGATCGCCCTATTCTAAACGAAGCATATAGTTTGGCGAGCCAAGGGAACTTGAGTCAAGCCATTAATGTGGCAGCCCAAATTAGTTATGGTCGAGCACTCTATGGAGAAGCTCAAGGCGCGATCGCGAATTGGTCTGCCGAGCGGGATGCAATTTTAGCGGCCCGTGAAGCCGAAGCTCGACAAGCTGCCCAAGACCAGCAAGCCGCCCCCGCAGAAACCCCTGCAGAAACGCCCGCAGAAGCTCCAGCGACCGATGACTCTGAGCCTGATTTTGATCCCTCAGGTGCAGCAGAACCAACGGATTCAGGAGAGCCAGAACCGCCAACGGACTCAGAGCCTAGTGAATGAAGCTAGGTGATTAAGCGAATTAGAAGGCTTAAGTATGCTAGCGTCAATCTTGGATTCAACCTGAGCTGCAAGCTGAAGCAGTTAGCAACCTGAATCATTGCTAGGCTCAGGGAAACTTGATTGCCAGTTATGGAACATTGGGCATTCGAAGCGCAATGACAGAACCGCTAGTAAAGCTGCTATTAATTGATGATGACTTGGTGTTCCGGCTAGGATTGCGAACTTGGCTGGAGCAGTTTCCTGACTTACAAGTCATTGGGGAAGCCGAGACAGAAGCCACTGTGCTACAGATTTTGGCAGCTTCTCCCGCAACGCTGATCATTCTGAATTTAGATTTGGGCAGGGCAGTTTCAACCTGGACAAGCCGGGATCAGGAAGCGGGGCTACAACTGTGTCAGTTACTGAAGCGGCAATATCCCCAAATTCCGATTTTGCTCTTGAGTGCATCCCCACTTCCAGAGGCGATCGCGGCTGCCCGTCAAGCAGGAGCGGAGGGATATTGCGCCAAAGGCACCAGAGCTGCAGAGCTATTGACAGCCATTCGGCAGGTGGCTACAGGGCAAAGTTATTGGCCTGCAAACGCTCCTGCGACGATCGCTCCATCGACTCAGCTAGGTGCAGCTTTGCCAGTCAGCGATCGCCCCCTTGCCGTCTCCCAGCGCCACCCATTGCTTGCTTTGTGGCAAAAGCAACGACTCTCAGGCTTACAGCAAATTGATGCTGCTTTGGCAGCGATTACGGCTCAACTACGACAACCAGGGTTGCCAGTCCTCGATCGCGCTGTGTTGGCGGGTCGGTGGCGAGAACTGCGGGCAGCTCGCTGGGTGGTGAATCAATTGTTAGCTCCGCCTGAGCCTGATGCAGAAGCACTGCGCGATCGCTCGTCCACCCTTTCAGACATCAGTCGATGGGAAGAAAGCGGCTGGGAAGAGAGTGCATGGGAAGAGAGCGATCGCCGCATCCCAGCTTCAGAGTCTAGCTTGCGCACATCTATAGGCTCAGAACTGGCGGCTAGCGTCCCTATAACTACGCCAGAGCTAGCAGGGCGGCCTTTGCAATCTCGCTTATTTGACCGGACAGTGAGTAAGCTGCAATCTCCCCTGCAGAATCTCACCAACACCCCTCTAGAAATCGATATTCTGCGCGAAGAAAAAAAGCGAGAATTACTCTATATTATTTTGCGTAAGTTAGAAGAAACGCTGGATGAGTTGCGATTTGCACAAGTCCAACCTGCTCAGTTGTCGGAAAAACAACCTGCTGTGATTCGAGATTTGTGGGTCGCAACTACCACAGATTTTTTTGGTAAATACTACACGTTGCAGTTGGGAGCGATGAACTTAGAAGTCGTGAAAGTTTTGCTGCAAGATACCCCAACTGTAGAGAGCGAAATTCTCAATAAAACTCCCCTTAGCTGGGATCTGTTTGCTTACCTCTTATTTCAAATCCCCCTCGTTGTAGACAATGTACCTTATGCTGCTCATACCCCAGAGGCGATCGAGCGAGCAGAATGTTTATTGCAAAACTTACTGCTGCAAGTGGCCAACGCTGTTATCCAACCTCTACTTAATCACTTTGCTGATGTGGAAGTGATTAAGCAAACTTTTTACGATCGCCGTCTGATCTCTACTCGTGAAATTGAGCGATTTAGAAATAGTTTGTCTTGGAAATATCGGCTTGAACGTTATGTGGGTGAGCCCAAAGCGATTTTTGAAAGTCAATATGAATTATTGGTTTTAGATAGTCGAGGCATCGCCAAAACCTCAATTTATTCTCCTCGCAACCAAGAACTGAGAGAATTAGCGGGTCTGCAACTCGCCGTTACTTTGGTATTAGAAACTAGGGATGCGATCGCACCTCGGTTTCGCTCAGCGATCGCGTTTTTGGGCAGTGGTTTCGTTTATGTCTTAACTGAAGTGCTGGGGCGAGGCATTGGCTTAATCGGGCGCGGCATTTTACAGGGGATTGGCAGTGCTTGGCAAGACACCAAGATTGGTAAAAACGGTGAGCGTCCTAAACAGTAACTTTAGGATTTCAGCGGCGTTTAGCGTAGCGAGCCACTAATTCTGCTGCCGCTAAGATATGTCCGTTCATTGCTGCTTCCAATTGCGCTTTGGTCGCACCTGATTGCAAAGATAAGGCGCGATCGAGTGCGTAGAGCTTGAAGACATAGTGGTGGGTGCCATTGGGAGGACAAGGACCACCGTACCCTAGATTTCCGAAGTCATTTTTACCGTGGGTGCCACCTTTAAGGAGCGTGGCTTGGGGAGCGATGCCTTCAGGTAGGTGGAGCGTTTCCGGCGGCAAGTCGTAAACCACCCAATGTACAAAAATGCCGACCGGGGCATCTGGGTCATCTACAATCAGCGCCAAGCTTTCCGTTTCGGCTGGGGGTGCGTCCCAACTTAAAGGTGGCGAAATATTGGCCCCATCACAGGTGTACTGAGATGGAATTAAACTGTCAGCTTCAAACGCAGAGCTTTCAAGTTTCATGGTTTTCACCCAGTGCCTTTTTCCTGGATGATAAGTCGCGATCGCTAAAGCGGCTGATAGAAGATAAAAAGCTTAGCGATCGCGTTTGCTGGTGCCGACCTAGACGCTGAGTTTAAGCACTAAAGTATTTTGCTTCTGGGTGATAGGCAATCATGGCCGTGGTGGATTGCTCTGGGTAGAGTTGTTCGCTTTCGTCCATGTGTAAGTGGATGCGATCGCTGCCTAACAAGTCCAGCAATTTGTATTGGTCCTGCATGTTGGGGCAGGCGGGGTAGCCGAAGCTGTACCGAGAACCGCGATAGCGCTGCGCCAAGATATCCCGGATGTTTTCGGGGTCTTCATTGCCAAAGCCCAGTTCACGACGAATCCGGGCATGAAGCCACTCGGCCAGAGCTTCCGCCATCTGCACCGCTAACCCGTGGAAGTAGAGGTAGTCGGTGTAGTTGTGGGCATCAAACAGCTTTTTGGCATATTCCGTGGCAATCTCGCCCATTGTTACCGCTTGCATCGGGAACACATCGACCTGGCCTGACTCCTTGGGAGCAAAAAAGTCAGCAATACAGAAGCGACGGAGCGATCGCTGACGCGGGAACTTAAAGGTCGCGATCGGATCTCCCAAAGATGAACCATTCGTGGCTACAGCAGGATTATAGAGATAAAGAGAATTTCCTTCTGCCTGACAAGGGAAATATCCGTAGATCGCTTGAGGATGTAACAGCTTCTCCTCAACAATCTTCTGTTTCCACTGCTCCAGAACTGGATATACCTTCTCTTGCAAGAAGGCATCATACTCTTCCCGCGATTGCTCTCTGGGCTTACGGAACTGCCACTGTCCCGCGATCAATGCTTGCAGATCGAGATATCCAAATAGCTCCTCCACAGGGATATCCTCGGACTGCAAAACTTGTGTACCCCAGAAAGGAGGGATGGGTCGAGGAATATCAATGGCGATCGCTTCTGAGCGCTGGGTGTTTTCGGTGAGGGGTGAGGAGTCAGGGGTGAGGAGTGATCCGGATTCATTACTGGCGATCGCGTTATCTCCTTGAGAGCTAAATTCTTGTTCCGGCTCCTCTCTTTTCTCTTCTCTCCCCTCACCTAAAAATCCCACGCGATCGTCCCATTCACCCGCAGTCTTAGCAGGCATGAGTTTGTCCATGAAGTGCAGATCGGAGAAGGCATCTTTGCCGTAGATTACCTGGCCTTTGTAAGCACGACGGCAATCTTCGTTAACGAATTTGGGTGTTAGAGCTGCACCACCAAGAATCACGGGTACTGTAATTCCTCGCTCGTTAAATATCTCCAAGTTCTCTTTCATGAACGCAGTAGACTTCACCAGCAGACCGCTCATGGCAATACAGTCTGCTTGGTGTTTCTCGTAAGCTTCAATGATGTTGTCTACAGGCTGCTTAATACCGATGTTGACAACTTTGTAGCCGTTGTTGGTGAGGATAATATCTACTAGGTTTTTGCCGATGTCATGCACATCTCCTTTTACCGTGGCAATCACCACCGTTCCCTTGGCCTGCCCGGATTCCTCCTTTTCCATGAATGGTTCTAAATGGGCAACGGCGGCTTTCATAGTTTCTGCTGATTGCAACACGAAAGGAAGTTGCATTTGCCCTGAGCCAAATAGTTCCCCTACGACTTTCATGCCGTCGAGCAAGAAGGTGTTGACGATTTCTAAGGGAGGATACTTCTCTAGAGCTTTGGTGAGTTGTTCTTCTAATCCAATCCGCTCACCGTCGATGATGTGCCGCTTCAGGCGTTCTTCAACAGGGAGCTTGTCATCTTCCGAGCGATCGCGTTTGGTAGTCTTGCCTTCAAACAGGGTAGTGAGTTCGCCGAGCGGATCATAAACACAGACATCTCCCTCAAATTGCCGCTCATCGTAAATCAGCTTGCGACAGACTTCTTGGTGTTCTGGCTCGATCTTCGCCAACGGCAAAATCTTGTTGGGGCTGACGATCGCCGCATCCATCCCTGCCTCCATCGCCTCATGCAAGAACATGGAGTTCAGCACAACGCGAGCTGCAGGATTGAGGCCAAAGGAGACGTTGGAGACACCGAGGATCATGTGACAACCAGGCAACTCAGCCCGAATCCGGCGAATCGCTTCAATCGTGGCTTTGCCGTTGGCGCGGTCTTCCTCAATCCCGGTCGAGATCGGTAGCGCTAGCGGGTCAAAAAAGATTTCGTGAGCGGGGATGCCGTATTCCACAGCGGCTCGGTAGGCGCGTTGGGCGATCGCGAATTTCCTCTCAGCGGTGCGGGCCATCCCCTCTTCATCGATGGTGCCGACAACCACACCAGCCCCATATTCTTTCGCTAGCTCTAGCACTTTGTAGAATCGATCTTCACCGTCTTCGTAGTTAGTGGAGTTTAGCAAGCACTTTCCGCCCGCAACTTTCAGCCCTGCCTCCATTTTTTCCCACTCAGTAGAGTCGAGCATCAGCGGCAGCGTCACGTTGGTTACGAGGCGCGACACCAGTTCCCGCATATCCCGCACGCCGTCGCGTCCCACATAATCGACGTTGACATCGAGGATATGAGCACCTTCCCGCACCTGAGCTTTGGCTAGCGACACCAACCCGTCCCAATCTTCGGCATTGAGCAAGTCGCGGCACTTTTTAGAACCGCTGGCGTTGAGGCGTTCTCCGACAATCAAGAAAGAATTGTCTTGCTCGTAGGGTTGAGCGCTGTAAATCGAGGACGCTGAAGGCACGTAATGGATCGGTGCCCGACCCGTAGCCTCAGTGGAAGGCCGCACCTCGCGAGTCTTAGGCGTGAGGGTTTGGGCGACCTCGGCCAACTGCTGAATATGGTCAGGCCGAGTCCCGCAACAACCACCAATTACTTGCACACCCCAATCTTCGATAAACCGCAGCAGCGACATCCGCAGTTCCATCGGGGTTAGCTTGTAGTGAGCATGACCACCAATGTTTTCGGGCAGACCTGCGTTGGGGATACAGGAGACCACAAACGGTGAATATTCGCACAAATACTTGATGTGTTCGGCCATGCGATCAGGGCCAGTGGCGCAGTTGAGGCCCAGAATATCGATCGGGTATGGCTCCAGGATCGACAATACGGCACTAATATCAGAACCAACCAGCATCGTGCCCTGGACTTCCATCGTCACCGATACCATCAACGCGCGGCGATCGCCCTTCTTCTGGAACACCGACTCTACCGCATTCAGCGCTGCCTTAATTTGCAGCACATCTTGGCAAGTTTCGATAATGAACAAATCCACCCCACCATCAAACAACCCTTCGGCTTGCTCAGCAAACGCAGCTTTGAGGGTATCGTAGTCGATGTTGCCCAGCGTTGGTAGCTTGGTGCCTGGTCCCATTGAACCCGCCACGAATCGGGGTTTTTCGGGGGTAGAAAACTCAGCCGCCACCCCTTTCGCCAGCTCAGCCGCAGCTTTGTTGAGGTAATAAGCCTTGTCTGCCAAGTCGTACTCGGCCAACACGAACGAGCTAGCGCCAAACGTATCAGTTTCAATCACATCGGCTCCTGCAATTAGGAAGTCGCGATGCACCTTGGCGACGGCTTCTGGCTTGGTATGGATTAGATACTCGTTACACCCTTCGTACTGCGGGCCACCAAAGTCTTCAGCAGTTAGGTTCTGGGTTTGCAGCGAGGTACCCATTGCCCCATCAAACACAAGAACAGGGCGAGCGGGACTGTGAAGACGCGCGAGGAAGGGGCTAGTCATAGCGATACTGAGCGAAGTTCTTAAATAATCATGATCCAGTAAGCTCTAGATTACCAATCCTGCTCGGTATCTGGGGACTTTTTATAAATTGAGGGGTGCGATCGCATTCTTCAATCTCAATTGCTACGTGAAGACAGTAAGCACATCTAGCTAAATTTTGTTAGTTATAGCTCGCTGTATCTAGCCACATAACTCTAGAATAAACGCACTGCCTAAAGGGGTATAGGGGTGTATATGCTGCGTTTCCCCCGTCGCTGAAGCAGCCGTAAGACGTTAGTTATATTCAGCAGTTCTTTAAACTTTTTATCAATTCATCGATATCGGTTTTATCTTCAACACTTCGGTAGTAAGTCGGAAGAAAACCTTTCGGTGGGTTGGAACAGTGTTCTTGGAAATCAAGCAGCTCTAATAAATCTTGATCTTCACGAGTATAAGCAAGAGCTAGAAATTTAAACAAACCTGTACTAGAAACTATTTGTGCCCAATTATGCAAAGCTTGGGCAATTAATAAATGAAAATTCTGTTCAGGCGTATTCAGCATTATTCCAGATATATACCAGGTTTTACATTTGAAGGCCTCGGCTTGCGAAAAGATATCATGAGCACGAATATTTTTTTCTTTCTTCCGAAATTCCTTGATTTCTTCAAAGCACTCTTCAGTAAGCGGCCATATTCCTATCGAGCCCAAGATTTTTGATCCACGTGTCATGAGTAGAATTCCGGGTGGGTATTGTGTCCACCATTCCATAAAAACTTCAATATCAATGTTGTAGTCCCCATAGGCTTGTTGATCAAGCCTCCATAAACGTTTTAATGTCTCTTTATCTGAAATAGTTCTAAACCTTAGCTCCTTATCTTGCCTCATCATTGACTGAATTTTTCTTATATGGCTTCTTGTTGGTTTTGGTGGTTTGAATGTGAGATAGCAGTATAAAACGTAAAACCATATCAGTAGATTAGGTATTCCAACTAATCCCTTTATTAGCCAAGATTCGATAGAAACTACTTGGCCCAAAGTAGTTGATATTGAGAATACAGATCCAGCAAGAATAAGAGCTTTAGTACGCTTGTCGCACATCATTGAGTACCATTAAGTAAATGAATGTTCGAGTGTCTACAAAAGCTTGCAGAAGCGATCGCTAATCTGAAAAAGTATTGGAGCGATCGCGCTTGACCAAAACTTAGGAGGAGCGATCGCTGCTAGATACTAACGATAGAGCTAACCAATAGAGTTACATCTGGAAAGGCGACAGGGGCGATTGTTCCTTGGGTGAGAGTTGATTTTGATGTGTACTCCCCATCTTGAGGATCGCGGAATACAACCAGTTGTCTCTTTTTAAGGTTGGCTACCCAATACTCTGGGATTACAGCTTCAGCATAGACCTTGCTTTTGAACTCCAGATCTTTTTCTAAAGTGGAGTCTGAGTATTCAATCAACCAAAAAACGTTTTCTGGGTAAGGGTGATGCTGTAAGTACTCTCGCCCTAACCGTTGCACAACTGCAATATCTGGTTCTGGCTCGGAGTTGTTGGGTAATGTAATAGGTTTAGCTGCACGAATAAGAGCGCGATCGCCCAGTAACCGACTGAGATAGTCTCCTGCTTCACTGCTGAAATAAGCATGAGCTTCTCCCTCCGGTGCCATCTCAACAATTTCTCCCTTCAGCAATTCCACCCGGCGATGATCCAAAATACCTGCTGCGATTATGCGATGGTATTCATCTATCGTCCACTTAGCAACAGTGACGCTCATAGGCGATCGCTTGATTCTCAACTTATCTCACATCGTAGCTCAGCCAGAAACGTGTATCCGAAATAGTATGATCGCGCTTGACCAAAGTTTGAAGGGGCGATCGCTTTATGTTTTGTCGTCTTTTACCCATTCATAAGGCTGGAGTTTAAAGTCCAACACTTTTTTGAAGTCATGAATAATCGATCGCATACTCTCAATACTGGTGATGAGGGTCTGTTGTCCTTTTTTCCAGTCTGTGCGATCGACGGTGCCAATGACGAGGTAATCATTACCAATCAAATTTGGTTTGCCCTGGTGCATACACATTGCTGCTAATAGTTCCTCCAATTCATCTTGATGAAGAATTAGTAGCTCGCAGGAAGGGCAATAACGACAGGTCTTATTGAGTATGAGAGGTTGTATTGGTTCTAAGAACACGAAGAGGGGAAACTTCCGTAGTTTGGTTTTAGCCTCGCATTTGGGGCAGGAAGTAAACCGTACATCTTTGTAAGGATTTAAAAAAATTTGTGGCGGGGTGTTTGCTTGCCGAAATGTTTCATTTTCCTCTCCTGTTCAGCATTTTAACGTTAGGCTAGCCGATCGCGATCGCCTGATGCCGTTTTTGATGTTTTTTAACTGAACTTACTGATTACTCCGGTTTAAGCTGACGTTATAGGGAGTTATGTCACGAGAGAGTGCCTTATGTCTGACACAAAAACTCTACCTCGCCTCAGCGAAGCGCAGGTTCGTCAACTTGCGACCAAGCAGAGTTTTGAACGGGGCGATCGCTATTACCGCGATGGTGCAATGATCAATCCAACACTTCAAGGATTGGAATTGCGGGCGGATTGTCAAGGTTCAGGGCTCTATGTTCTCTGGGTGCACGTAGATAACATAGCCAAAGCTACTGCCAAAGGCACCTAATACCAATATTGAACTAGATAGTCCAGAGCGATCGCCCTTGTATTCCAATTGCAAAGGCGATCGCTTTTTGTAGTTTTATGGCCTGAACATCATTATCTAGTTAGGCAGACATCACCCAACTCTGGAGATTAGAACTGAATTGAGTGAGGTCTACGTTTTTCACAATGGCAACAGTTTGGGCAGAACTAGTCTGGAACAGAATATCTGCGCCTTGAGGAATCGCTACACTAATGCTGCTACCAGAAGTCACAATCGAGTCGGTGCCAATCTGGAAATCTGTAATGACGTGAGGAGTGCCAGGGATGACGGACTCGTTAATCCAGAACTGGTCTCGACCTGCTCCTCCTGTCATGGTGCTGCCTCTGCTGCCACCAAATAACAAGTCATCACCATCACCACCTAACAGTTGGTCTGCGCCACCGAGTGCGCCTACTCTGCCCTCTGACTTGCCATACTGCATATAGTGAGAAAATCCACTGGTGAAAACTCCCTGAACTACTGCTGTTGCGACATCTGAGTTGCTTCCTAGATAGTAGCTTTCGCTGTAGAAACTACTGGGATTACGACCTTCTTTGTGACCGTGCTGACTGAAGTGGTCAAATCCACTGGCGAAGGCTCCTTGAGCTACCGCTGCCGCGACATCTGAGTTGGTAGAGAGGTAGTATCTCTCATTAAACAGTAAGTCATCGCTACGACCTTCAAATTGTCCGTGACTTAGGAAGTGTTCTAATCCGCTGCTGATGACACCTTGGGCCACAGCAACAGCTACATCTGGATTCTCACCCAGATAGATTGTTTCATCGAAGGAGTGACTAGCGACTCGACCTTCATACAGACCGTGGTTCACAAAGTGAACAAGACCACTGCTGAAGGCACCCTGATCAACAGCAGCAGCCACATCTGGATTCTGCTCTAAGTAGAGAGCTTCATCATAGAACTCGCTGGGGTTACGGCCCTCATAGAGACCATGTTGGGTAAAATGGTCAAAGCCGTTGCGAAATCTGCCCAGAGCTACTGCCATTGCGACATCTGAATTCTGCTCTAGATAGAAGGATTCATCAAACAGCCGAGTCAGGATGCCTCCATCAGGTGCTCCAGTGAAACGAGCTTGCTGAGCGAGGGTGAGAATACCTTCAGAGGTAGACTCAGCGATGAGGGTATCATTCCCTGCTCCTCCAGAGAGGATGTTGCTGCCGCGATTGCCAATGATGATGTTATCGAGGGTATTCCCTGTACCATTCGTGTTTTGATGGCCTGTGAGAGTCAAGTTTTCTAAGTCAGGACCCAAAGTCCAAGCAACACTCGATCGCACAGTAGACACACTTGGTATTTGATTGTTGTAGTCCCACTCTCGAACACCATCGCCAACGCTATCGACGATGTAGATATGATTGCCTACACCACCATACATAAAGTCGTCTCCAACCCCACCGTTGAGGACGAAGCTGATACCACTCGTATCCGTTACTGATGGAGCATCAGCCAGAATAAAGTCGTCGCCTGCGCCACCAAACAGAAAACCGCTCCCGCCATAAATTTCTATGTTGTCATTTCCTTCACCTCCATCTACGATATTGAAACCGTCAGAGGGATATATGAGATCGTTGCCTGCGCCGCCGAAGATGAGGTTATCGCCAGCTGTATATATCTCATCATTTCCACCTTGTCCATCCAAAATATCAAAGGAATCTTCACTTCCGGAATCATTCAAATAGTTGTCCTGCTCGTCGCCAGCAATGTAAGCCATGTGAGATATCCCTAGAATTCGTGAAATTTGTGAGTGTTGAATCTTGTTAGCAAGGCAATTCCCACTGTCTGCGATCGCGGTAGGAAGCCTCGGATTTAAATCTGGTATTTTTGGGGTGTAGATACCAGATGCTATCTGAATGCAGAATGTAGAAGATTTGGAAAGCGCTTGAGAGACGATCGCTTCCGTAAGAGAATCTAAGAGACTAGAAAAACATGGATTACATTACTACCGCAGCTGCTATCTGGAGCGTTGTCTACCGTTAACCGAATAGCCGTCGTCGCTCTTACCAAAAATGATGTCATGCTTGATTCCTCCTAGATGCAGCGGGTGTCTATGTATCACCTTGTAGAATTAATGGTAAATTTTGTAACCTTATTTCAGCTTCCTCCAGTAGATTCACCCAGAAGCAGGATTTGGTGGATTTACGGAGGATTTTTCCCCAGGTTCCTCAAACCCAGTGATTGTCCTATATTGAGCTGCCCTTTAGGTGGCTGAAACCCAACTTTACTGGGTAGGGCGATCGCACCCAGACGCGCAACATTAGGCTCTAAACGACATTAGACAAGCGGCAAACTGGAGGCTGGAGGCGTTAAGTTCAGCGGATTTTTCATCTTCCATCGTCATTAATTCACGCTCTTTAGATGATCACAGTACGATCAAGCTGAGGGGTATTAAAGGCTTGGGTTTTGAAACTTGGTGGATAAAAGCTAAGCTACCTCTCTGGATCAGCTTGCAACTTCTTTGGGTTCTATGTTTTTCCCTTCTGCACTCTGGCTTAGTTCAGCGATCGCTCATGATCACTTGAGTGTTTCGCCTGACCTACCTATGACTGAAGTTGTGAAGCTGATGAGCCAGGCTCATAAAAGCTATGTGTTAGTCGTAGATGCAGATCAGCTAGTTGGCATTTTTACTGAACGAGATGTGGTGAGGCTGACAGCAGCCAAAACTTCCTGGTTAGAGGAGGCGATCGCTACGGTGATGACAACTCCCGTTATCACATTGCAGGAATCTGAAGCTACGGATGTTTTGGTTTTGTTATCGCGCTTATGGAGACATCGGATTCGTCATTTGCCGATTTTAGATCAGCGAGAACGCATTATCGGTGTCGTGACTCGCCAAAGTATCCGCGAAGCCCTCAAGCCCGCAGCGCTACTCAAGGCGCGGCAGATTCATGAAGTCATGGTTAGCCCCGTGGTGGCTGCCCCCATCACGACCTCTGTGCTGCAACTCAGCCAACTCATGCACCAGCACCAGATTAGTTGCGTGGTTCTGGTACAGCCTGAGGCGACAAATCCAGCGATCGCAAAGCCAATTGGTATCTTGACGGAGCGGGATGTAGTGCGGTTACAGGCGCAAAATTTAGACTTGGCCCAAACCTCCGTAGTGGCAGTAATAAATCGGCCATTGCATGCCATCCAACCGCAAGCTTCTCTTTGGAGCGCCCACGAGCAGATGCAACAACATCAAATCCGGCGACTAGTGGTGGTGGGAGAAACGGGGGAGCTGCTAGGTTTGGTAACTCAAAGTAGCATCCTGCAATCGCTTGATCCGTTGGAGTTACATCCAACATTAGATGCGCTGCAACAGGAGGTAGAGGCTCGGACGCAAGAAATGCAGCAGACCAATGAGCAATTGCAGCGAGAAATTGTGGAACGGGTGAAAGTAGAGCAAACGCTGCAAAGTCAAATTGCCAAAGAGCAATTGATGAGTGCGATCGCCAATCACATGCGGCAGTCGTTGCATCTAGACACCATCTTGAACACAACCGTGGAGGAAGTGAGGCAGTTTCTGCAAGTCGATCGGGTGCTGATTTACCGCTTTGAATCGAATGGGAACAGTACCGTTGCTGTAGAGTCGGTAGCAACCGATCGGATGTCGATCGTGGGGAAGGTGATGGAGGCTGCTTATTTTACCAAGCGTTGCCGACAGTCTTATCAGATGGGGCAGATGCAAGCGATCGCCGACGTGACTCAAGCCAATTTGCCATCGCGTTACCTGCATTTACTGGCTCTGCTTCAAGCTCGTGCGGCTTTAACTGTGCCCATTCTTCGAGGCGACGAACTTTGGGGGCTACTCAGTGCCTATCAATGTGCCCAACCGCGACAGTGGCAACCCATAGAAATTGAACTGCTGCAACAGTTATCGACTCAGGTCGGCATTGCGATTCAACAAGCCCAGCTTTACCAGCAACTAGAAGTAGCGAACCAAGAACTACGGCGGTTAGCAAATTCGGACGGGCTAACCCAGTTAGCCAACCGTCGCTCTTTTGACGAATATTTAGATAAAGAGTGGCGACGTGCCTTGCGACACCGGACGCCCCTAGCGCTGATCATGGGCGATGTCGATTTCTTTAAACGCTATAACGATTGTTATGGGCATCTTAGGGGCGATCGCTGTTTGCAACAAGTGGCGGCGGTGCTGCGTCAAACAGCAAAGCGACCAGCAGACCTAGCGGCTCGCTATGGGGGTGAGGAGTTCGCCATTCTACTACCCAATACAGAAGATCGAGGTGCGACGTTGGTGGCCACAGAAATTCAAACCCGGATTCAGACTTTGCGAATTCCTCATGCTCAGTCCTCGATTGCGGATTATGTCACCTTAAGCTTAGGGATTGCTTGCTTAGTTCCTCGAACTGGCATTGCTCCCACGTTCTTAATTGCGGCGGCTGACAAAGCTTTATATCAAGCAAAAATGGCAGGACGCGATCGCTACTTGATCTATCAGGAGTCAACTCAAGGCTGAAGTTTCTAATTTATTGGCATTTCTGCACCGAATCTGTCAAAGTAATTCTCAAAGTGCTGTTGCCCCAAGCCCATGCTATCAGCTCGTTTTTTCCGCTTTTTTCAGCACCTAAACTGGACAACGATTAAAGAGGTCATTGACTCTGCTGGTAAGCAGCGGCTACCAGGGCTCTCCGCAGAAATGGCTTACAACGCCATGTTGGGGCTGTTTCCGGCAATTCTGGCTGTTTTGACGGCGATCGGGCTATTTGAATCCCTGCAAGGAACGCTGCAAAGGCTAGCGTCTCAACTCAGTCAAGTCGCCCCTGAGGAAGTGCAGATTCTCATTCAAAACTTTGTCAGAGGCATCAGCCAAACTCGGAACCGTAGTTTGTTCTCCCTCAGTTTCATTGCAGCAATTTGGGCATCTTCCGGCGCGTTGAGTGCGGCAATGACGGCTTTTGACCACATCCAGCAAGTTCCACCAGAGCAAACCCGTCCGTTTTGGAAAGCTAAATTGGTTTCTGTCGCACTTACGGTCGGCACGATTTTGCTGTTACTGATGGCATCGTTTCTGATGTTTATTAGTGACTTGATCGTCAAACATGTAGCCAGCCAAAGCGGTTTTTTAGGATCAGGGTTGCTGTCAACTTGGCGGCTACTGAGTTGGCCTTTGGCTCTGGGAATTGTCTCAGCAGCGTTTGCCTTTATTTATCGCTATGGTCCTAGCCAATGGAAGATTGGCACGCCCATCATGCCGGGAGCAGTACTAGCAGCAGTATTTTGGGCGATTCTCTCAAGTTTGTTTCGATACTATGTCTCCCATTTTGGCGACTTTAACCGAGCTTATGGTGCCATTGGTGCGGTGATTGTCTTGTTGCTCTGGCTTTACCTCAGCTCCTTGGTGCTCCTGATTGGCAATCAGTTGAATGTCACGGTGGGTGCAGCGATGCGGCAACAACACCGACAAAACGTGATTCAGGCAATCAAGCTATCGCGCTCGTTGCAGCCCAGCGACAATCCCACTACCGATAGTCAGAAATAAGAGAAACCAGAGGATGGCGCTGGAAAGAAACGATAAAACACCAAACCCCCTCAAAATCCAAATCACCACGGTAATGCCCAAGCAGATGAAAAAAAACTTGGTAGTAGGGTGAGAAAATTTCCGAGAGAAGTTATGCATTGCTCTTTACGTCCTCAACTCAGCAAAACGCTGTCAGCGATCGCCCTCATTGTGGCATGAGAAATAGAGCGAGTTAAAGCAGTAGGGGCGGCTGAGAAATGTTTAATTAAGTAGGAATTGGTTTACAGATTCTTACAAAATTTTGCGGAATCTTTATTTAGAATCAACCCCTTTTCCTGGAGATCTAGGTAAGGTGGTGAATAAATCAAGTAGAACCTCGGTAGCCAAAATTTCCTAATGCCTGAAAGGGCGAGGTTTTAATCCAGGCTGACTGAGGGTTCTATTGGCTTATCAGGAGTTCCTGAGTCTACATGACTGCTGACCTATTTAATGACGATTGTCTGGCATCGATCCCCAACCGCAGTCAGAGCGAACACGAAGCTCTGCTACGAGGCGAGATTTTACTTAGTACAAGAGCCTATTCTGCTTGGGGAGGGGCGGTTACAGCTTCGATGTATTTGCCCCTGTCGCGATCGCTGACTTGGCAGCAGCTAACCGACTACCCCCGTTGGGTACAGTACTTTCCTGATCTGGTGCGCAGTGAGGTGCTGCAACGAGGCGATAGTCTAGGGTCAGGGGGAAAACGGCTCTATCAGGTGGCAAACAAGGCATTTCTCTTTTTTACTGCTCAAGTTGAGGTTTACCTGCGGGTGGTAGAGACTGTGCATCAAAAAATTCAGTTTCGCCAAGAGCAAGGCAGCTTTACTGATTTTGCCGCTGAATTGACTCTGCAAGATTACCGCACAGGAACGCTTCTGGCCTACTCGGTGCAAGCAACTCCTGCGATTCCGGTTCCGACGCTGTTTGTGCAGCAAGCAATCCAGCTAGACTTGCCAACTAACATGCGGCAGATGCGCCAAGTGCTTTGTGTTAAGTAGATTGAAACTTGGCTTGAGCTAGATTGTGATTGATTGTCCACCCTCATTGACTGAGGTTTTTATGACTGCTTGCTTCCAGCTTCAACCGCGCCCTCAAGATGATGCTTTAGCTCCAAAATATGCTCCTTTGGCTCGTCGGAGCAAAATTGGTTGGACAAAAGTGGCGATCGCGGCTTTGAGTTCGGTGATATCGGTCGGTTTGATGGATGCTGCGACAGCGGCAACACCTGCTTCTTTGGCTGACTCTCCCGCAGCCCAGAAACTCAATAAGATGTTTTCCCCCAAGATCCAGCAAGTCCTCAACTCTTGCGCTCAGCAGGGTAGCGTTAACTTGAGCGCGGGCGCTGACAAAGATGGCTCGGTCATTTGCGCTAACGGGACTCGGAACTCCCCGGTGCAATTTAATGAATATGTCAGTACAGTGTCCGATTTTCTCTCAGCTAGTTTCTTAGTCGGGGTGCGTGCCGCTCTACAGTCTTATCCAGGGGCACAAATGGATATGGTAACCAGTTACCTAGCCACCCCAGATGGCAAAGCTTCCTTGCAAGATGCGCTGACCAATGCCATTACCACCAGTGGCCTAGTGCCGCAAAGTTCTCAGAAGTCTGTCAGTTTTCTAGTGAATCGGGTGATGCAGCGATCGCTACCGATTTTACAAAACACAAATAAATTCAGTAACTTGTTGGGCAGTACAGAGCAGTACCGCAAGGTGGCGAATAACTTCTGCAAACCCCCTGGCATGACGGTAGAGAAAGCTAGAACCTTAGTTCCGCAACTAGATGCGGTGCAAATCTACGCCATCTGTGTGCAGGAATCCGGCTTATCTGATGAAGTCCAAAAGGAGATCCAACAGCCAAACAAGTAGCCATGCAGGAAGAACGACGGCGTAATTGCCCAGCTTTGATTCAGTCTGTTAAGAGATGTTAGGAGATGTTAGGAGGGCGATCGCGCTGTTGTTGGCTCTACAGGAGTTTCCGGTGCGATCGCCTCTACGTCTGCTTGCACAATGCGTAAGATGCGAGCAATGTATGCCGCTCGCTGTTGCTCCCGTTCTACGGCAGCTTGAGGATCTGGCTGGTAAGCGTCAATTTCTGCGTGGGATAGTAAGCCTTTCGCTTGGGCGAGGCGTTCTACTGTGTCAAGGCGATCGCGTAATACAGAAACCTCTTCGGCGAGGGCAAGAACCATTGCCAGCAATTTATCGGTTTCTGGATTCTCGAAGTAAAGGGGTCGTTTGCCTTTGGCGATGGCCATCACTGCTCCTAGGCGATTGCGCCTTGGTTGTACTTGAGAGATCTATAGCAATCCAGAGCAACCCTCAACCTTGTGAATCATTCTGGACAGAACTGCTATCTTTATGGGCAGCTAAAAGAAACCAGTTGCCCCGACTGCCAAAGCCTCCATCTTTTAACTGGCCTGTTTTTAATTCCATTGCTGCCAGCGTTTGAGTGATGTTTTCGGCAGCAAAGCCAGCTTGTAGAGTGAGTGCTTCTAAGTCTAGCTGGCGCATCGCTCCCCACCAAGGTTCATTGTTATTTTGAGTTTCCCAGTCAAACATAAAGGCGCTGAAGGGGTCCATGTTGCGGTAGAGCGGCGCTTCTGCATGTACCATTAATCCACCTGGCTTGAGCAGGCGATTGCATTCACGCAGGATATTGGCGATCGCGTGGGGCGGAGCTTCGTGTAAAAGGATATGAGAAACGATGAGATCAAAGGAGGCATCAGGAAAATCTGTATGTTCAGCGTTCTGTTGGGAAAAATGCACCTGCTTCCCTAATGCTTCAGCCCGGACATGAGCATAGCGCAGCGTAGGAGCAGCGACATCAATGGCATGTACTTCTGCATCTGGATAGGCATCTACATAAGGTAGGGTGCTATGACCGACCGAACATCCTAGGTCTAAAATCTTCTCCGGTTGCCAATCAGGATATTGCAGCTTGAGATAGTTTTGAATGACTGCTTGGCCTATTGCATCATTCAACGGGCCAAGCCGACCCATCGCATAGAGATAGACACCGCGATCGTAGGTGACTCCTGCTGCAATATCCTCGTCGCGATATTCGCTGTGATACCCCCCTGGCATACAGTGGATATCCACCGCTGTATGATAAGCCGGAACTTCTAATGTGGGATTCAGAGTTAACGAACCGATCGCCTGAGTCTGGAGTTGTTGCGATCGCGCCATCAGTTCTGGAAGTTGTCGCTCAACACTGAGGTTGACGGATTCCCACAGCATCTCCTGAGCGTTACGCCGTAATGCTCCCCACATACAGTAGTAGGATTCTTGCTGCATTAATTGGCGAATTTCATGCTGCGTTTCGGGCGATCGCTGTTGTTCTTGCTCAAATTTCGGTTTGAGTCGTTTCTCGTAAATGGTGCGGTTATTTGGTGAGATCTGTGTCGCAATATGTTGTTTTAGACTATGAACAAATTGCTGGCGGGCCAACTCATCATGGCTGGGTTGCGGTAACATCGCATGTTGTACTTGCTCATCCATGACGGCACCTCCTAGCTCTAAAACTTTTGATTCATGAGCCTACGTGGTGTAGATCCAATCACCTTCGAGGCAGAGACTCACCCACTAATCTATCGGCTGGAGCTGCATCTGCCGCGATCGCGTTGTAAAAATTTGTACGCTGGGGAGCCAGATGGTTTGAGTTTCAATGGAGTGCTAGACACGCTTTTGGGCGTGGCCGATATTTAGTGCAGTAATTACTAAAACAAAGCCCTCTGAAAGTTTACTTTCAGAGGGCTTTTAGTTTCATCTGGTATGCCAGGAACGAGACTTGAACTCGTGACACGAGGATTTTCAGTCCTCTGCTCTACCAACTGAGCTATCCCGGCGAGGGGCGCTTTGTTTTCGGCGCTTTATTAAATTAACAAATCTATCTAACTGTGGCAAGAGGTAAAGTCAAAAATTTTCGGATAAGCTCCTCAAGGGATTTGTTGAGCGGGTGAGCGAGTCACTTGGAGTTGGAAAGAGCCGCCTGTAGTTTGCCCAAAATTTTGTACTCGGATTGTATAGCGATCGCTCTGGGGAATCGTAACTGCAAGAGCAGCGTTGGTCGTGCCATCTTCAGCATCATCGTTCTCAGCCAGTGTAAAGCCATCGGGTGAAATCACAGCCAGCATGGGGTCGAAGGTGGTTGAAGTTACGGTGATGGTAATTTGCTCTCCCGCTTTACAGGTGATCACATAATCTCTGGCAAAACCCCCTTGCCCTGTAGGAATATCCCGGTTGGAGAGTTGATCCGAGATCGAGCGATTGAACTGCAAGGCTGGCGGTTTATAGAGCTGACTCCGGGCCTCAACGGCAATGGGAGCGAAAGTACTAGCGAGGACTGCCGAGGTTAGGGATAGGATAAATTTAGGCCAGCAAGCAGCAGGACGATTCAACACAAAGAAGTCTAGCGATCGCATGAGACAGGGATGAGAGTAAAGAAAAAGCAACCGAGTTAACCTAAGTAAGCTTGCTTGACGCGATCATCTTGCAGCAGGTCTTGAGCAGGTCCGGTGAGAGTGATTTGGCCTGCCTCTAAGACATAGCCGCGATCGGCAGCTTGCAGGGCGAGGTGAGCGTTTTGCTCCACGAGCAGAATTGTGACACCAGTATTACGCAGATTCTTGATGATATTGAAGATTTCCCGCACGATCGCAGGGGCTAAGCCTAAACTAGGTTCGTCTAACAGTAACAACTTGGGGCGGCTCATCAACGCGCGGGCGATCGCTAGCATTTGTTGCTCCCCACCACTGAGGGTGCCTGCGAGTTGGTAGCGCCGTTCTGCCAAGCGGGGAAACAGTTGAAATTGCTGCTCGATGTCTTGCTTGACGGCAGCGGCATGGGAGCGGACATAAGCACCTAGCTCTAAATTGTCCAGAATAGTTTGCTTGGCTAAAACTCGGCGGCCTTCCGGGGAGTGAGCCATGCCTAGGGCCACTACTTCATGCGCTTTGCGACGGGTAATGTCACGTCCAGCGTAGACAATTTGGCCGTGGCGCGGATTCAAAATGCGAGAGATGGTGCGGAGTGTGGTAGTTTTGCCCGCACCGTTCGCGCCGATCAGCGTCACCACTTCGCCCTGATTCACCACTAAGTTGATTTCTTGCAGGGCTTGAATGCCGCCATAGTTGACACTGAGACCGCGCACTTCTAGCAGGGCTAAGTCAGTTGCAGGATGCCTTTGCGGTTCCATTTGCTCTTGGGTTGTACTCATACATCGCCCCCTAAGTAAGCTTCGATCACGGCAGGGTTGGCTTTCACCTCAGCAGGCTGACCAAGGGCAATCAGTTTGCCAAAATTGAGTACTGCAATGCGATCGCACAGCCCCATCACCAAGGGCACATGATGTTCGATCAGCAGTACCGTCAGATTAAATTGGGTGCGAATATCGCGGATAAACTCACTCAGTTGTTGTTTTTCGTTGGGGTTCATGCCTGCCGCAGGTTCATCCAGGAGCAGAACTTGCGGTTCCAAGGCTAAAGCACGGGCAATTTCCAGACGGCGTTGGTCTCCGTAGGGAAAGTTGCAAGCTTTTTCCGTAGCGCGATCGCTCAACCCTACCAGTTTGAGCAGTTCTAAAGCTTTTGCTTGGGTTTGGCGTTCCTCTTGGGGAGCAGGCGGCAAGCCAAACACACCTGTAAACAGGCCACTTTTAGTATGAATATGCTGCGCGATCATGACGTTTTCTAGCGCCGACAAGTCAGCAAACAGACGAATATTCTGGAATGTTCGAGCAATGCCCTTGGCCGCAATTCGGTGCGGTCGTTGCCGCGAGATGTCGGTACCTTGATGGAGCAACTGGCCGCTAGAGGGGGGAATCAGCCCCGTGATCAAGTTGAATAAGGTGGTTTTGCCTGCGCCATTTGGACCAATCAAGCCAAAAATCTCACCCGGATGAACGGTAAAAGAAACTGTATCCACCGCACACAGCCCCCCAAAGCTACGAGTTAACGCCTTGGCTTCCAAGAGAGGCTGACGCGGTACAGCAGAGCTACTTTCCAGAACAGGCGATTCAGTCATGGGTGCAGAGCTAAGATTGGAGAAACTGGCATAGACGCACTCTAAATCATTTATAGTGGTGCTGAAAATGGGAGGCTGAACAGGGCCGCGATCGCTCTAGCACCTGCATACAATCACTTCCGCACTCCCGTTGGCATCATCTTTTTAGTGCGATCGCGCCGTTTGAACAAATCGGGTGTGACTAAACCCTGAGGAAAAAAGATCGTGCCGATGACGATCAGCAAGCCGAAGATAATCAAGCGACCATCCCGCAAGAAGCTAGCCAACCAGAGCGGCAGATTAGGCGTATCCGCGATCGCCCGCAGCACTTCCGGTAAAGCGGTGAAGACCATGCCCCCCAAGACAGGTCCAGCCACGGTTCTAGAACCACCAATCAAGACAAACGTGAGATAGATAATGCTGGCATCAAAGGTGCCTTGCCGAGCATTCCAGGTGTTGATGAAGTGGGCACTCACCGCGCCGACGACCCCTGCGAGAATGGCTCCCAGCGTAAAGGCTAAGACTTTGTAGTATGTGGGATTAATCCCCATCGCATCGGCTGCGAGTTCATCTTCCCGGATGGCAATTAGAGCGCGACCAATGCGGATGTTCTCCAGACGGTAGACAAAGAACATACTCAGGAGCAGCAGCGGCACCACAATCCACAGATATCCCAGTGGGGTCTGAAACGGTTGCGGGATGCCAAAGATCCCGACTGCACCTCCGGTAATTTCCAGGTTGAGGGCAAGGACACGCAGAATTTCTACGAAGGCAATGGTAGCGATCGCCAGATAGATGCCGCGTAACCGTAGAGCTGGCACACCAACCAAGACTCCGAGCGCTCCAGACACCGCTCCCGCAATCACCATTTCTAGTAACAACAGCGGGATAGAAAAGGTAGCACCCGTAGAAGGGAACACCTTGGTAGACAAGATTGCCGCAATATATCCCCCTAAAGCGTAGAACCCAGGGCTGGCAAGAGATAGCTGCCCTGCCATTAGCGGCAAATAGAGAGACAGCCCCAACATCGCCCCCAGCAACATAGAGACAATTAGAAAGCCGTAGGTCGCTAGGAAGTCAAAACCATAATCAGACATGATTAAACCTTTTGCACGAAGGTACGACCTAACAAACCTTGCGGTCGCACCAATAGCATCAGAAATAGAATGCCAAAGGCGGCTGCATCTTTGTAAGCCGAGTAGTCAGAGGGGACAAACGCTTCCACTAAGCCAATAACTACCCCCCCTAACACAGCTCCAGGGATACTGCCTAATCCACCCAGCACAATCACTGCTAATCCTTTGAGGCCAAAGCCAATACCAAAGTAAGGCCCCGCAATACCAACGCTAGAGCCAACTAACGTTCCTGCCAAACCACCTAGAAAGCTACTGACGAAAAAGGTCAAGACAATAAAGCGATCGGTATTGATGCCGAGCAGACTGGCAGTTGTGGGGTCTTCTGCCACAGCTTTCATCGCTTTGCCGAACTTAGTGCGGTTAATCAAAAAGGTTAAAATCCCCAAGATCACCACAGAAACAGCAAAAATGATCACCTGTACGGTGCGAATCATGATCGGTTGGGTGGCAGTGCCAAAGTTGATGGCTGCTGGCAAATCGCCATAGGTATTGTTGGGGAAGGTATAAATCTCTGCCCCAACGAGATACTGAATCAAGTTCACAATCACCACTGCCACACCCAAGCTGGAAACGACGGTGAGTAGCGGATCAGCGCGGCGTTGGCGCAACGGTTGAAAGGCAATTCGCTCGACCGCTACACCGACCAAACCTGCTAAACCACTGCCCAATACCAAGGCTAAAGCAAACGGCAGTTGCACCGGGAGAGAGGCATTCGCCAGCAAGCCGTTAAAGCCAAATGCTCCGCCCATGAGCGTGTACGTGAAGTAAGCTCCGAGGGTGAAAATAGCGCCGTGGGCAAAGTTGATAATGCCTAAGATCGAGAAGACCAGGGTATAGCCCAAAGCAAAAATGGCATAAACACTGCCGATCGATAAGCCATTCAAGAACTGCTGAAAAAACAGAGTAAAACTCATCAATTTCTCTGCGAGCTAAGCCTACTTGAGAAACACAAACTTGCCACTATCACGATCGCCTTCCATTTTGATCTGGGCGACATAGAACTCCTTCTGCACCACTTCACCTTCTGGGGTGAACGCAATCTCGCCTAAGGGAGTCGCATATTGCCCCCGCAAAATCTCCTGATTTAACGCTGTCCGCAGCTCAGCGATCGCCCCTGGATTGGGTTTAGCTTTGTCTCCCATTTTTTGTAAGGCTTCGACAAAAACCTGCACTCCCGCAAAAGCTTGAGCGCTGAATTGAGGTGGCTCCTTCTTGTATTGAGCTTGATAAGCCTTGCGGAAAGCCGCATTCACTTCACCAGGATGCTCTGGGCTATACGCTTGAGCAATTAAAATGCCATCACAGAGCGCCTTGCAAACCGGAAAGATATTAGAGGTGTTCAGGCCATTGCCGCCAATAATTGCGCCTTTGTAACCCAGCTCCCGCAACTGCCGCACCAAGTTGCCACCATCGGCAGCCAACCCAGAAATAATTACCAATTCCGGTTTGAGATTGAGCGTATTCGTGACTTGGGTTTGAAAGTCGGTATCTGTGGTTTGAAACTTCTGGACTGTAATCAGATCGAGGTTTTGGTCTTTTACCGTCTGCTGAAAGGTTTCAGTTTCCGATTTACTAAAGGCATCGTTTTGAGCATAAAAAACCGCTACCTTCTTGATGCCAGGATTCAGTTTTAGCGCCGCTTTGACTGCGTTTGGAGCTACCACCGCCACCGGAGCGGAAACTCTGGCAACGTACTCTCCAATCTGCGGCACACCTTTCGCAGTATTAGAAGGGCCAAGGACAGGAACTTTCGCTCGGTCTGCGACTGGATCGGCTCCAAAGGCTTGCTGAGACAAAGTTGGCCCAACAATGCCGACTACTTTGTCTCTAGTAATCAAAGTTTGAAACGCATTAATCGCCCCTGCTTCATCTCCAGCGGTGTCCTGAAACACGAGTTTGATTGGGGTACCGTTGATACCACCTTTTTCATTGAAATATTTCTCGGCAATCTTAGCTCCTGCCACTTGCTCTTGCCCTAACAAAGCCACGTTGCTAGTTTGGGCTACGGCAATGCCAATGGAAATCGGTGTACCTGTACTGGATGTGGTGGTATTAGTTGTATTGTTGGTGGCTGTGTTGTTGGAATTGGGACTACAAGCTCCCAGAAATAAAGCCCCAGTAACTAATAAAGAAGATGTATAAGCGGAAAACTTTTTCATGGCTGACGGCGTGGGAATTTAGCGCTGATTCAAGAGCCAGTTGGGTGAATTGCTTAACTGCAGGCTCGGTATGGACCCAAAGGGTTGGTCATTTCTTTATCATCCCATGAGCGTGTGATCAAGCGGTATCGACCTAGATGCTCGGCGAAAACCTCACCACATCTTGCTCTGCCAACCGAAACTTGCTTGACTCTGCATTCGCGATCGCCCAGGTGCAGCCGCTTAAATTAATCTGAAAAGAATTAGAATTATTTTTATAAATTAAACCGTGCTTGGTAAAATCTTTGAAATTATCAATTACTTATTAGTTAAGGATTAATTTTAGACAGTGATTCAGAAGAATTTCAACGCTAAAGTCTAGCTGAGGTCTAGATGAATATTTCGGAACAACTCAGCCATCAACGAGTTAAGCATATCGTCAATAGTTATCAATTGCATTTTGAGCCAAGCGACTTGATTGATGACTTTGAAGATTACTTAGCGGATCTCCTAAGAGTTTATCCAGCACCTCTGATTGAATTAGCGCTGGTGGAGACGTTAGTAGACAGTTGGTTAACTGTCCCTCTCGTTAGAGGATTTCAATTCCTATTGCAGGCGCATCAGAAGCTTAAGACTTGGGAACAGCAGCCCATTGTGAGCACGATTACACCAGAGCAATTTCAACAAATTGCTGGCCTAGATCCTAGCCCGATCTTTGGGCCCACTCGGCCCACACGGATGCAACCTACTGTATATCCTTCTTAAAGCGCTTTAGATTCGCAATCTCATCAAACTTAATTTCCTCAAACGCGCCTTAGTATTGCGCCTGAGCGATCGCGATGATGCCACAAACCTTAATCCCTTGCGATCGCAGGATTTGGGCGGCTGACTGTACTGTTGCTCCAGTCGTGTAAATGTCATCGAGTAGCAACACAGGGCGATCGCGAGGGCCTCGCCATACAGACTGATTCAGCGCAAAAGCCGCTGCCAAGTTCTGCTCTCTAGCGATTTGCGACAAACCAAATTGAGCTTCTGTGGCTCGAATTCGCACTAAACCTTGCCGCTGCAAGGGCAAACCTGTTTGCTCACAAAAGCTCTGGGCTAAGAGTTCGGCTTGGTTATACCCACGTTGTTTTAGTTTGGCGGTGTGGAGTGGAATGGGCACCACGACGGGTAAGGGTGCTGCCGAAGTGGGATGAATGAGATGTTTTGGCCCTTGCTTGAGCCAAGCTTGCCCTAACCATTGCCCTAGAGGCTGCGCGACTTGGGGTTGGTAGTCGTACTTCAAGCCCGCTAGCACCCGTTTGAGCGTGCCGCCATATTTGCCCCAAGCAAACACCGGGAGTTGCCCCTGCCACTGCGCCGCTGGAGCTGGCAAAGCACAGCGTTGGAGTTGGCGATCGCAGTCGAGGCAAAAGGTGGCGGCAGTCGATCGCTGACATAACGCGCAAGGAGACTCCAGGATTACATTCAGCCAAGCTTTCAACGGATGAGTCCAGTGGCGCATCAACAAACCCAGTGCGGTTATGGAGTAGATCAGTTTGTTCAGTTCTCTCTAGCCAGTTTGCTCTATTCAATTTGTAGAGAAACCTTGCTTCCTTAGACTACACAGCTCGCCTCAAGATCTATCTGTAGACAGAGCGGGATCAAGTGGAAAAGGTTCTTGGAGTCGTTGCTGAATTTAGCTCAATCAGTCTTGATAGAAAGGCTATGTCCTTGAACCCAGAATTGGGTTTTGGGCACCCTGCTCTGTGCTGGGTATGCAGGTCTGTTGACGCTGATCTATTTGATTGATCTATTTAGAGTGAAGGCTGGTTGATGACGGTGAGGTACACGGCTCTACAACATTACGGTATCGCTGCATTTACGGTGGCGATCGCCTTGGTCCTCACCTGCTTACTGCAACCCTTACTGAGTCATACCCCAGCCCTACTATTTTTTATTGCGATTGTTGTCAACACTTGGTACAGCGGGGTAGGCCCAGGGTTTGCGGCTGGTTTTCTATCGGCATTGGCCTTTGAGTTTTTCATCAATCTCCCCTTGTTCCAGTTCAACTTTACTGAAACAGATCTGCTGCGCCTTGGTGCTGGGATTGCCGCAGTGGTGGTGACAAACTTGCTCCACCACAGGCTTTGGGTGGCAAAGCGACAAGCTCATTTGCGAGGTCTGAAGCTCTGGGAAAGCCGAGAACAACTCAGTTTGGCGATCGAAGCCGCCCAAATGGGCAACTGGGATTGGGACATCCGTACCGGTAAAGTTAGCTGGTCACGCCAACAAGAGCGGTTATTTGGCCTGCCCGAGGACTCTTTTTCGGGTACCGTGAGCGCCTTTTTAGCTTGTGTGCACCCAGACGATCGCGATCGCCTCGCCCAATCTTTTAAAGTAGCGCAAGCCTCTAGAGCCGACTATAGCGAAGAGTTTCGGATTATTTGGCCCGATGGCACGCTGCATTGGATCGTCAGTCGGGGGCGGTTTCTGCAAAATGAGATTAGTCAACCGATCCGAATGTTCGGGACCGTTCTAGATATTACGGAACGTAAGCAAGCAGAGGAGGTGCTACGCCAATCTCACGACGAATTGGAACGGTTGGTGGAAGAACGCACTTTAGCGCTCACCCAAGCCAATGTGATTTTGCAGCAGGAGATTGCAGAACGCCAGCAGGCGCAGGAAGCTTTGTATCGGCGGGAGCAAGAATCTAAGGCACTCTTGGATAACACCCCGGATGTAATTATTCGCTGCGATCGCGCCTTTCGCTATGTCTATGTCAATCCAGCCGTAGAGCGCATCACCGGATTCCCTGCCGCTTTCTTCTTGGGCCACACGAGTCAAGAACATGGTTTGCCAGAGTCATTCTGTCAAGCTTGGGACAGCAGCATGGAGCAAATGTTTGCCACGGGAAAAGAGCAGACGGTGGAATTCAAAGCTCCTAGCCTGCAAGGATGGCGCACTTATCAATCACGGGTGGTACCCGAGTTGGATGCTGAAGGAAACGTGCAATATGCCTTGATCGTCAGCCGCGACATCACCGCCCTCAAGCAAGCGGAAGCCGAACGGGTGCAGTTGATCCAGGCCCAAGCTGCACGGGCGGAAGCGGAAGCCGCCCAACAACGCGCCGCTTTTTTAGCTCAAGTGAGTGCTCAACTCGCGACTTCCTTGGAGTCTGAGGTGGCCTTGCAAGCGCTCGCTCAGGTTATCGTGCCCAACTTGGCAGACTACTGCCTGATTTATGTCCGAGATGAAAGTTCAGACCTAATTCGTCGCGTGGCTGCGGCTCATGTTGATCCGACGCAGACCGAGCAATTACTAGCCTTCAATCAAAACTATCCTCTGCATCTGCAAGCCCAGGTGCCCGTGGCTGAGGCGATCCGGACCGGAAAAGCGTTTTGTCAGGCGGAGATCGCGGAGACATTTTTCCGAGAATTTCCCACCAGTTCCGGGCATATCACTGCCATCGAAAATTTAGCCACGCGGTCTTTTACGATTCAGCCGCTCCGGGGTAGCGATCGCATTTTGGGCGCTATTTTACTGGCTACAACTGTCTCGGATCGGCGATATGGACCCGACGAAAGAGTGTTGGTGGAAGAAGTCGCGCACCGAGCCGCGATCGCGCTGGACAACGTGCGCTTATACCAGAAAGCGCAGCAAGCCAGAGCCGCCAGTGAAGCTGCCCGTCGCACCGCCGAAGCCGCCAATCGCATGAAAGATGAGTTTTTGGCTACCCTGTCCCACGAGCTTCGCACTCCCCTCAATTCGATTTTGGGCTGGTCCCGCTTGCTCACACAGCGTCAGATGGATGCCGCTACCACCACACGCGCCTTAGAAACCATTGAGCGCAACGCTAAGTTGCAAGCCCAACTCATAGAAGACATTTTGGATGTTTCGCGGATTATTCGGGGCCAGTTGCGGCTCAATCTCTGCCCTACCGATTTAGTGACCGTGATTCAAGCGGCGATCGATGCAGCGCGCCCGGCGGCTGAAGCTAAGTCACTCCAAGTCACCTGTGCTTGTACTTCTCCCCGGTATCGAGTCACGGTTGATCCAGACCGGATTCAGCAAGTGGTATGGAATTTGCTCTCCAATGCCGTCAAGTTTACGCCGTCTGGAGGGCGAGTCGAGGTGCAGATGGAGCAGGTCCAGGCTTTGGGCAACTCCAACCTAGATTGCAATGGATCCCTGGGTGAGGCTCAAGTAGAAATTCGGGTCAGTGATACGGGCTTAGGCGTGGCACCGGAATTTCTGCCCCATGTCTTTGAGCGCTTCCGCCAAGCCGACAGCACCACGACGCGATCGCAAGGCGGGTTAGGGCTTGGTTTGGCGATCGTGCGTCACTTGGTTGAGTTGCATGGAGGTACAGTCCAAGCTACAAGTCCGGGGGAAGGCCAAGGCGCTACTTTTAGTGTGCGGCTCCCGCTCGTTACTAGGGCAGAACCCACTCAAGTACACAGTGTTGCGGAGTTGGGTGCCGTGGCTACAGACCCAGGGCCAACCCTAGAGGGGATGCAGATTTTGTTGGTGGATGATGAAGTAGATATTAGAGAGTTATTCACGGTTGTTTTAGAAGCCCAAGGCGCTAAAGTCACTGCCGTGGCTGCGGTCGCAGAAGCCCTGGCTGTACTGCAACATTGCCAACCCGATGTGCTCGTCAGTGATATTGCGATGCCAGAGCGTGACGGCCATGAGTTGATTCAACAGGTGCGGGCCGATGACAGGATTTGTCATATTCCGGCGATCGCCTTAACAGCCTACGCTGGTGAAGCAGAACAACAACGCTCTCTCACGGCTGGATTTCAGGTGCATTTGTCCAAGCCTGTAGAACCGATAGCCCTGACTCACGCGATCGCAACCTTAGTGAAATCTAGCCCTAAGGTCAGCCTCTGACAGTAACCTATGTCCAAGATTTTGCATCGTCGCCTCACGGTCTACTTCGTCTTTGGCCTTGCTGTTTTGGCGATCAATGTGGGAGTGTCATACTACCATATCCTGCAACTGATCCGAAACAATGCCTCGGTCACTCATTCCCAAGAAGTGATTATCACCTTGGAGAGAATGCTTTCGACCTTGAAAGATGCCGAAACTGGACAACGAGGCTATCTCTTAACCGGGGCAACCCGCTATTTGCAGCCTTATAACAGTGCGATCGCTCAAATAAATCAGCGAGTGGAGCAGTTGCAAGCCTTGACTAGGGACAACGCGAACCAGCAAGGTCGCCTCGCCTTCTTAAAACCCGTAATCAACCAGAAGTTAAGCGAACTCGACCAAACGATTCAATTGGGCCAGCAGAACAAGCTGGAAGCGGCTCGGCGCATTGTGTTGTCCAATCGAGGCAAACAACTGATGGATCAAATCCGCCTCACGGTTGCTGATATGCAGCAAGAGGAAGCAGACCTGTTAGCGCTGCGATCGCAGCAGTCCCGCGACAGCATCCGCCAGACCACGCTCGCCCTATCGCTAATTGCCATTCTGACCTTGCTGCTACTGGTGGGGTTTTATGCACTCATCACTCGTGACCTAACACGGCGCAAACGCGCAGAAGCCGCTCTGCAACGCTCGGCTCAACGCTTAGCCATCCTGCATGATATTGATCGCGCCATTCTAGAAGCACACTCATCGCTAGAAATTGCTCAATCGGCGATCGCTCGTCTGTGCTACCTAGTACCTTGCCGACAAGCCTTGCTGTTGCGCTACGACTTTGAAGCGGGCGAAGCGCAGATTTTAGGGAATAGCAGCAACGGAAAAGTTTCTCGGTTGGCAGTTGGCACCCGCCTACCCCTGGCATCCGTTTTACCTAATATCGAGCCATCTTCACCCTTGACTTTATCTAATCAGCCTCATGCCGCTGAGGCGCTAGAAGCAACTTGCCCTACCAATCTCTTGCCTGAGCCTACGGACGAACATGAAACCTGTTTGACGTTGCGGCTCAAAAGCGAAAGCACCTTGGTGGGAGAGCTGAGGTTGCTGGGCGCTCATGTGGCCACACTAACCCCTGAGCAGCGAGAAATCAGTCAGGAAGTCGCCAATCAACTGGCGATCGCGCTGGAGCAAGCCCAATTGCGAGAACAACTCCAGCAAAATGCCACCGAGTTAGAGAATCGGGTTTTAGAGCGCACCGCCCAACTCCAAGCAGCCAACACCGAGTTAGAGGCGTTTGGGTACTCGGTTTCTCATGACCTACGGGCACCCCTGAGAGCCATGCAAGGTTTTACCCAAGCCTTGCTGGAAGATTATCAGGAAGCTCTAGATGAAGTTGGCCAGGACTACGCGCATCGCATCAGCAAAGCCGCTCAACGCATGGACACGTTGATTGAAGATTTGCTGGCGTACAGTCGCTTGAGCCGCGCTGAGTTGCAGCTACAACCGATCGATTTAACTGCTTTAGTCAGTGAGATTTTGGCGCAGCTAGACTTAGAAATTCGGCAACGCCACGCCCAAATTACGGTTGTGCCCCCGCTCCTCAGCGTCATGGGTCATCGCGTTACCCTGGTGCAAGTCCTGACCAACTTGCTGATGAATGCATTGAAGTTTGTGGGGGCGGGAGTGCAACCCCAAATTAAAATTTGGGCAGAGACGCAACCCAATGGCGTACGGCTGTGGGTGCAAGATAACGGCATTAGCATCGCTCCGCAACATCAAGAACGCATTTTTCGGGTCTTTGAGCGTTTGCACGGCACCGAAGCATATCCTGGCACTGGCATTGGTTTAGCGATCGTGCGTAAGGGGGTAGAACGCATGGGTGGTCGAGTCGGAGTTGAGTCTTGCCCTACCCAAGGCAGTCAGTTTTGGCTAGAGTTACCACAAGCCCAGAGCTAGACCAAGCTAGAGTTACAAGAGACAGAGACGGAGAGAGCGCTATGATTTCAAGCACGTCAGGATCAGTTTTATTGGTGGAAGATGATCCAAATGACGTTTTACTCATTCAACGAGCCTTTACTAAAGCGAACCTCCCGGCTCCGATGCAGGTGCTAGACAATGGCGAAGCCGCTGTACTGTATTTGTCTGGCCAAGACCCTTATCGCGATCGCCATCAGCATCCCTTACCCAGTCTCGTGTTGCTCGACTTAAAACTTCCCTGCCGTTCTGGGCATGAAGTGCTAGCGTGGTTACGACAACAGCCTGAGCTAAAGCGTCTCCCCGTAATCGTGCTGACTTCCTCTCAAGAAATGGGTGATGTGAATCGGGCCTACGATTTGGGCGCAAATTCTTACTTGGTCAAGCCAGTGGCCTTCAACGCTTTATTAGACATTGTGAAAATGCTCGATCTCTATTGGATGAATCTCAATCAAGCTCCCACGCTGGCCCACGATTGAGCCTTGATGCCATCCCAGATGCGGTTTAGGATGCAAGTTAAAGCGATCGCGGCAATTGTATCCAGACCCGACTTGCAGTAACTTTTCTCTGGCGCAGCTTAAAGTGGATATTCAGTTGGCAATCCTATGGCAAGGATTTTGATTATCGATGACAACCCTGATGATCGCCTCCTAGTAAAGCGGGAGTTACACCGGGAGTTCCAAGACGTAGAGTTTCAGGAAGTTGCTACTGCGGCACAATTGAGCCAAGCTCTGGCTACAGATACGTTTGACTTAGTCGTCACTGACTATCAGCTAGGTTGGAACAATGGGGTGGCGATCGCCCAAGCTATTAAAGCCCGTTATCCTGACTGTCCGGTGATTATGTTCACCAACAGCGGTAACGAAGAAGTGGCGGTGGCAGCGATGAAGGCTGGGGTAGAAGACTACATTCTCAAGTCTCCCAAACACACCTTTCGCTTAGCGATCGCCGTCCGCTCTGCCCTAGAACATGCGATCGAGCGCCGCAAATCGGCCCAGCTACAACAACAACTCCAATCTTTGCTGGTGCGGCTGAATGTAGGTGTGTTTCGAGCGAGTGCAGATGGGCATTTGCTGGAAAGCAATAGCGCCTTTCAAAAGATCCTGAAATTACCGCACACTACCGCTGCCCTAACGCTGAATTGGGAAGAACTGTTTTGCCACCATGCTGACTACTTAGAATTTCAACAGTGGTTACAAGCCAGTAGCCGCTACTACGAGCGCGAAGTCCAGCTCTGTAGCCAGGGTAGTCGCATTTGGGCTTTGCTCAGCGCCACCTTGAGCCAATCAGCCGATGGTAAAACTTTTATTGATGGCTTGTTAGAAGACATTACTCCCTACAAACAAGCCGCGATCGTTTTAGAAGAAACGAATCAAACCTTACAAGCGCTGATCCAAGCCTCTCCGCTCGGCATCACCATGCTGGACCCCGAAGGCCGAGTCCAGCTTTGGAACCCTGCCGCTGAAAAGATTTTTGGTTGGTCTGCGTCAGAAGTACTGGGTCAACCTCTCCCTAGTATTCCTGTCGATAAACAGGCAGAATTTTTGCAAAATTTGCAGACGACTTTAGCGGGCCAACTGCTCAGCGGATTTGAAACTTATCGCCAGCGCAAAGATGGAACGTCGATCTTTATTGACTTATGGACGGCGGTGCTACGAGACGACAAGGGGCAGCCCAACAGCGTTGTGTCGCTGATGTCAGATGTATCCGAGCGTAAGCGTGCCGAGGTGGAGCGGCTGAAGCTGCTAGAGCGAGAACAAACGGCTCGAGCGGCGGCGGAAGCTGCGGAACAGCGATTTCGCGATTTGGTGAATGGACTCGACGCGATCGTGTGGGAAGCCGAAGCTAAAACTTGGCAGTTTACCTTTGTCAGCCAGCAAGCAGAAACGATGCTGGGCTACCCCATCGATCGCTGGCTGGAAGACGCAACTTTCTGGCCCAGCTTAATTCACCCAGACGATCGCGATCGCGTCCGCCAGATCTGCCAAACAGCAACGACCACCCGCCAAAACCAAGATTTTGAGTATCGGGCGATCGCAGCGGATGGCCGAGTTATTTGGTTACGGGACATTGTTTACGTCGTCACCGATGCTTCCGGTCAAGCTCAGCAACTCCGAGGTGTGATGGTAGAAACCACTGAGCGCAGGCGGGCGGTGAGCGCTTTGCAGTTTTTGGCCGAAGCCAGCACTGTATTAGTGTCTTCGCTCGACTACGAAGCCACGCTGACCAGTATGGCGCAGCTCACCATCCCTACCCTGGCCGACTTCTGTACCATTGATATGGTGGAGGAGGGAGAAACGCTGCGGCGCTTAGCGATCGCTCACAGAGACCCGGCGCAAGCTCAAATGATGCAAGAGCAGTTGCAGCAGTACCCGCCCAATTTGACCAAGCCGCACCCTGCTTTCACTGCTTTACGCACTGGCAAGTCTGTGCTGATTCCGGAAATTTCCCCTGGGTTTTTGGCTGAAATTGCCCAGGATGCCAAGCACTTAGCTGTGTTACAGCGCTTAGCAGGCCGCTCTCTCATGTGCGTCCCTCTCGTAGCCCGCGAAAGAGTGTTGGGGGTTATTTCTTTAATTCGAGTGGACTCTACGCGACCTTACCAATCAGCCGACTTGGACTTAGCAGAAGATTTAGCCCGTCGGGCGAGCGCCGCTGTAGACAATGCCCAACTCTACCAGGCAACCCAAACGGCTAATCGCATGAAGGACGAATTTCTCGCCATCGTATCTCACGAGTTGCGATCGCCCCTCAATGCCATTCTGGGCTGGTCCCGCCTGTTGCGAAATCGCAATTTTGATCCTGCTACCACCGAGCGCGCCCTAGAAACCATTGAGCGCAATGCCAAGCTGCAAACCCAATTAATTGAAGATTTGCTCGATGTCTCCCGAGTGATGCGGGGCCAGATAAAGCTGCAAATGCGGCAACTTGACTTGGTGCCAGTGGTTGAAGCGGCCTTCGACGCTGCCCGCCCTTTACTCGAAGCCAAATCGATGCAACTGCAACTCATTTTTGACCAACCCAATAGCTTTATCTTGGGTGATAGCGATCGCTTGCAGCAGGTGATTTGGAATTTACTGTCCAATGCGATCAAGTTCACGCCTCCAGCAGGGCACATCACGATGCATCTGCGTCACTGCGAAACCACTGTAGAAATTGAAATCGCTGATACGGGGCAAGGCATTAGTCCGATGTTTCTCCCCCATGTCTTTGACCATTTTCGTCAAGCCGACAGTACGACAACTCGCTCTTTCGGCGGTTTGGGTCTAGGACTCGCGATCGTGCGACATTTAGTCGAGCTACACGGAGGCCAAGTGAAAGCAGCCAGCCCAGGTATAGGCCAAGGCGCTACTTTTACCGTCCGCTTACCTCGGAGCTTGGGTCCTATCCCAGAGACTGTTCTACCTTCAGTCACGTTGGCAGGACCCGCCATAACCCTCCCATCTACGTCCAATCTGAATAACTTACGCATTTTGGTGGTGGATGACGATGCCGATACCAGAGAATTTCTCACGACTGCTTTAATGCAGCAAGGGGCTGAGGTAAAAGCCGTTGGCTCCAGCCCAGCGGCCTTAGCCATGCGGCAACAGTGGCAACCTCAAGTGTTAGTCAGCGACATTGGCATGCCTGGTGAAGATGGCTACGTTTTAATCCGACAGTGGCGCGCGGCAGAAGCAACCCAAGGTCGCAATATCCCAGCGATCGCCTTGACTGCCTATGCCCAAGCAGAAGATCGCCAACAAGCTCTAGCCGCCGGATTTCAGCATCACTTATCCAAGCCTGTAAACTTGGCCGAATTAATTAATTTGATTGTTAGCTTAGTCAGCTAACTGAATGAGTCGGCTAAGTCGGTTAAATAGCAGTCAGGTCTTTAATCATTGCAAGGAAGATTCAGGGAAAGACAGCCACTAGATTAAGATTGAAAGATTATTTTCAGACCAGCGCTGCCTGTGCCTAGCCTGTACTGGTTGAATCAAATTCAACATACGAATCCTTTGTGGTTTGGAAATCAAGCCTTTTATCTCGGTCATCTGCTTCAGAGTGGCTACCCTGTGCTATCCGGTTTAGTGGTACCAGCCCAAACCTTTCAAGAATTTATTGAGTCTATTCAGTGGCGAGAGCCATTTGCTGATCTTCCGAGTTCTTCGTTGCATCTGAACGTCGATCATCCTCAACAATTGCAGGCGATCGCTCAGCACATCCGTCATGAGATTACGACCACTCCATTACCAGAGCTGTGGCTAGAAAACTTAAGCGAAGCGGCCTCCCAACTGCAAGCCACCACCCTGATTTTGCAACCTTCGTTGGCCCTGAAGCCACCCGCCGACAATCTCTTGGCCCTAGAAGCTGCCGAGATCTTTGAGCCGCAAATTTGCTCTGCTAAACCAGAAGCCTTAGCAGTCGGCTTAAAAAAAGTTTGGGCAGAGTTGTTTCGAGCCAAAAGTTTGCTGTACTGGCAGCGAGCCGAAATTCCTTTAGAGCAAATTTGCTTAGCCGTGTTGATTCACCCAGTCTTGCCCGCGATCGCCGCAGGAGTAGTGAAGGTTGAGGATAATCTTGTTGCGATTCAGTCTACTTGGGGTCTAGAAACCGCGATCGCTTGGGGTGAAGTGACTCCAGACTCTTACGAGATAGATGCGCTCCAAGGCATTGTGCAAGCTCAAACCTTGGGCAGCAAAACCTGCGCCCATACCTTGCCCCAAGCCCCCGATTTCTTACCGTTCTTAAAGGACATTAGCCAGCCTGCTTTTCAACATCCCGATGGCTGCTTGCAGGTTCACCTACTCACAGAAGCGCAGCAAAACCGATACGCCCTGCCTCCAGCCACGCTGCAACAACTGATTCGGATCGCGCAACAACTCAAAACTGACTTTAGCGCTACCTTCACCTTCAAGTGGATGTGGATGCAGGCAGATATAGAGTCTCCCCCGGAGCTGTATCTCACCCAAGTTAACTTACCAATTTCGGAACTCCAGCAACCAGACCAGATCGCTCCATCATGGCTGCGGAAGACTGTGCCGACAGAACCCCAATTGATTCTAAAAGGATTGGCGGCGGCTAGTGGCCAAGCGATCGCCGAAGCAGTCGTGATTACTGATGCCCACTTACCTGAGCACATCCCACCCGGTCGAATTTTAGTCACCACCACGCTCACACCAGATTGGTTTTCATGCTTGCAGCAAGCCGCTGGTTTGGTGGCTGAGCAAGGCGGCATGACCAGTCACGGCGCTATTTTGGCGCGGGAGTTAGGATTACCAGCGATTGTGGGTGCGGCGCAGGCGACTCGCATTATTCAGGCGGGGGAAACAGTGCTATTGGATGGCACGCAGGGAGAGATTTATCGGATTGCTGATTTCAGAACCACTCATTACCAACGACAACCACCTCCAACCCAGCCTAAGCCAAAAACCACACTGCCTGCCGATGGGCACTCGATCAATCGCTCTGGTCAAGATAGCCCTGTTTCATCTCCTAGTTCGTCTCCTAATTCTCGCTGGAGCGATCGCCCCCTACCCGCGATCGCCACGCAACTGTTGGTCAACCTGAGCCAACTTCGTTTCATCGACCAAGTTAAAACTTTGCCCATAGATGGCATTGGGTTAATTCGCTCAGAACTGATGCTGCTAGAGGTTCTAGAACACCAACATCCTAATCTATGGTTGCAGCAGGGGCGGCAGCAAGAGTTTGTAGATCGAATTGCCAGTCAGGTGAGCCAGTTTGCGAAAGCCTTCGCTCCGCGTCCAGTGTTTTACCGGGCACTCGATTTGCGCTCTCATGAATTCCAAGCGCTAGAAGGCGGCAGATTGCTACCCGCCGAAACCAACCCCATGTTGGGACTGCGGGGCACATTTAGCTATCTTCTCGACTCCGCCTTATTCGAGCTAGAACTCACAGCCCTGGCGGAGGTGCAACAAGCGGGTTACAGCAATGTGCATTTATTGCTGCCTTTTGTTCGCACAGTAGAAGAGTTTAGCTTTTGTCGGCAGCGGGTAGAGCAAGCTGGGTTGATACAGCAAGCAGAGTTTCAACTTTGGATCATGGCAGAGGTGCCATCGGTACTATTTTTGCTGCCAGATTATGTGAAAGCTGGGGTCCAAGGCATTTCGATTGGCACCAATGATTTAACCCAACTTTTGCTAGGAGCCGATCGCGACCAACCAGAACTCGCTGCCGCCTTTAATGAACGCCATCCAGCCGTGTTACGAGCGATCGCTCAACTGATTCAGCTAGCTCAAGCCGCCGGGATTTCTTGCTCTATTTGTGGCCAAGCGCCTGCCCAATCTCCAGAATTGATTGATCACTTAGTTCGTTGGGGCATCAACTCGATCTCTGTCGATGCCGAGGCAGTTGAGCGCACTTATCACGCGATCGCCCGTGCAGAACACAAGCTCCTGTTAGCAGCAGCACGGCGACAACTTGACTTGGCTCCTTAAATAGGGTGACTAGGCCTAAGACTATAGTTTGATGACAGTATCCTAGACTACAAGCTAAAGTGTTTTAACCAAAATTTAATCTCAGCTTAAAGTAGTCAATGTCTGAGCTGATTCTGCGATTTTTTATCGGGGGACTCTTCGTCTCTGGTTTTGCTGTTATTAGCGATGTGCTGCGACCTAAAAGCTTCGCTGGGCTATTTGGTGCGGCTCCTTCTGTAGCTTTAGCAACCTTAAGTATCGCCTTTGCCAACAATGGCATGACTTATGTACAGACAGCAGCGCAAGCCATGATCGCCGGGGCGATCGCCCTGTTCTTCTACAGTCTGTTAGTCACATGGTTGCTATTGAGCCAAAGAATTAAAGCTTGGGTGGCGGCTGTGGCAGCTTGGCTATTGTGGCTAACCGTTGCTTATGGATTGTGGACAGTCAGCTTTACTTAGGATGACTGAGGAAAAGTATGGGTATCAAGGTTGATCTTTCTAAGCTGAAACAAATGCGTTGGTCAGACTATGCTATCCGGTTTGTGTTTGGCGGGCTAGTCACTATGCTCACCGGAGTTTTGGCCTATCGCTATGGTCCCAGTATTGGCGGATTGTTTATGGCCTTTCCTGCCGTTTTACCTGCGAGCATCACCCTCATTGAAAAGCACGAAAACATAGATGCTGCTGGAGCCGATACCGCAGGTGCAGCTCTAGGCAGCATTGGTCTGGTTACCTTCGCGATCGCCGTTTGGTACTTTGTTGATCGCTGGGCAGCATCGGTAGTTTTGATCGCTGCAACACTCATCTGGTTGGTCGTAGCAATTACTCTCTGGCTGGTGTCTACAGCAATTTCTAAATCGTTAAAACCTAAGACTGATCAGCGCTAAAAATTATTTAAAGTGATTGGCTGTAGGGGGAACGGCCGTTCGCCCCTACGAATATTTGGTAAATAGAATTTAGAGAATTGGTATTACTTAACCAAATATAAAAAACTCCCTACTCGGCAAATGTTGCTAGCTAGGGAGATATTAGTAATTCATCTTATCCAACATTTCCTAGGTCCAGGAATTGTTTTAGCGAACCTCAGTTCCCTGATTCGGGCCACCAATCACTTCCACCGGAGCGCCTGGATCTTCGGGTTCGGCACCGGAGCTAGGATCAGAATCAGAGCGCTGACTAGTCATCCGATACCGCTCATCTAAGGGTGTATCTCCCTCGTCTGTGGTGGGTACATGAGTTTGGGTGCCCGGATTATCTTCAGGATCAAAGCGATCGTTTTCTGGTCTGTTATCACGAGGATCAGTTGTCATATTTACACTCTCTTAAATAAAGACCTTATGTCACAAGATTAGTCCTTAGCTTTGCAAAGGTTTTCTATCATTGGGTATGAGTGCCCCTATGACTAATTCGAGAGGAAATCTGAACTAAAAATAATCTGTTTCGGTATAACTGATTACAATTCGGCTTCACGGTCAAGATTAGCGGGGTTTACCCGAAATATAGCCAGTTTGCCGCAGAAAACGACGTAATTCGGTAAAGTACTGCTGGCGATCGGGCCCTTTGTAAGCTTTTTGGACTTTTTGCCAGCCATCTTGTTCTTGGCCGAGCAAGTATTTATCAGCTAAGTAGGCAGCCAGCGCCCCTTTCCCATACTCCACATCATCATTCTGTCGTTCGACAAAGGTTTGCCACCAGAAATAGGCATCGTTATGAATGAGCTTGGGGTACTGGCGAGTTACATCCACCATTTTGCCTTGCCGATATTGCCAAATCTGGAGTGGGTAGCCAGAGGCAGCGTAGCTACCAAAAGCATAAGCAAAGGCATCATTGCGCCCGTTAAACTCTGGTACTCCGTTCTTGTCCAAGTCTTGCAGTTGGTACCCCCCATTGCCCCACTCAAAGCGATCGTAACTGTACTTTCGAGAGTTGGGGTTGTAACGGTAGATCAGCGAGTAGGTGCAACAGTGCGCTCCACCTGTAAACAGATCGATTAACACTTCTGGCTCTTGGTTGCCATCTAAGTCGCGCACTTGAAAGGCAGCCTGAGCGTTTTCTTTGGCCCAATCTGTCCCTAAAGCCACTAGAGGCCAATTCCCTTCACTATCTGGCAAGGGTTGATCAAGCAGTGTTTTTCCACCACGGGTGATTTTTAGGCGTAGGTCATTAAACTGAGTAAATTCCGTGTTGGCTTTTTGGTAAGCAAGTTCTGCTTTCACGTTGCCTGCTTGAGCCGTTTTGCTGGTAGCCGTGGCGGGAGCTGGCAGCAAGATAATGCTGAGTAGAGCTAACCAGACTAATCCTGGACTCACACCAGCATTGAGCAAGTTCTTCATCGTTTTAGTTTTGCCGCCTAATTTGAGTAATCTGCTAGAAGTAGGTAAAATTCTTCACCCTATAGGATTCCCAGGATTCACAGCTATAGCAATGGACAGCAACTGCCAGCCTCTGCCAGCCTTAGGAGTTTTGTACTTAGCCGGGAATATCGGGAATATAGAGAGGGCGATCGCTCCCACAACTTCAATGACCGCAGATTCAATTCCGCATCTAAACCCATGCCACAATCTGACTTCATTGCCTTGCCAGCCACCTCCTCACCACCCATCATCGGATTACTTCCTGCGGGCGGTCAGGCAACGCGGATTTCACCGCTTCCGCTCAGCAAAGAGTTATATCCGATTGGATTTCAAGCGGTAGCATCCGGAAGAAGTGTGCGGCCCAAAGTGGTGAGCCAATATTTGCTAGAGCGGTTGCAGCAAGCGGGGATTGCTCAGGCTTATTTCATTCTGCGGTCGGGCAAGTGGGACATTCCCGCTTATTTTGGTGATGGCTCAATGCTACAGATGCACTTGGGCTACTTACTCATGGGGTTGCCCTATGGAGTACCTTATACCCTGGACCAAGCTTATCCGTTTGTCCAAAACGCGATCGTGGCACTGGGGTTTCCAGATATTCTGTTTTGGCCCGAAGATGCGTTTACTCATTTGTTACGACGGCAGGCCCAAACTGAAGCTGATGTAGTTTTGGGCTTGTTTCCTACCGACCAACCCCAGAAGGCAGGCATGGTTGATTTTGACTCATCCGGGCAAGTGCAGCTGATTATTGAGAAACCGAGTCAAACTACTTTGCAATATATGTGGGCGATCGCGGTCTGGAATCCAACGTTCACTCAGTTTCTCCATGACTACCTCAAGGAAATCGAAGCAGCCAAGGCCCAAAATTTAGGACCCCGATCGCCCCAAGAACTCGCGATCGGGGATGTGATTCAAGCGGGAATTACAGCAGGGTTGCGAGTCGAAGCAGAGGTGTTTGAGGCAGGGGTATACCTCGACATTGGCACCCCCGAAAATCTGGTTAAAGCGGTGCAGGATTACGCACGCTTAGATCCTGAGATTGGTTTAGCTCCGGAAGTTTGAACTAGCTGGACCCAGGATCAGCTTCAGAGGTCGATTCAAAGGTTCTACGATAGCGCTTCCGCAAAATCAGGCCCAACGTCACCTCCTTCATCAGCCAGTACAAGCCAGTAATAACGATGAATGTGACGAACATTACGAGGGCAGGACGCTTAGCTACTAAATCATCTACGACTTTGTCTGCTACGGAGTCTAGGCGTGTGACTAAATCCCAACTGTTAAAACGCAAGAATCGCCCTAGGTAGATGCCGAGCGCACTCAACGCATGCAGAACCAATTCTGCCCAAAGCACATAGCGATGCCGTTGTCGTTGGTTGAGGTAATGGCCCAAGTTGATCAGCGATAGGACATAAGCTTGAAATCCCGCCAGAATAAACAACATATACTGCGGTACTAGGACGAGAGTGACAATCCACTCGGAAAATCCTTCGCGAATGTCGTAAATTAGATGAATGATGTCAGTCAGAACGTAGGGAGCGTTGGGTAGAAAGGCGACAAATACCAACAAACCCAACCACCAAAGAATGGAGGGCTGCCGACTTCTACGAAATAGCCAAACGCTCAATCCTAACGGGATAAGAGCTAGGAATAAGTTCCAAGCCATCCAATCACTGTTACGGTGTAAAACCTTGCCAGCAAACAGAATCCAGTTGAGCAGTTCTGCTTTCATAAGCATTCAATCAAGAACGAATCAGCAGCGATAACTTGCCCTGAAATGCGCAATTAGGGGCGATCGCTTCTTCATACTAGCCGCAGGTTTTCACTCACCGTCAAGATAAAGCCTAAAATGGAAGTAGGTTTGCGTCATCCAACTCAGCTTCAGGGGCAAACGCTTTTAGAACCCGGTCCAAATTAAGTCGCATCGGATAAATTTCAGGTATTGGGGAACTAAAAACCTAAAGTTTAACGTCAAGCAAGAAAGCTCCTGATAACGCTACGTAATCGGTGGATGAAGTATTAAGCAAATCCTACGTGTGGTGTCGGGGAGCGGTTGATTTCTAACTCCTAAAAAAATCCCTCAAAAATCGCCCAATTAACGGGTTGGATTCTTGAGGGATTTTCTTTAGCAAGCTTGAAGGGTAACTCTTGAGCAATGAAATACTAAAGCAGGCGGGCCAGCAAATCGAAGCATAGTTTAGGCGATCGCTGGCCTTGCAATCAATATCCAATCCCTAACCTAATGAGTGAATGATTAGCGGAGGTAGTTGGCTTCGGCTTCCAACATGCGAACTAGATTTTCGTCTCCGTTGGCTCTAGCAACTTCTAGGCGGTGTTGCAGGCTTCTCTGGATGTTTTCCCGATGAGCTTGTACGGTTCTGGTTGCGGCTTCTCGATGATTTTTGTTCATGACGGACTGTTTTTTCTGCTTGATTATGCTTTTAACTGATCTCTAAGTTAACATTCCCAGCTCGCAGTCTGTAACGTCCATTACCAAAAATTTAAGATCGCCTTGTGAAATTATGCCCATGTCTCTGCCTCAGCGACCCTCGATTGCTCGCGATCGCTATGCCCAATTGCCCCGACAAGATTTGGTGGTTTGTGCCAGTTTGGTGCAGAATCCCGCTAACCTAGGTGGGCTGTGTCGCACTGCGGAGGCGTTTCGAGTGGGGTCGGTGGTGGTGGCAGATTTAGCCCTGACCCAGAATTTGGCGTTTAGGAATTTGGCTGTTTCAGCTCACCATTGGCAACCTTTAGAAGCTTGTTCGATCTCAGCTTTGCCTGCTTGGATTGCAGCTCAACAGCAGGCGGGTTATTCTGCGATCGCGCTGGATTTAAGGGCTGATGCGGTGCCTTTGTCTGAGTTCAGTTTTCCTAGGCGAGCGGTGTTGGTGTTGGGGCGTGAGCTGACGGGGATTCCAGCGGAGATTGCAAATCTTTGTGATGTGGCGATCGCGATTCCTCAGTTTGGCATGGTTGAGTCTTTGAATGTGCAGACTGCGGCGGCGATCGCGATTTATGAGTATGGGCGGCAGTATCCTTTATCTGAGTTGAGTTAATGAACCGAGCCATCGGGGGCACTCGCCCCGAACCCCCGCTGGAGGACGCAGCCGTCCTCCAGACCTCCTCCAGAAGGTAATTTTTATGCCACAACCTCATTTAATTACTCTGTTAACTGATTTTGGTTTGAGTGATGTTTATGTGGGGGTGATGAAGGGGGCGATCGCTCAGGTTAATCCTGAGGTGCGAGTGATTGATTTGACGCATCAGGTTCCGCCTCAGGATGTAGTGGCGGCTCGGTTTTGTTTGATGAATGCTTATCCTTACTTTCCGCCTGGAACGGTGCATGTGGCGGTGGTTGATCCGGGGGTGGGAAGTACAAGGCGGGCGATCGCGATTGAGTTGGAGGATGGGTTTTTGGTGGGGCCAGATAATGGGTTGTTTAGTGGGGTTTTGAGTCAGCAGCGGGCGATCGCGGCAGTGGAGTTAACGAATGCTCGATTCTGGCGATCGGGGCAACTGAGTGCGACGTTTCATGGTCGTGATATTTTTGCGCCTGTGGGGGCTCATTTGGCGAGTGGGGTGGCGTTGCGGGAGTTGGGGCCAGTGGTTGATCTGCAAAGTTTGGTGCAGTTGCCGATTCTGAGTTATCAGTCTGAGGGTGACAGGATTGGGGGTTCGGTGCAGTATTGCGATCGCTTTGGTAATTTAATTACGAATATTCCTGAAAGTGCGGTGGTAGAGCAGGTTTGGACGGTTGTGATTGGTGAGACGGAAATTATGGGGGTGTCTAGCTACAGCGATCGCCCTGCTGGGACGTTGTTAGCATTAGTAGGAAGTCATGGATGGGTTGAAGTTGCGGTGAATGGGGGAAGTGCTGAGGCTAGTTTGAAATTGCATGTTGGAGATGCAGTTGAGGTGCTGCTAAAACCAAATGCTTGGGGGCGCTTGCCCCCAAACCCCCGCTGAGGGACGGTTGCGTCCCCCAGACCCCCTCCAAAAGGGTGGCTCTTGTTGGTGTTTTAAGGTTTTTGATAGAGGGAGGAGAGGAAATGACGACTTCGCAGTTGGAACCGGAAGTTTATCAGGGGCAGTTTGGGGAATTTACGATTACAGAGGGCGATCGCCAGGGTGTGATAATTTATCGCGCGGGGCTGGCGGTGGCGGCTGGTTGTTTCGCCCTTGGGGCTGGTTTGGTGTTGCGTTTTGGCAATGAGCCAGGTGTGATGTCGTGGTTGACTGTGCTGTATGCTGGCTTTTCACTGGCCTTGGGCGTTAGTTTACTCACGATTCATATCTATCTAGCGCCGCTGCATCGAGCTTTGCAAGCGTTCTGGGCGATCGGGAGCCTCAGTGCGATCGCGTTTGCTCTACAAGCAGATGAACCGCTAGCGAGTTTCGTTTACAATCATCCCTTAAGTTTGTTGGGTGTTGGCTTCACTTTTGCAGCTTTGACGGGGATCTTTTTCAAGGAAGCTTTTTGCTTTAATCGAGCTGAGACGAAGATTTTGACTCCGCTACTTCCTATTTTGCTGCTAGGGCATATGGTAGGCATTCTGCCGCCTCAGGGAGAACAGGTACTACTAGCTCTGTGGACAGCACTGTTTCTCGTGTTTGCTTGCCGCAAAGTGATCCAAGCGATTCCACCTGACATCGGGGATAAGTCTGTGTTTGACTATCTTCATCAAGAGCGGTTGGCGAAAGCTGGAAATTAGGATCACTGGTTAAACTTGTTCTTTGCTCTCTGCATCTGCGTCTCTTCGCTGCCCTGGCATCTCTGGCATGACGGCTGGGCTGTTGAGGAGACGTTCGTTATAAACAACGTTGTCATCAGTGATCTGTAAATCATCTAGATCAGCGTCGCTACCATCGTCCATCTGCTTGGTGTTGAGGTTGACCGCTTGATCAGGTGTATCACTGGAATTTTGGTGATTGTCTGCGGAGTTCATCGGGGTAGCTTCTCAAGCAACAACTGATGTGCTCAGCATAATCAGCAGATGGTAATCTACCCCCTATCTGAAGACTTATTCGATTATTGAGTGACACCGTGACGGATGTAGTGGATGTAGTTGTAATTGGGAGTGGCATTGGGGGGTTGAGCTGTGCGGCGCTCCTAGCTCGCTATGGCTTTGAGGTGGCGGTTTGTGAAAGCCATGCGATTCCGGGTGGTGCGGCTCACGGGTTTGAGTATCAAGGGTTCAAGTTTGACTCTGGCCCCTCGCTCTACTCTGGTTTGTCCTACAGTCCTTCTGCTAACCCTCTCCGTCAAGTGTTGGATGCCATTGGTGAAGAGCTGCCCTGTGCTACCTACAATACGTGGGGTTGCTGTCTCCCTGAGGGCGATTTTGATACTACTGTTGGTGCGGATCAGTTCTGTGAGGTTTTAGCTAAACTTCGAGGGGAAACTGCGGTATCCGAATGGCGAGAATTACAGCGGGTCATGGCTCCTCTAGGGAGAGCGGCGATCGCAATTCCTCCAGCCGCCGTCCGTCTTGATTTCGGTGCTGCCTTGACTATGGGGTGTTTTGCTCCCTCCCTTTTGCAACATGTTGGTCATATCCCGAAGCTGACTGGCTCGTTTAGTCGAGTCATGGAGGGTGTGGTCACAGATCCGTTTGTCCGCAATTGGCTCGATCTGTTATGTTTTCTCCTCTCTGGGTTACCTGCCAGTGGAACCAGTGCAGCGGAGATGGCGTTTATGTTTGCCGATTGGTATCGACCAGAAGTAACGCTCGACTATCCCATCGGAGGCAGCGGAGCCTTGGTAGATGCCTTAGTGCGAGGATTGCAGAAACAGAGAGGAAAGTTGCTGTTAAATGCTCATGTAGAGCAAGTTTTAGTAGCGGGCGATCGCGCAGTCGGAGTGCGTTTGCGAGGTGGTAAGGAGATTCGTGCTAAACGAGCGGTGATCTCGAATGCTTCTATTTGGGATACGCTCAAGTTACTACCCGCAGGAGCTTTGCCTCAGCGTTTTCAAGCTCAGCGGCAATCTACGCCAGCTTGCGATAGTTTTATGCATCTCCATCTGGGTATTGATGCTACTGAACTTCGCTCGGATTTGGCTTGTCACTACATTGTGGTGAATGATTGGGAGATGGGAGTCACCGCTCCTCAAAATGTAGTTCTTGTTTCCATTCCCTCTCTGCTTGATCCTTCCCTGGCCCCTACCGGAAAACATACGATTCATGTCTATACTCCTGGGAATGAACCTTATGATTTGTGGCAAGGCTTGGATCGGCGCAGTGAAGCCTATGCCCAACAAAAGGAGCAACGAGCAGAGGTGATGTGGCAAGCGTTGGAACGTATCATTCCTGATATCCGCTCCCGCTGCCAAGTCTCCTTGGTGGGCACCCCGCTCACTCACGAGCGCTATCTGCGGCGTTATCGAGGTTCTTATGGTCCCGCCATCTCCGCCGGAGACAGCTTATTTCCAGGACCGAGTACACCTTTGCCAAGACTATTGTGCTGTGGAGATTCTACTTTTCCTGGCATTGGCTTACCCGCCGTTGCAGCCAGTGGCATGATCGCTGCTAATACGCTCGCTCCTGTCCAGCAGCAGTTAGCCATGTTGAAGGATATTGGTTGTCTAAAGTAGTGAGCGATCGCCCTAGCAAGAATTAGTTTCTAATGCAGCCAAAAAAAAGATTGAAGTTCAGAATTCAGTTAATCCAGCGGCGAGAAGTGTGGCTGCCAACTCTGCAAGGTTGGGCTGTTATCTTCTTGAGCTTGCTGATGATGCTTGGTTGGGCGATCGCTAATATCCATCCTTTCCTTGCGGTCACCGCTCCAATCCCAGCCAATATTCTAGTTGTAGAAGGTTGGTTGCCAGACTATGCCGTAGAAGAGGCGATCGCGGAATATCAGCGCGGCTCCTACGAAAAACTCATTACCACAGGCACCCCGTTATCCAGAGGTTACTATCTGGCGGAATATAAAAACTTTGCAGAGCTGACAGCCGCCACATTTCTAGCTTTAGGATTCGATCCCAAGCAATTGGTTGCTGTCCCAACTCCCAAAGTTGAGAAGGACCGCACCTACACCTCAGCCGTTACCTTGCGGAAGTGGTTGTCCGCATCGGGTTTACGGATCACAGACGTGAATCTCTTCACTTTGGGCACTCATACTCGTCGTAGTTGGCTGGTTTTTCGGCAAGCATTGGCCCCAACGGTGCATGTGGGTGCGATCGCCGTTGAGCCACGAGCTTATGATGTAGAACATTGGTGGCGATCGAGCGAGGGAGTTCGCACTGTTATTTCTGAAGTCATCGCCTATTTGTATGCTCGGTTTGTGAGCTGGAAAACTTAGAACGTAGACTCAGCTTGAAATTGAGCGGATTGGCGCTAGGCAGAGTCAGCATTAAGCCAAAATTGGGGCATACTGAGATCCGCCGACTTGAGGGTGAATGATTGTTTTCAGAACGCGCACTGTGGTTAGCTTGGTCCCGCATTCCAGGTATTGGTCCCATTTTGCTTAAACGGCTCCAACAGCACTTCCAAACTTTAGAAGCTGCTTGGGAAGCAAGCCCAAAAGAGCTGGGGGCTGTGGACGGCATTGGACCCCAAACCCTCGAAGTGATGGTGGCAGCGCGAGCCAAAATTCATCCAGAGCAGTTGCTAGAAACCCATGAGCGGGAAAATCCTTGCTTCTGGACCCCAGCCGATCCGGGCTATCCTCAGTTGCTGCTAGAAATCCCAGATCCTCCGCCTGCCCTGTATTACAAAGGTCAAGTTCAGCCTCAGGAGCAACAAGCAACCACCCCGGCGATCGCGATCGTGGGTACCCGTGACCCTTCGGACTATGGGCGGCGTTGGGCACGCAAACTCAGCTCCTCTTTAGCTCACCAAAACTTCACAGTGGTTTCGGGCTTGGCTTACGGCATCGACACTGAAGCCCATCAAAGTTGTCTAGATGTAAGCGGCTACACGATCGCGGTCCTAGGGACTGGGGTAGATATGGTCTATCCCTGGAAGAACCAAAAGCTTTACGACCAAATTGCCGAGCAGGGTTTGCTAGTGAGCGAATATCCCGCTGGGACACAACCCGATCGCAGCCATTTTCCCCGGCGCAATCGTATCATTGCAGGGTTGAGTCGTGCAGTTTTGGTAATGGAAGCACCCGGTAAATCCGGCGCTTTAATTACGGCTCATCTGGCGAATGATTATGGCCGCGATGTCTACGTGCTGCCTGGTTCGCTAGACAATCCTCGCTCGATGGGTTGCTTGAAACTGCTAAGCGTGGGAGCCCAAGCAATTTTGAGCGAAATCCATCTGCTAGAGATGCTCGGTACAATGCCACGTCTACAGGTGGTAGCGTCAGCAGCCCCAAGCGCCAAGGCTGCTCCTAGCCATTCGAGCCATGCCTTAATTCCAAATTTAGCGCCAGAGTTGCAAACCGTTTTGCAGGCGTTAACGGCTGAGCCTACAGCTTTTGATCTGATTGTGCAGCAGGTAGGGCTAGCAGCAGCAGCAGTTTCCAGTGCGCTGCTTCAGTTGGAATTACTGGGTTTGGTGTCGCAAGCACCTGGGATGCGTTACCAGCTTTCCTAAGGTAAACCCAAGCTTAACTTGCTAAGAATTGCTCTAAATCGGGCACTTCTACCCAAGTTCCTGTGGTGTGGGATTGATGGGTTAAGTCCATCAGCAATTGTGAGTAAACACCTTCGCGCAAGGAAGGGGCGATCGCGGCTCGTTGATCAATCCCTTGTACCCAGCGATCGACCACTCCCATAAACGGCGCAATTCGACCATCCAGGTAAGTTTTAGGAAACTCTAGGCGCTTGGGAATCTCTACCAAGCTTAGGGGTTGTCCGCCTTGGCTGGCCCAGAGTTGGAATCCATGCACGTAATCTTTTTGGTTGTTGCTGCCTAAAACCAAAGTGCCGCGATCGCCATACACTTCTACACAGTGCCCACGACCTTGATAGGTGACGGAGCTGAGGCATACCTGGCAAGGTGTACCGTTGGCTAGCTCTAGCATCAGCATGCAGGTGTCGTCGGCATCGACCGTTTTCTGCTCTCCGGTACTAGGATCAGGACGTGCCGGGATAGAAGTACTAAGCCGAGCCGATAGGCGTTGGATGGGACCGAACAGCCAAGCAATGTAATCAAAGGCATGGGAACCGATCGCGCCTAAAGCACCGCCTCCTTTTTCTCGCTGGGCATACCAATTCCAGGGGCGGGTGGCATCGGCTCGACTGGAAACCAGCCAGTCAATTTTGATCAAGCGAGGTTCACCGACATAACCTTCGGCTAGCAGCTCAGCCAAGCGTTGCCAAGCGGGGACACAGCGAAATTCAAAATCGAGGGCTGCGATCGCTTGCTTGCTGGCTGCTAGATGATATAGGTGTTTGGCTTCTGTGGCGGAGAGGGTCGTCGGCTTTTCTAGCAGGATGTGTTTGCCTGCTTGCAATACGGTTTGAGCCATGTCGTAGTGCAAAAATGGGGGTGTAGAAATGCTGACGGCTTGCACTTCTGGCAAAGCGGCAATTTCTTCGACGCTGCTACAAGCATGGGGAATTTGGTGGGCTTCGGCGATCGCTCTGGCTTGGGCTAGATCCCGGTGATACACTGCCACGACTTGGGTGCGATCGTGGGCTTGAAACCCTGGAATGTGAACTTTCTGCCCAAAACCTGTGCCAATAATTGCAACACCAATTTGCGATCGCGAGCGAGGTTTTGCGGAGGTGGGGTTCACGTTGGCGGAAACCATAGACAAGTAGGTGCTGAAGGTAGTGGCTAAAGGGGGAGGTGTTTTTTGTAGGAATGTAGGGTGTGTTCGGCGCGCACTAACAGCTAATACTCATGATTCAATGTGCGTTTAGCGCCGCGCGCATCGATTACCAACCGACCATCTTATCAGAACCAAACCCTTGGGGGCGCTTGCCCCAAACCCCCGCTGAAGGATGGCTGCGTCCTCCAGACCTCCTCCAGACGAGTTTAATTGTATGAGGCTCGAAGTGATTGCTAGAAGTTGGTGCTGGAAGTGAATCGATTTTTGATTCAATCGACTTGCATGACGAGTATTTCTGTGCCTGTGGCGATCGCGGTTTGACCTACAGGTAACATCGCTAAGCCATTGGTTTGGGCCAGGTTGATCAGGTTGCCAGAGCTATGGCTGCCTCCTGCTAGACGAAATTCGTAGTCACCATCCACCAATTGCAGATATCCCCAGAGATAGCTCTCTCGCTTGCCATCGGAGCGTAAATCTTGCTGGGTGCGGGCTTTAATAAACGTCGGTTCCCAGCCTTGAGCTAATCCTGATAGTTTGCGGATAGCGGGTTGAACGAAGCGCCAGAAAGTAACTAAAGCCGAAACGGGATTACCAGGTAGCCCGAAGTACAAAACCGAGCGTGCTTGGGGTGCTTGGGGTGCAGCAAAAGTTGCCACTGTCAAAGGTTTGCCTGGTTTGATGGCTACGGCTCGAATGTGGATTTCGGCTCCCAGTGTTGCCAAGATCTCATCGACGTAGTCATAGTCACCGACGGAAACACCGCCGGAGGAAAGCACGACATCGGCAGTGGCCGTGGCTTGAGCGATCGCTGACTTTAAAGCTTCCGGTTCATCTGGAATCACCCCTAGCAGCAATGGTTCTGCTCCTAGCTGCTGCACCAACGCGGCTAAAGCGTACTGGTTCGAGTCCACAATTTGCCCAGGTTGCAAAGGTTGGTCTGGGGCAACCAATTCACTACCAGTCGAGAGGATAGCAACCCGGGGACGGCGGTAAACGCTGACTTGAGCACACTGAGCTGCTGCTAACACCGCAATTTCGGGCGCATTCAGCTGAATACCTGGTTGCAGAAGGAGGGTGCCCGCTTGGTAAAAAGTGGCTCGCTGCCGTACAAAAGCTTGAAATTCTGGAGCTTCCAAAATCGTGACGCGATCGCCTTGACGCTGGGTGCGCTCTTGCATCACAACAGTATCGGCTCCCGCTGGCATCATGGCTCCAGTCAGAATCCGGGCGGCTTGCCCAGGCTGAATCGTTTGCTGCGGTTGATACCCTGCAGGAATTTCTTCCACAATATCTAGCGTTGCAGGTTGCTCAGCCTTGCAGGACTGCACATCGGCAAAGCGCACTGCATAGCCATCCATCGCTGAATTGTCCCAGTGAGGAAAATCAAGCGCACTCGTAACCGCTGCTGCCAAAATCCGCTGGGACGCAGACAGTAAGTCTAAAACTTCTGTATCTTGGGCGGGCGATAAGGGGTTAACTAAGCTGAGAATTAGCGCTTCTGCTTGCTTAACGGGCAGCATGGTCCGGATTTTCTCTTGGAACTTGTTTGTTAGTTTACCGCTCGTTAGCAATCAGCAGAATGATACGTTTTAAGTAGCTGCGCCCAGCTGAATATCACCCCTATAGGACGGTGAGGTTTCAGCAGTTCGTACTCATGATTTAGACAGAATCCGCCCAACTTCACGCTTTATCCCGGAACGCTCACAATATATGCGCAGTGACCTTGTAGCAGCTCGCCTTCCTAAAGCGCCAATTTGGCGACGTGCCGTGGCTTTCACGTTGGACTTTTTCTGTGCTTGGTTCGCTGGTTCTTTGGTGCTTGGCAGTGGTGGCATGGTGCAATTACTGCGATCGCTGCTTTTCTTAATCGCCTGGTTGGCCCTCCGAGTTTTCCTTCCCTATCGCAACCAGGGTCAAAGTCTGGGGCGATGGGTTTTCGATATTAAGGTGATTGATCCCAAAGCGCTGCGCTCGGCTGATTTATTAGCCTTGCTGAAACGAGAAGCTTATTTGGGGGCTAGTGCTCTATTTGTCGCCCTGGGGTTGAGTAGCTGGCGCTTGATTCGAGAAGGGTGGATTGTGTTGCTAGTCCTGCCCTTGGCCTTGGACTTGGGGCTGGCGATCGCCGACTCCCTCAACCAACAATCTCTGCACGATCGCTTGGCAAAGACTAGCGTGATCCAAACCAGCCGAGGTTACTCTTTAGACTTAAAGGTGAAGCGATTACTTGCCGAAGTGAGTCGTCGTGTGAAAAAATAAGAGATTGTGTCTAATTCGCATTTTTGAACGGCTGGAACTATGGCTAAGGGCGTCCGTATTATCATTACGCTGGAGTGCACTGAGTGCCGTACCAACGCTGCAAAGCGTTCGGCAGGAGTCTCTCGGTACACCACCACCAAGAACCGTCGCAACACCACTGCTCGGTTGGAACTCAACAAGTTCTGCACCCACTGCAACAAGCACACGTCTCATAAAGAAATCAAATAGATTGCTGTCTGGAAATCCTCGAAAGATTATTTTTCTGGATTCAAGGCTCTATTAGTTTCTGGTCCGCTGTTTTTCTGAAGATTTTTGACTCACAAACAATTGCTATGACTTACTTCCGCCGTCGCGTTTCCCCCATCAAGCCCGAAGAACCCATTGATTACAAAGATGTGGATTTGCTCCGCAAGTTCATCACTGAGCGTGGCAAGATTCTGCCTCGGCGGATCACTGGTTTGACTGCAAAGCAACAGCGCGATCTAACCGTGGCGATCAAACGAGCTCGCCTCATCGCTTTGCTGCCTTTTGTGAATCAAGAAGGTTAAATTTACCTCTCCCCTCGGAGGGGTTTTTCGATAAAATTGGGTCTAAAGTTTCTGTCAGGTGATACCAACCCGCCTTACTATAGACGTGGGTGCAATTTCGCATGGGCAGGACAAAGACACTCCGACTCAATCGGCTAAGGCTCCATAGTTAGCTGAATAGAGCGCGCTGATCAGTAAACCGCAAAAGCCATACTGGGGTTAGCAAAAGCTGGTGGAGAAGGGAACTCTCGTTGAATTTCGACTGCATAGCGATCGTCGGCTGGCAGTTCTAGAACGTCCAGAGGGTAAAAAGCACTGGATCGTGTTGGATGAACGTGGCCAGTCTTACACCCTTCATCCTCGGCAAGTCACCTACACCGTTACAGGCCAAAGTTACAAGCCGTCGGAAATCCCTCAATTTCTGAAGGAAGTGGAGGCTTATCTTGACCCCTCTAGTCTAGAGGTGGCTTGGGAACTGTTGGTGGAAGACAGTGAGGCGGTTGATCCCGCTGGCATGGCTTTGTTACTGTTCTCAGACCAGAGTCCGCCTCTGTGCTATGCCGCTCATTATTTACTCTCAGAAGACAAGCTCTACTTTAAGCAGAAGGGAGACCACTACGAGCCTCGCTCAGCGACTCAGGTTGCGGAGTTGAAGCACCAGCTAACAGTGGCGGGTCAAAAGCAGCGGGAATGGCAAGAATTTTTGACTCGAATCCAGCAAGCCTTAACGGATCAAGCCGTAGAATGGCAGAACAGCGATCGCGGTCGCCTCGAAGCCCTAGAGCGGTTTGCTACCTTAGGAGAAGAAGCTTCTCACCGGATGCCAGCCCTAGAAACTTTGGCTGCTCTCGGAAGACCTGAAACTCCTCAAGCTGGTTTCCAACTCTTGGTGGATTTAGGGTTGTGGAGCGTCCACGAAAATCTGTTTGTACGCCGCAGTCAAATCCCCACTCAATTTTCTACCAAAGTGCTGGAAGTCGCAAAACGTTGCTTAGAGTCTCCACCCCCCGATCTCGATGTCGAGGGACGGCTTGATCTGTCGGGTCTAAAAGTCTACACCATTGACGATGAGAGTACGCGAGAGATTGACGATGGCGTCAGCTTGGAATACTTGGAAGATGGCCGTCAAAAGCTCTGGATTCACATTGCTGATCCAACGCGCTGGATTGTGCCTGGAGACGATCTAGATCTAGAAGCACGCCGACGTAGCACCACCATTTATCTGCCAACTGGCATCATCCCGATGTTTCCGCCGGAACTGGCAACAGGCCCCATGAGCTTGATTCAGGGGAAAATCTGTTACGCCCTGAGTTTTGGAGTGATTCTGGATGAATCCGGGGCGATCGCAGACTACCAAATTCAAACTAGCTTGATTAAGCCCACTTATCGCCTCACCTACGAAGATGTCGATGAGATGTTGGAGTTGGGAGTTCTAGGTGAATCTGAACTCCAGGCGATCGCAAGCTGGGCCAAGCGGCGGCAGACCTGGCGGCACTCTCAAGGTGCTATCAGCATCAACATGCCAGAATCTTCCATCAAGGTCCACGATGACGAGATTACGATTGAAGTCTTAGAAGTTTCTCAGTCGCGGCAACTCGTGGCTGAAATGATGATTTTGGCTGGAGAAGTGGCGGCCCGCTACGGTCAGGCGCATAACTTAGCAATTCCCTTCCGCAACCAAACTCAGCCAGAGCTACCGCCCGAAGAAGAGTTATTGCAACTGCCTGCTGGCCCTGTGCGCTCCTGCGCGATTCGTCGCTGTATGCCCCGCAGTGAAATGAGCATTACCCCAGCCCGACATGCCAGCCTGGGCCTAGACACTTATACTCAGGTCACTTCACCGATTCGGCGCTATACAGATTTGCTGGCGCATTTCCAGATCAAGGCTCATCTACGAGGCACACCGCTACCATTCTCGGCAGATGAGATGAAAGAGTTGTTGATGAGCGTGGGTGCTGTAGCTCAAGAAGCAACTGCGGTAGAGCGGCAAACCAACCGCTATTGGGGCTTGGAATACCTGCGTCGTCATACCCATGAAGTATGGCAAGCTTTGGTGTTGCGCTGGCTGCGAGAGCACGAAAACTTAGCGCTGATTTTGCTAGAAGACTTAGGGCTGGAATTGGCGATTCGGCTGACCAAAGCAGCATCTCCAGGCGATCGCATGGAAGTTAAGGTCACTTACGCTGATCCGCGCCAAGACACAATCCAGTTTCAACAACTGCTCGATCGCGAAGCACAGCCTGCGGCTTCCTAGCTTTTCCTGAGCTGAGCACTTGCAAGGTTGATCAAACCCGATGAGACAACTCTCCTTTTAGTTCAAGCTTGTTCCGTTGGGCAGGCCCAATGAAAAACCCTCCTTTCAATTCAGAAGAGGAGGGCGTGATGGAGTTGGAAACGTATCTCAAGAAAAACAGGTAGACCCGGTTGGCTAAACAAAGCTTAATCCGAATCTTTAATGATGGGTAGCTGTGGCTTCATTGCCTTCAGGTGCTAAGCGATCGCCCGTAGCTACAAAAAACTCTACACAAAGAGAGCCTAGCTGAATCAAGTCGCCATCTTGCAACAGGTGGCGCTCTAGATGGGCTAAGCGACGACGATTTACCCAAGTGCCGTTACTACTGCCCACATCCGCAATATAAAAATCGCGGCTGGGATAGTAGCCAATCACGGCATGACAACGGGAGACTGAGCGATGAGCAACTGTAATGGCACAGGTAGCATTGCGCCCAATCAACCAATTAGCAGCCTTTTCAGTCACCTGAAGTTCTTGGGGGGAACCAAGATTTGTCGCCAAAATGGTGGTTTCCGCAGTCGCGATCGCCTGAATGTATAGCGGAGTAATACTACAACGTTGGGGAGCTTGCAGAATAGGTTCAATAATCGTTGCCATCTGCTCCGCACTCGTGGGTTGAGTCGTAAACATCAAACGAGAGAGAGCAGGGTTTTGTTTCAAAGCATTCAGGGTTACATAACCAGAACTGCTATTTGGCTTCAGGTTCGACATGATACCTATTAGAAAAACGACTGTTGGTTTGCGCTAGACACAATCAGCTGAATCGCTAGATCTCCGAGCCACAGTCACTCAACTGTCAGCGTCCTACCGTTATCTGTTTAGAGGCGCTGCATTCAGAACGAATCAACGGCTATATTCTAAACACCAACTTCTCAACTATTTCTAGAGCACCCTATTCTGAGTAGCTGGACCGCTACCCAACCATTGCTTCCTGTAGCTTGTTTAAGTATTTGTACGGGAATAAAACTTTAGCAAAGTCTCGATTTAGTAAATCCTACAGATGGAATGATTGACAATCGTATAAGTAAGAAAGTTTGCTTGAACTTTACGAAGCTGTGGCTATTCATCCCTTATATAAATTTTCGCTAAAGCTTTGTCTGATTTCACTCCTTTACGCTTACGCACCTATACAGGCAGAATCGCTATAAGCTGTGAAGAAACCTGTAGAACCTTTAGAGAGAGCCGTATGACTCGTAAGCGCCTAGTGATTGAGATGGGAATGGGAGTAGACCAGCACGGGCAAGAGCCAACCGTTGCAGCCGCTAGAGCTGTACGCAATGCGATCGCTCACAATGCGTTACCGGGAGTGTGGGAAGTGGCAGGACTGAGCGACCCAAACGAGATGATTGTTGAGGTACAAGTGGCGGTTCCCTATCCAGAGCAAGTGCGGGAAGCGGAAGTGCTGGCAGTGCTACCCTTTGGCCGCAAAAGCCTAAAAGTTGAGTCCGGCGGTATGGTAGTGCAAGGTCGCGCCATTCCTCAATTCAATGACAAAAATGACGATATGTTTGTCGCGATCGCTGCCGTGACTGTTTTGATTGAAACCCAGTAGAACTAGGTCTAAATAGATACATCACTATATAACTATTGTTTCTCACTCCGTCTACTGAAGTTTGCTCAACGGCTGCTAGCAAGTTCAGCAAAATGACAAAGAACGATCGCTAGGCTCCAACTCTAGGCGATCGCTCTCTTCACTAATATTCCACAGTTAAATTGATGCTCTGTGATAGAATCCGCCCATACCTAAAGCAGACGCTATTTCAAGAGATAAATGATGGGTGAACATGAGCCGCTTGCAGACCATAGTGTTTTAAGCTGGGCCAGTCACCGCAGCATTCTCAGCATTGCCAGTAGCGGTAGCATCTTGAGCATTGGCAGTGCGGGCAGCATTTTAAGTATTGGCAGCACTGGCAGTATTTTGAGTGTCGGGAGTGTGGGCAGTATTCTGAGCTGCTTCAGCGCCGGAAGCATTCTCTCGGTTCTCAGCGTCACCAGCATTTTGGGTGTGTTGCAATTTAACTTTGGTACGCTGTTTAAGTAATTGAAGGTAAGGGCGATCGCAACTTGCTGGATTACCTAGGATAAACTGAGAGCAAATAGCTCTGAGCAACGCTAACTAATCATGACTGTTGCGAAGCCGACATCAATCACGCTGGAAGAGTTTTTGGTTTTGCCAGAAACAAACCCTGCCAGTCAATATATTGATGGCGAAATTATTCAGAAGCCAATGCCGAAGACGCGCCATTCTCGACTTCAGGGAAAACTGACCGATGCCATTAATCGAGTCACTGAAGAATTGCGAATTGCTTATGCCTTTCCGGAATTACGCTGTACTTTTGCAGGTAGATCGATTGTCCCGGATATAGCGGTTTTACGTTGGGAGCAAATCAAGTTTGATGAGAATGGAGAACCTGTTGATGATGTTTTAGTAGCTCCCGCTTGGACGATTGAAGTTCTTTCCCCTGAGCAAAGCTCTAACCGAGTGACAGGGAACATTTTGCACTGTTTGAAGCAAGGTTGCGAGTTGGGATGGTTGGTCGATCCAGGCGATCGCTCGATTCTGGTCTTTCTACCCAATCAACAACCAGAACTACACCACGGTCATGATGCTTTAACTGTTTTGGATGGAATTGAGTTGCAATTGACTGCCGAGCAAGTATTTAGTTGGTTAAAGATGGGATAGGGCGATCGCCAACTAACTTTGAACGCTAACAAGTAAGCTTGCTAGGCCATCTCTATTAAAACTCTATTGAGATGCTGTGTCATAACGGCAAAAGCCAGCAGCGACAGACAACCTTTGCAACCTCGCGAACAACTGTCGCCCGTCCGCTGCGCTAAAGTGTTAACCTGTCACAACTGGTCTTAGTGTTTAGACTAAATACCACAACCTGAAGGGTTACAGTTTTTGAGCATCTAGCAACAAATTATTACCAGCACCTATAGCACCACGTATAACATCCTTGGCACTCTCCTCGTCAGGCGCTTCTACTTCCATCTCCATCATGGAGCCTTTTCGGACAACGCGAAACCCAAAAAGGCTAATTTTTTCCTCAAAGTCTGCACCTGTACAACGCACTTTAATCTTGTATTTACTCATGAGTTTGATTTTGCTTGCAACTCTTCACTCTAGAGTTCCCGCAACTCCGACCCGTGCAACAAAAATATATCAAGTGCTAATGAAAAAGCTAGATAGGTCAAAACTAGGGCTCTCTTTAACTTGGTGTGAGGATGAAGGCACTACTGTTAGAAAGTTGCCATAGTGCCATAGTTAGTTGCAAGAACCCTGTAGAAAGAATATTTCAGATTTTGCAAAAAACTCGCAACCCACTAAATACATGAGAGTCAAAGCTAGGATACACACTTGTAGAAATCCTAAAAAACTCAACGTGCTCAATCTAGAATAATAGCCTTAATTGCTATTGACGTTTCAGAAAAGGCTTTTAAGTCTCATCTCACAAATTAGCCCGCGGTAGCTAAGCTTTAAACACTTACAAACAACTTAAATGGGTTCCACCAAGGCCTTGAGGGTCAACTATTTATTAGCTGTACTCTTTCCACCTAATATCCTCTATGGGGTGATTATATAGACGTATAATTGGCTTCTTGAGCTGGAGGGGGGACAACCATAGCTTAGGCTCCGTCCGGGCAAACGTTCCAAGCAACTAGCTTGCAGGAAAACTGGAAGAAGACCTGGGATATCAGTAACGGAATCAGTAGAGATTTAGCTTTTAATTAGTTGAGAATGAAATCAAGAAGCTACGAAATTGGAATCAATCTCTTTAACTGTTGAGGGGTTAGAAGACTTAATGGCTTTAGCTTTTGGGTAACTTTGTCCCCCTCCCAGCTTCTTTAAACATTTAGGTGGACAGTTTTCCGCATAATAACTCTGGGCACCAGGTTTCGATAGGAGAACCCAGTCAATCTTTCGTCTTTTCACCCCCTTGAGTCAGCCTAAGATCCCAGAATGGCTAACTAAGCTGACTCAAGGGATATTTGTGGAGCAGCGATCGCAGAAATTACTAGACTAAGTACGAGACGCAGTTCGAGTTAAGCACTATTCTTACCGAACCGAGCAATCATACTTACGGAAGATACAGATTAAAAAATTTTCTAATGTCCAAAAGCTAGACTTAATAGTAGTGTACGCTTTCGGGATGGGGGGTCGTGGCGTGGATAGAACCACGATGAACGGACAGGGTATGGAAGGACAACCGATTGAGACAAGCAATCCGAAAGACTGGACATGGCGGTTTTGGCCTGCCGTACCACTCTACCCATTTGGCAGGCGGCGCACACTCCGCCAAGAGGTGGTGAAGGACACGATTTGGACCTTCGACCAGATCCAAGGCGTCTTTTATGTGATCGTGCCCATCCGCATGACTGTCGTAAGGCTAGAAGCGGGAGGACTGCTCGTTTATGCGCCAGTTGCACCCACTCCAGAATGTATCCGCCTAGTTGAGGAACTAGTGGCAGCACATGGTGAAGTGAAATACATCATCCTGCCCACGAGTTCTGGTCTAGAGCACAAAGTTTTTGTTGGGCCTTTCGCCAGACGCTTTCCCAATGCCCAAGTTTTCGTTGCGCCTCATCAGTGGAGCTTCCCGATCAATTTGCCGCTGAGTTGGCTAGGGTTCCCGATGAAGCGCACCCACGTCATTCCCGAAGACAGTAGCCAAGCACCTTTTGCCAAAGAGATAGATTATGCAGTTCTAGACATTGACCTGGGGGCTGGGTCATTTGGCGAAATTGCCTGCTTCCACAAGCGATCGCGCACCCTACTCGTCACTGATTCGGTGATGTCTGTCCCCGAAGAACCACCCGCGATCGTGCAGCTAGACCCCTATGCCTTACTCTTTCATGCTAAAGATAGCGGCTCCGAAGTAGTGGAGGACAATGCAGAGAATCGACGTAAAGGATGGAAGCGGATTGCCCTCTTCGCGTTCTATTTCCGTCCTAGTGCTTTAGAACCCGTGAAGCTAGGAGACGCATGGCGAGAAGCCCGCAACGCTCCCGATCGCTCAAAAAAGGCGTATTTTGGGTTATTTCCTTTTCAGTGGCAAGAAGATTGGCAGCGATCGTTTGAAGCTCTGCGAGGAGGAGGCCGTCTGTTTGTGGCTCCGGTGCTACAAACTTTGATTCTCAACCGTGCCCCTGAGATTACTCTTAAGTGGGCCGACCAAGTTGCAAAATGGGACTTTCATCAGGTTATCCCCTGCCACCTAGATGCCCCAGTCGCAGCAGGGCCGCGTCAGTTCCGCCAAGCCTTCTCCTTTTTAGAGAAATATCCTGCTATCGGTGAAAACTTTTCGGAAGGGCGGCCTTTACCCAAAGAAGATTTTGGCCTCTTGCGAGAAATCGATGAGTTGCTGAATCGGGGGAGCATCACACCACCACCCAAGGAAAAGGTATAAGGTTTGGAGCGTACCGCTCAGTAGAAAGACTTCCATGAGACAGCCCCAGACAGTTAAAGCTTTAGAAGAGTTGGGTCGAGTTCGGCTCTCTAAAAGTTTTTTTATGCGAGAGTTTCTTTACTCGGAAATCTCACAAATTGAGGGCATTCCCAATATCCCTAATGATCCAGAACTGGCGATCGCCGCTGGCAAGAATCTATGCGAGAAAGTGCTGGAGCCACTCCAGGATCAGCTAGGCAGAATTGGTATCCGCTCTGCTTACCGTTCCGCTGATGTCAATGCTAAAGGAGCCGAGAACAAGAACCAATACAGCTGCGCGAGTAATGAAAAAAACTATGCAGGTCATATTTGGGATGTCAGAGACAGCAAGGGGTATATGGGTGCGACCACCTGTATTGTCGTGACTTCTTTTATCCCTTACTACGAACGCACAGGAGATTGGACAGCTTTAGCGTGGTGGATACATGACCACATCCCAGCTTATGCTTCCATGACTTTTTTCCCAAAATACGCAGCTTTCAACATTAGCTGGCATGAGAATCCTAACTATACCAAATACATCTACAGTTATGTGAAAAATCCTCACACTGACAAAACAGGCTATTTGACCAATCAGGAGATGGATAATTTTTCAGGTTCTCATCTGCAGGCATATGAGGAGTTTATTCAAGATCTGCGGAGCTAGGGCAACTGATGTCTCTGTCCTTTGGGTATCTCTAGAGCCACATTACTGCGTGAGTAAATTGTGATGCGCGAATTGTGTTGCATGAACTGCATCTGAGATTCGGTTGTGCAATTTTGAGAGGCCACAGACAATTGGCGTGAATGGTTTCTCAAAGGCAGCAGCATTAGTCATGAGGCAGCTAACGATCTTCCGGAATTGGCGAACGAAGCGGCGATCGCAATCGCAACCCGTCGTACAGATCAAGATTCGAGACGGACAGTTTCACATCTTAGGCAACGGAGTTTGGCATTCTTACTGGCGAGAGCCTTACCATCTGCTGCTAACCATTCCTTGGACTGGCTTTTTAGCCCTGACGGTTCTCTGCTATGTGGTCACTAATGCCGTCTTTGCACTGCTGTATCTGGCTCAACCCGCTAGCATCGCTAACGCTAAACCTGGGTCTTTTCTGGATGCCTTTTTCTTTAGTGTGCAAACTCTCGCCTCCATTGGCTACGGAGCCCTGTATCCCCAGACAGTGTATGCCAACATATTAGTCACCATTGAGGCGATGGTCAGTTTAGTTGGGATTGCCCTCCTGACAGGGTTAGCGTTTGCTCGTTTTTCACGACCTACAGCGCGGGTTTCCTTTAGTCATGTTGCCGTGATTGGTCCCTACGAAGGAGTACCCACCTTCATATTTAGGGCTGCTAATCAACGACGCAACCAAATTTTGGAAGCCCAAATCCGACTGTACTTAATGCGGGATGAAACGAGCGCTGAGGGACACGCCATGCGCCGTTTTTACGAATTGAAGCTTCTGAGGAGTCGTACTCCCAGTTTTACCCTCAGTTGGACGGTGCTCCATCCCATTGATGAATACAGTCCTTTTTATGGAGCTACACCCGAGTCTCTAGCTCAAATGCGAGCCTCAGTGGTGGTTTCCCTCAGCGGCATTGATGAAACGGTATCTCAAGTCATCCATGCGCGTCACACCTACAGCGCTCAAGAGATTTTATGGAATTACTGCTTTGTTGATATCTTTCATGAGACAGCCGATGGGCATCGCTACATCGACTACAACCACTTTCATGATGTACTGCCTTTACCGTAATGGCCTTTACCGTAACGGCTTGACCACAACTCGGCCATTTTCGACCACGGTGCAACGCTGAGACAAATTTTTGCAGCGATCGCCTGTCGCTTCTTCAGCACACTGTTCTGCCTGTTGGATTTGTTGCTGTTGCTGATCTAAAGCAGCGGCACAACTACTAGAAGGGACGACGGACATATTTAGCCTTACTTAGCTCTACTTCTATTATTACTTCGCCTGGGGCAACTCAATCTACGGATTACCCGCTCGCCAAGGTGTAGCTTTCCTCAGGGCATCAGTGCAACTTACTGTTGCCTAAACCACCTCTAGGCTATCAGTTCTCCAGCTCCCTCCTCGACAAAGATTGCAAAGGATTCATATTTGTAAAATTTGATATCCTACTTAGCAACTCTAGTATTTTTTGATACTTCGGCAGGGCATGATAAAGCTGGAATCTAGAGTCGCTAAAACGTTTTATAGAGAAAGCAAATGCGGGCTGAGGTCAGAACCAAACAGCTACAGAATTTCCTACAGGCTCAGCAGAGCCAAGGGTTTACTCTGTGGGAAGGATTGGTAATCTTGGTGATCTTAGGGGCAATGGCTGCGATCGCCTTACCTAGCGTTATCAGCTGCGGTGGTAAAGCAGTGAATGCAGAAGCCAAACAATTCGTCGGTGCGTTGAACCGCGCTCAACAAGCTTACTATCTGGACAATAATCGTTTTTCGAGAGATGTGCCCACGCTAGGGCTAGGGATGTCTCAACAGACCAACAATTTTACATACTCCACTTTGGCTACGAGCAAAGTTGTATTTAATTATGGTTTAGCTCGACGTAACTACGTTTACCGACAACAACAGTTTGGTCCCTTCCGTTGGGAGCAACGTACGAGGAATAGACCCAAAAGCTACGTAGGTGCTGTACTTCTAGCTCCTTTGCCTGCCAGAGCGACTCCTAAAGAGACAAAATTTGTTGCCATTGTTTGCGAAGCCACTGTCCCTGGCATGATTCGCCCTACTCAACCCACTTACCAAGCAGGTGTCTTGGCATGTGGCAACGACACCAGAGAAATTTTCAATAGCCAAAAGGAGCCTCAATAGTGCGAACTCCACAAGTTTTGCTGCTGCAATTTCTGATTGCCCAAAGTAAAGATAGGGGCTTTAGTGGTTGGAGCCTGCTGGGATTGTTGGTGTTAGTAGGAGCTTTAGGCGCGATCGCCTTACCTAGTTTTCAACCGCCGAAAGGTGGCTGCGGTATCTCACCTGAATCCGAAGCGAGGTTGTATATTAACCGAATAAATGGGGCGCAGCAAGCCTACTACTTAGAGAACCAGACTTTTGCCTCTAAAACTGCTGATCTGGGCTTAGGAACCGACAACCAGACTTCCAAAAGATTCTTCTTCTTTAGCAACAGGAAGCAAAATGCTATCTTGACTTACGCGATCGCTGATCGCAGTCCAGAAAAGCCTAGCAATCAGAGCCTCAATAACTATGTGGGTGCTGTATATGTTACCCCCAAAAAGAAAAATGGTGAGGCTGCCACGGTTGGAATTCTATGCGAGTCTAATTCTCCAAATAGAGGGCGTCTCGCTCTACCGACCTATCAGAAAGGAGTTTTGGCTTGTGGCAAGGGTACAAAAGATATTTCTGGCCCCAAGTATTAGGAAAAGCTGATCATCATGAATACTGCCCCAACTCAATCTCCCAATCATCGCCAACTTTCTAATATCAGTTTTCTACTCAAAATAGGGCTTTGGACAAGTGCGATCGCCGTTAGTCTTCTGGCTTATATAATTTATCATCCAGATGCCTTAAAACCACTGATTCAGGCAGGCCTACCACTAGGTTCGCTCTCCCATCTTCCTTTAATTGGGGACTCGATTCGAGCGGCTGAAGCACCACAAGTTAGCGTCCAAGCACTAAAGCAGTTAATTGACAGCAAGGCCAAAAACTTTGTCTTGATCGATGTGCGGACTCCTGAGGAATATGGCGATGTCCACCTTCCGGGGGCTGTCTCTATTCCGATCGCTGAGATTGAGCAAGGTAGTGGCATTGCTAAAATCAAAGCTCTAGCCATAGGACATCAGGTGATTACTTATTGCACCGCTGGGCAACGATCCAATAAAGCTTTAGAACTTTTACGAAAGGCAGAAATTCAGGGCAGTAGTGTGAAGGGGGGTATTAGGGCTTGGCGCAAGCAGATCGACCCAAGTATGTCAGAGATATAAACCAACATCCTCAGCGAACCATCATTTCAACAGTTTTATGATTAATTCAAAACTGACTCAATTTTCTAAAGCTTTCTCTTTTTTTGATCTATTTTCAACCCAAATCAGTGCTAAAGAACTGCATGATTTTATTCAAAACCACAGTGATTATTTTTTGCTGATTGATGTTCGTAACCCGCTAGAGTACGAACAAGACCATATCCCTCATGCAATTCTGATGCCCTTAAGCGAGATTGAACAGGGAAAAGGAATTGAGCAAATTCAACTTGTTCTGAAGGAGCGGCACCTCATTGCTTACTGCACCGTGGGAAAGCGATCGCAAAAAGCCTTGCATGCTTTAAAGTCAGCGGGAATCTCTGGTCTGAATCTGCGGGGTGGCATCCGCGCTTGGCATCACTTCGCTCAGTCAACTTACGCTCAAGCAGAGTCAGGCATCTCTCCATGAATTGGAAGCTGTTGGTAATCCTTGGCAGTTTATTTATATTTGGCAGTTTAGAAAATCTATTTCCTTTTTTTCAATTTAAACAAGCATTTCTCCGCCGAGTCACCATCAACTTAGCGCTGGGATTACTCAACACAGGATTAACTAGTTTGACGGTAATCGCGGGATTGAGCTGGATTTGGCAGCAAACGGCTTGGCAAGGCTATTTGCCAGCAATTCCTTGGCCTTGGCTCCGGTTTATTCTCTCCTTTCTGCTGCTAGACGCCTATATGTATGCTTGGCATCGTTTGATGCACAACTCCGCCTGGGGATGGCGGTTACACCAAGTTCATCACAGCGATCGCGCCATGAACACTTCCACCGCGTATCGTTTTCACGCGCTCGAAGTACTGTTATCCAATATGCCAAAACTATGCCTAATTTGGCTATTTGGCATTACGCCAACCCATCTGTTGATTTACGAAGTGAGCTTTGCGGCTGAGCTAATTTTCCATCACAGCAATTGGGCTTTGCCTTTGCCCTTAGACCGCGCTTTAAGCTATGTAATTGTGACTCCCAACTATCATCGCGCACATCACGCTCGTTTGCTGAGTGGGATGCATTCTAACTATGCCAGTTTGTTGGCTATCTGGGATATCCTTTTTTGCTCGGTTCAATATCCAGCGGTGCCAGAGGCAATCAAGCTAGGAATACCTGGGGTTAATCAAGAATTCACGCTCTTGCGGTTGTTAGTCTTGCCCTTTTGATTATCTAAAGAAAAGCGATCGCTCTCTGTTTTGTATAGAGCGATCGCCTCGTTTCATTTGCTTCTAATTGCAGTAGGCAAAACCTACCTCAACTTATCGAGTCTAATTAACGGTTGGCAGGGCAATTAGCTAAGTTATTGGTTGTGCCTGTACCACCAGAAATCCAACCGAGACGCTCGCGACCAGACACGCTGGTGTAGAAGACTCGAATCCACTTGCCATTGGTTTGGCTGGGTTTGGTGAGGAAGATTCTGGCTCCCTTGGCAGGCCCGTCAGAGCTGCCTTGATAAGTTTGAGGCGTAGTGCCGGGGTTGTCATATGCTCTTAAACCGAAGCGTAGAGACTCATATCCTGCACCATCCACATCTGGATCGCGCAATCTGCGGCATTCTCCCCGCTGGACGTTGCCAGGATTGTCACCTGGATTGCCGCCTGTACAGTTGGTGACGAGGTTGGTGGTTTGAATCCAGCCAACGCTAGGGGTTCTGATTTGAGCAATGCCATTACCCAGTATTCCTGTGAGGGTGACGCTGCTTCTAGCCGCTACAGTCCCTACTCTGCGAGTAAGTTGGGTATCTTCATAGATATTGACCGCTGCGGTGGTGCCACGACAGGTACCAATGTAATCAGTTCTTTCGCTGAGAGTGGTGGTTGCGGCTGGAGCAGCAGGAGCGGGGCTAGGAGCGGGACTCTGAGCTTGGGCTAGAAGTTGAGCAGTCTGCTGGTCTGGATTTTGGTCTGCGATCGCCGAGCTGGCAGCCGCTCCCAGTCCTGTCCCGGTGTTGACGGTAGCGGCAAACAGTAGGGCACAGCTGATTCTTTTTAGGTTTTTGTAATTCATTTTTTATGCTAGACAAAATACTCCTCATGGGAAAGTCTACCAAGAAAAATTTTTCTAGGGCTTAGCTTGAAACACAAGTCATCAAACCTTAACTATTAGTAGACGTCAAGGCTTAGTGCTTTAGTGGGCTTCTGAAGCGCTGCGCCCCTTACGCCAGTTGCAAATAAAGTCTAGCTTTTCTGATGTAAAGGGAATATTAGCTTAGTCCCAGTAGGAAACGTGCTTATGAATGGCTTAGTTGTTTTGATTCCCTATACAACTGGTCAGGATTTTTATGGGGAATGGGATGACGGCTGTGAGGCTACAACTTCATATCTTCCTATTTTCATTGAAACTCTTGAGAAAGACTCAGCCTTAATGACTGCTGCTTATGCAGCTTGTGTTGATTATAGATATGTAGCGTTTCCTTCTTCCAATAAAACGTCGCAAGAATGGGAAATTCAAGGTTATTCAGGGACGCTCGAAGAACCCGCGGTAGAACTACCCAATAGTGAGGAAGCATTCGAAATTCTTGATCCAGGTGACTGTTTTTGTTGTGCCAGCTTAGAGGACTACTTAGTCATCAGCATTGAGGAAATGTTAGAACAAGTTCAGAATTCTCCTTATGACTTCATTTCCTCTCAGATTTTTCCATCGGAGGAAGATAGACGGAGAATGTGGATAGAGTTCAACGATTGGTCAATTCGAAAGTTGAGTGATTCTATATTCGATGAAGAATAATTACTTGCCAGGTGATCTTGCTCAGTTAAGCTTAAGTATTCTTCCATCCAAACCTTTAGTCGCTCAGCAGTGCTTTCTTAAATTTGAGCAACTCTCTTTTCCACTACACCTTAGATACATAAAGCCAGTGTTCCTTGCCTGACCAGTTTTTCTTGCCTGATTAAAAGGGCGATCGCCCCTCTTCCTATATCCAAAGAGCGATCATAAATTGAGCTGGGAACTCAGAAGTTAATTATGCTTCTAAGTAAGTGGATGGGTCGCGATCGCTACTAGATGATGGGCGATTGAATGAGCATTCCTGCTGAGAAGGTCAATATTACTCCATCGGATAGTAACGTCTGAGGCGAGAAAAAAGATAACCTTCAGGCAGACATAGCAAAAAAGAATTCATGAGGTGGATGGTGATGACTGGTTTCTCTCGCTGGACTGCAAAAAGTACAGCACTACTGGCTTTGGGATTAACAACGGTTGTAGCTGCGCCTGTAGTGGCACCCATTGTCATGACAGCCCCGGCGAGTGCGGCTGAACTCTCCGATGTACGCGATCATTGGGCACGTCCCTTTATTGAAAAACTCGCAGATGAAAACATCATTACTGGATTCCCTGATGGCACCTACAAGCCAAACCAGGCAGTAACCCGCGCCCAATTTGCTGCGATCGTCCGGAAGGCGTTTAACAAGGATCGAATTCGTAGCTCTCGTGGCTTTGCCGATGTCTCCAGTAACTATTGGGCAGCTAGCGCGATCGATGCAGCATACGAAACAGGTTTTCTCTCCGGTTATCCCAACAACCAGTTCCGTCCTGACGAGCAGATTCCACGGGTGCAGGTGTTAGTCTCCTTATCCAGCGGCCTCACCCTGAAAGCAGACCAAGCTACGGCTAGTACTCTCGGTGTGTATGCAGATGCGCGGCAAATTCCGACCTATGCTACAGAAGGAGTTGCAGCAGCCACCGAAGACAACATTGTGGTCAACTATCCTAATGTCAGTTACCTCAATCCGAATGATGTAGCAACCAGAGCCGAAGTTGCCGCCTTTGTTTATCAGGCTTTAGTTAAATCAGGCCGACTCCAACCATTGGCGACTCAGATCGATGTGAATCGCTATATCGTCAAGAGCAACACCTCTGGTACCAATGCTAACACTGGCGGCCAACCTCCTAGCACTGGCACCCAAACTACCCAAAACCCAGAGTTACGCATCGCTCAAGGCACTAAAGTCAACGTCAAGTATGAAGCCTCAGACAAAGTGGTGGTGGCTCCAGGCGAAAGCATCAATATGACAGTAACCACCGCTAGTGATATTAAAAACTCTCAGGGTAAGGTGCTCGTTCCAGCGAACAGTCGTCTGGAAGGTCAGCTAATTCCTCGTTATAGCGGCTCTACATTCCTAGGTACGCAGTTTGTGGCGCAGCGTTTGTTGGTCGGTACCCAAACCTACAACAATCTCAATGTCACCTCTCCTTTAGTGACCGCTAAAGCACCTGAGGAGGCGAAGCGCCAAAGCTTAGAGGATACCGCAATTACCGCAGCTGCTCGGACGATCGCCGATACCGTTTTAGGAAGATCGGTGAAACCAGCAGATATCCTCACGACGATTTTGACGGGGAGAACTCCTGGCACCACCCCAACAACTAACACTCAAAATCAGTTGGTGATTATTGATCCAGAAACGGATCTACCACTCACGTTTGGCTCTGATTTTTATCTAAGCGCGATCGCGAGTTAGACCTAACCCCCTACCCCTTCCCTACTAGGGAAGGGGAGAGGTTCTTACATCTCCTTTAGATACTGTTGATAACCTATTTGATCCAACTTGGCTTGTTTCTCCATTACCATATCCTTGAGAGATTGACGATATTGTTGGACTTGCTCTAGCAGCGTGGGATTGGAAGTGGCGAGGATTTGGACTGCCAATAATCCCGCATTTTTGGCATTACCGATCGCAACAGTGGCAACGGGGATTCCAGCGGGCATTTGCACAATTGAGTAGAGCGAATCTACGCCTTGGAGATTTCGGGTAGCCACAGGAACCCCGATTACAGGTAAGGGAGTGAGTGAGGCGACCATTCCTGGTAAGTGAGCCGCTCCTCCCGCTCCAGCGATGATCACTTTGATGCCGCGTGTATGGGCTTGCTGGGCATATTCCACCATGCGTTCTGGGGTGCGGTGAGCAGAGACAATGCCGACTTCGCAGGGCACACCAAATTCTTCACAAGTGGCGATCGCGGCTTGCATGGTGGGCAAATCGGAATCACTGCCCATGATGATGCCAACTAAAGGTTGAGTCATTGAGATTTTGGATTTGAGATTTAGGATTTTGGATTAAGTTAGAACTTGCGGTTTCAGTATTGCAACTCTCAATCCAGCACATGGATATTATCAAGGCGCGGGTGCCTGGTCACCTAGGAATCCAACATATTCACATCGAAGACGGCATTATTCAACGGGTCGAACCAATGGGGCAGTCCGTAGCAGGCATCATCCTCATTCACGAACCCTTGCTAGATGTGGGCGCAGACTGGATTTCTCTCGGTGGGGTTGACCTGCAAATTAACGGAGCCTTGGGGTTAGCCTTTCCAGACCTCGCCCCAGAGCATTTCGACAAACTCGCTGAAATTTGCCAGTTTCTTTGGCAGCAGGGCGTAGACGGTTTTCTCCCCACCATCGTTACGACTTCTGTGGAGAATATTCAGCGATCGCTCGCCACCATCGCCCAATTCGTCGAGCAGATCCAACCTTCTCAAACGAAAGCCGCCCAAATCCTGGGAGTTCATTTAGAAGGCCCATTCCTCAACCCTGAAAAACGTGGTGCCCATCCCGCTGAGTACCTACTGCCCCTCACCGTCGAGCAAATCAAACGAGTATTAGGTGACTACACCCATATCGTCAAAGTCATCACCCTCGCCCCCGAACTCGACCCCACCGGAGCCGCGATCGCCTACCTGCGCTCCCTCGGCATCACCATCAGCCTCGGCCACTCCCAAGCCACCGTTGCCCAAGCCCAACAAGCCTTCGCCCAGGGAGCCACAATGGTCACCCACGCCTTCAACGCCATGCCCAGCCTGCACCACCGCGAACCCGGACTGCTAGGAGCTGCGATCGCTGACCTCAAGGTGCAATGTGGCTTCATTGCCGATGGCCAACATGTCTCCCCGATCATGCTCGACCTCTTGCTAAGAGCCAGCCACTACGACCAAGGCTTATTCCTGGTCAGTGATGCCTTGGCTCCACTGGGTCTACCGGATGGCATTTACCCTTGGGACACCCGCAAAATTGAGGTAAAACACGGCACCGCAAGACTTCTCAACGGGACCCTATCTGGAACAACCTTGCCCTTGTTAGTTGGCGTACAAAATTTGGTGAAATGGGGCATTTGCAGTGTAGAACAAGCGATCGCCCTAGCCACCACCGCACCCAGACGCGCGATCGGATTGTGGAACCAGTCAGCAGAGGCTCATGGTCTCTACCAAGGTCAGCCCGCTAGCAACTTACTGCGCTGGTCGATCGATTCTGAATCTCAAACTCTTTCGTGGCAGAGACTGGAAATGACCTAACCCCCAGCCCCTTCCCTGCTGTAACTTGCTTCCCCGAAGGGATGGGAAGGGGAGAATTAGAGAGGAGAGCAACCTCAATCTCGAAACTCTAACAGTTCAACTCGTCTGGAGGGGGTCTGGGGGACGCAGCCGTCCCTCAGCGGGAGTTTGTGGGCTGGTGCCCTCAAGGCTCGGATTCTCAAAGATTCTCAAACCCACCGCTAAAGATGCGATCGCCCCACCAAAACTATCGCGCTAAGAACAAATCATCATAGGATTGAGAACTGTAGTCTGTTGAAACCCAGTAAATAGAACCAAATTTATGAACGTGGTGGATGATAAAACCGTAGTCCGGGAGTACTTCAACGCAACCGGATTTGACCGCTGGCGACGCATTTACGGCGATGGAGAAGTTAACAAAGTCCAGCTCGACATTCGCATTGGGCATCAACAGACCATTGATCACGTCTTGGGCTGGCTTAAAGCCGACGACAACCTTTCCCAAATTACCGTTTGCGACGCAGGCTGTGGTGTGGGTAGCCTCAGTATCCCTCTAGCTGAAGCAGGCGCTAAAGTCTTCAGCAGCGACATCTCCGAAAAAATGGTCGAAGAAGCCAAAGAGCGCGCTGCCACCGAACTTGGCCAAAACACCAACCCTACCTTTAGTGTTCAAGACCTCGAAAGCCTCACGGGTAGCTATCACACCGTCATTTGCCTCGACGTGTTGATCCACTATCCACAAGACAAAGCCGCTGATATGATCGCGCATCTCAGTTCCCTGGCAGAATCGCGGTTGATTCTCAGCTTTGCCCCCAAGACCCTCGCCTACAGCCTACTCAAGAAAATTGGCGACTTTTTTCCTGGTCCCAGCAAAGCCACTCGCGCCTACCTGCACCGAGAAGCAGACGTAGTGAAAATCCTGGAAGCCAATGGCTGGAAAATTGAGCGCAACGCCATGACCAAAACCCGCTTCTACTTTTCCCGCCTCCTCGAAGCTGTGAAAAAATAAGCTTCAAAATTCGATAAAGTCACAGGCAAGGGCGATCGCAACAGGCTAGAATCTCGGCTAGCTCGATCGCCCAATCAAAACTATGAAGCTGGTTAAAAAAATTGCTGCTGGTATTTTGCTGCCCTTTGGTTTAGCAATCGTCATTCTGACAACTGCCGATCTCCTCAACAAAAATTCTCCTACCAAGGAAGGCTCAGCCACTATCCTAGTTCTCTTTGGCCTTCCCAGCTTGGGCCTGGGGAGTTGGTTTATCTGGGATTTGACCCAAAAGAGCCAAGCCGAAAAGCTCGATCGCTTGCAAGACGCTTTCTATCAGCTCGTAGAAGCCAATGGTGGCAAAATTACAGTTCTGCGATTTGCCAAAGAAGCAGATTTATCGGGTGCTGAAGCCAAGCAATATTTGGAAGAAAAAGCTAAAGAATTTAACGCCAGTTATGATGTCAACGAACAGGGAGACATTACCTATCGCTTCACGTTTTAGCCGATCACCTATAGTTTTGATGCATGGGATGAGGGCAGCGCATTGACATGAAACTGTTCAGGAAACTAGCTTCAGGGTTTCTGCTCACTTGGGGATTTTTGTTTCTGATCGTCCCTGTCTCGGTGCTGCCTGACCAAAACGCTTCTCAGGAAGACAGAGATCAGGCGATCGGTTGTTTGGTAGGTGGCATCCCCGTCACTGCCTGGGGCGTTTGGTTAGCTTACGGTCTTTATCGCCAACAAGAAAAAGAACAGCGCGATCGCTTGCAAGCCATCTTTTATCATCTGCTCAAGCAAGGCAATGGCGCTGTCACCGTTCTAGAGTTAGCAATGGAAGCCAAACTCTCTGGAGCGGATGCGAAACAGTATTTAGATGCCAAAGCGAGAGAATTTGGCGCTACGTTTGATGTCACCGATCGCGGCAGTATTGCTTATGAGTTTGACCTGAAAGCCGTGAATTTGTTCGAGCCTGCCTCAGCTCCACTCAACTCCGAGAACTAGCGATCGCTTCAGTGAGCTAGGCTCGCTAGCATGAAGCGTAGATGTGTTTTGAGGGATGGGCATGGTTCGCATTTTTTTGGCGATCGCGGCAATTTTAGCAGGTTTAGCGGTGGCGGCTGGGGCGTTTGCTTCTCATGCTTTGCGGGATAAGTTGAGCGATCGGGCTTTAGAGATTTTTGAAACGGCTTCACGCTACCAGATGTACCACGCTCTGGCTTTGTTGCTGGTGGCGGTGTTGCTGACTCAGGTGGCGATTCCCTCCGCTTTGTTAAACACAGCAGGATATGCGTTTTTGGCAGGGATTGTGCTGTTTTCGGGCAGTTTGTATGCGTTGAGTCTTTCAGGAATAAAGTGGCTGGGCGCGATTACTCCCCTTGGGGGTGTGGCGTTTTTGATTGGTTGGGGTTGTGTGGCAGCGGCAGCTAGGAGTTCTAAGTTTTAGATGGAAACCAAGACTTGAGGGCACCTGCCCTCAAACTCCCGCTGAGGGACGGTTGCGTCCCCCAGACCCCCTCCAAACGAATTTAAGTGTGAGGGCTTCGAGATTGCCTTATCTCCCCTCTCCTACAAGGCAAGGGCTGGGGGAGAGGTCTCAAGCCATTGTCAGTGACATCAGATCCTCTGCCATCTCGAAGTTGGCGGTGACGTTTTGGACATCGTCGGAGTCTTCCAGGGCATCCATGAGTTTCAGGAGCGATCGCGCTTGGTCAGGGTCGGTGACTTCCATTGTGTTGTTGGGAATCCAGCGCAGTTCGGCTTGTTGAACGTGGTAGCCCTTGTCTTTGAGGACTTGACTGAGGTTTTCCAAGTTGGCGACTTCAGTGAATACTTCTGCCCCTTCAGCTTCATCCACTTGGGTTAGCTCGTAGAATTCGGCTCCACCTTCGAGAGACGCTTCTAGCAAGGCATCTTCATCAATTTGGCTACTGGTGGCGTTGCGATTACGTTTCCGTCCTTCCTCAGCGGGGGCAGCAGTAATGGTGACTACCCCTTTTTGGTCAAACATCCAACTGACGCATCCGGTTTCACCCAGGTTGCCGCCGTTTTTGCTGAAGGCTTCGCGCATGTCGGCAGCGGTGCGGTTGCGGTTATCGGTCAGAGCTTCGATCAGCACTGCCACACCTCCAGGGCCATAGCCTTCATAGCGAATTGACTCTAAGGCGGCGTTGTCGGGGCCAAGTTTGCCTGCTCCTTTGGCGATCGCCCGGTCAATGTTGTCGTTGGGGATTCCGGCGGCTTTGGCTTTCTCGATCGCGGTACGGAGCTGGAAATTGCCGTTGGGGTCAGGCACGCCGCTTCGGGCTGCTACAATAATCTCTCGCGAGATTTTAGTGAAGACTTTGCCTTTCACTGCATCGACTCTGGCTTTTTGGCGCTTGATATTGGCCCACTTACTATGTCCTGCCATAAAGGTGAGGTCAGACTGAAACCGTTAAAACTGCAATTGAATTGACTAGCATCGATGTTAGCAGAGGCTTCGCATCCACTACATTAGTTAGGTTGAGCGATCGCAACATCAAAAAGCTATGGGTAGAGTGTGGAGGCAGTGCTTACGGGGATGCTGGCAATTGGCATGGATGAGAAATGCCGCCGTGATTGTGCTCCTACTTCTGAGTGTATTGGGGTGGTTTGACTGGAAACCTACACCTGCGATCGCCGCTCCTAACTCTCCTCAGGTGACACATCTGACATTGTGGCAAGGGGTGAATCCACCGCCAAATCGTGATGTGTTGCAGAAATTACTCGATCGCTTTAATCAAACTCACATGGATATCCAGGTTGACTCAATTTACGTCGGGCAACCGGATGAGCAGATGCCCAAGATTCTCGCGGCTGTGGTGGGGAATTCTGCGCCTGACATGCTCTGGTTTGCACCGATGATTACCGGGCAGTTGGTAGAGTTGGGAGCGGTGCGGCCTCTAGAGCAGTGGTTGGATCAGTCTCCTCTGCGTGAGCAAATTGCGCCTACTTTATTTGAAACGATGGAGTTGGAAAACCATCTTTGGTCGATTCCCTTTGGCACCAACAATGTCGGCATCTTTTATCGACCCAGTTTGTTTCAAGCCGCTGGCATTACCCAACTGCCTCAAACATGGGAAGAGTTACGGCAGGTAGCGCAGACTTTAACCCGTGATACCGATGGCGATCGCCGGATTGACCAACACGGGATTCTTCTCCCTCTGGGCAAAGGTGAGTGGACGGTGTTTAACTGGTTGCCGTTTATGTGGAGTGGTGGGGGAGAACTTACGGATGCGGGTGAAGCCAATCCTGCTGCGGTGAATCTGGCAAACTCAGGGGCGATCGCGGCTTTGCAACTCTGGAGAGACTTGCTAGACGATGGCTCAGCAGTCTTATCCCTACCGGAACGCGGCTATGAACTCGATGGTTTTCTTGCGGGCAAAGTCGCGATGCAACTCTCTGGCCCTTGGACTCTAGGCCAACTGCAAGCAACCGGAGTTGATTTTGGCGTAATTCCCATTCCCACGGAGGCTGGACGGGCTACGGCGAGTGGTGGGGAGAATCTGTTTTTCTTCAAAAGCACCCCAGAGCGAGAACAAGCTGCGTTGACGTTTGCGGAATATGTGTTGAGCGAGGAATTTCAAACGCAATGGGCTTTAGGAACAGGCTATTTACCCACCAATCTCAAGGCTCGTCAGGATCCTACCTATCAGCAGTTTATCTCGCAACAGCCTGCGGTCAGAGTATTCTTAGAACAAGCTCCCTACGGGCGATCGCGACCAATTTTTTTCGGGTACAATCGCGTTTCTGAACAGTTGGGACGGGCGATCGAAGCGGTTTTACTAGGGAAGGGTACCCCCGAAACAGCCTTAACCGAAGCTCAGCGTCGTCTCAGTTTAATTTTTCACTAAATCTAACTATTCCAACCCGCCAACATGCCGCCACGGAGTTTTAAATCCCGTCTCGATCGCTTTATCCACGCTCCCCAAACGGAAATCGGCTTGGCGTTGCTGATTTTGCTCTCCGTGCTGTTGGTAGTGACTGGGATTGTCGTAGAAGATCCAGGATCTAAATACCATCTAGTGCGTTATTTAGAAGAGCTGCTCACGCTGGTTTTTATTGTTGAGCTGGCGATTCGCTACTACATTGCCCGCAACAAACAGCGCTTCTGGCGCAACTACTGGCTCGACATCATTGCGGTAATTCCCTTTCCGCCAACTCTGCAAATTTTACGCCTCCTACGGCTGCTACGTTTGCTACGAGTTGGCATTCTCATAAACCGCAACTTGCACCGCGTCTCAGCTAGATCAAACGTGAGCTTAGGGGCACAACTCGGTCTGCTGAGCATCGTAGGGCTAATTGTGCTGGTCGGGGCACTGGCGATCTATCTGCTGGAGGGGAGCCAAAACCCAGCCTTTAATTCCTTGGAAGATGCACTTTGGTGGAGTTTCTTCACCTTGGTTTCGGGAGAACCGATTGGCGGAGAACCAACCACTAATGCTGGGCGTTTGGTGACTCTAATCGTGATGATTGGCGGGTTAACACTGTTTGCGGTGCTTACAGGTGTAATCTCAGCCGTTATGGTGCAGCGCTTGAGAAACGTGATAGAGGCAAAATACTTGGAACTCGATGAACTGCGAAAGCATATCGTGATTTGTGGCTGGAATCGTAGCGGTTCTTTGCTGATTGAGGAACTGCAAGCTGATCCAGCCATGCGCCACCGACCAATCGTAGTGGTGGCGGAATTCGGTGAAACACCAGAACGAGATCTCAAACGCATCGATCGCTCCCTCATTCATTTTTATAGGGGTGACTACACCACCATTGATGTCTTGGAAAATGTGGGGATTTATCATGCCTCCCGCGCCATCCTCCTGGCCGATGCCACCCATCCCCGTAGTGACCAAGACCGAGATGCCCGGACGGTATTGGCAGCATTGACAATCGAGAAATTGCAACCAGGGATCTACACCTGTGCTCAACTGCTCGATCGCAAAAACAGTGTGCAACTGCGAGTTGCAGGCGTGGAAGATGTGATTGTAGCCGATGAACTGGCGAGTCACCTGATCGCTACATCCGCCCGTAACAAAGGCTCGGTGGATATGATGTCTGAGCTGTTAACCGTACAGATCGGCAACCAAATCTATAAAATCTCAGCTCCAGAATCCTGGCGAGGAATGACCTTTTGGGCCGCATCAGAACGATTAAAAGATGAGTTTGATGCCATTCTAGTGGCAGTAGAACAAAAGGTAGAGGGACGACGCAAGACTTTGGTAAATCCTCCCAAAACCGAACCGCTCAAACTCGGAGACAACTTAATTGTGATTGCGCGATCGCAACCCCAACTAGACTAATCCAAAACGTAGACCTCATTTCCTGAGCCAACCATTCTATTCTTGAAGGCTCTGTCTTGTATAAATTGTTGGAATTGCGATCGCCATCAACATCACCAGGTTGGCAGTCCAAAACAGGGCAATGCTACCGAAGCCAACCCACGCCAAATGAGATAAGGATAGCTGGGTGAATCCATCTAATAACTGCCACAACCGAAAAGCGGTGTAACAAAAGCCAATAGGCACCACAACACTCGGAACTAACCATTGGCTAAACACGCGCTCAGAGATTAGCTGCACCGCAACGACCAGTAAATAACTCCCCCAGAACATCAAGGAGGCAGCTTGTCCCCAAGACTGAACACATAAGGCGATCGGCAATAAAACCCCAACCACTAAGGCTAACTTGACCCACCACCTCAGAAATGACACTTGCTGTTCACTAAATCCAATTTCTGCTGAGAAGGGAAGACGTTGAGTCTTAACACCAAAGCCATAGGCGATCGCTAAACTGGTTGTAATTAGAATAAAAAGCGTAATAACTAGTCCGGTATTAACTGCCATAGCTCTCTCTGTACTAATCCTCAGCATGACCTCTTTAGATGTCGAGCTTCAATATCTAAGTAAGCCAAGATAGCTTTCTGAGGGGACATGTTTTAATTAACCAAAGGGAGATATTTAACGGCAAAACACAGCGGCGGCAGAAAACCTTGAACTTAGCACTAACGATCTCTTAGCGTCCGCTGCCGTGACATGTTAGGTGTCTAGACTATTAAAAAACAAATCTGGTTCTGCTTCATTTCTTGGCGTTGCTGAAAAAGTAATGCTGACTTTGGCACAATGAAGGTATGAAATGTCCTCAATGTCACTCCACTCACACGGCTAAAAACGGTCACCGTCGCGGCAGACAGTGCTATCAGTGCAAGCAGTGTGGTCGCCAATTTC
>NZ_JAMPKN010000008.1:0-223202 GCF_039962155.1 Trichocoleus desertorum AS-A10 | reverse complement strand
GCGCTGCACTTCTTCTTGGGTGCATGGCCAGTGATTGGCATCTGGTTCACGTCCTTGGGCATCAGCACGATGGCGTTCAACCTGAACGGGTTCAACTTCAACCAGTCGATCATTGACTCGCAGGGTCAAGTGATTGGCACCTGGGCAGACGTGCTGAACCGCGCGAACCTGGGAATGGAAGTGATGCACGAGCGCAACGCTCACAACTTCCCCCTTGACCTGGCTGCTGGCGAAGCTGCTCCCGTAGCACTCACCGCTCCTGCAATCCACGGTTAATCTTCAGCTAGTCTCTAGCTAAACCAGAAGCGCTCTCCTCCGGGGGGGCGCTTTTTGCATGGCTGATTTTTTATCCTGACAAGTTTTCTGGGCTGACAAGAGCTGAAATGAGCTTTGATGGAAGAGGAGCGATCGCTCCTGTTTAGTATCTGCAAGTTCCCCTAAAAGTCGCCATTCTACACCTCCAAGATGAACGAAGTTTTAGGTGCTCTGATTATCTGTATTGGTTGTCCACTGCTCGGCGGGCTTCCCCTGATTGGCTGGCTCACCTATGCCCTAACGAGAAAACAACTAGCCAAGATAGGAACGGGCAATGTCAGTGTTTCGGCAGCGTTTTATCATGGCGGGCGTGTTGTAGGAATTTTGGCGGTTCTGTCAGAGGCCTTCAAGGGAATTGCTGCGGTTTTAATTGCTCGCTACTTTTTTTCGCAAGCTTCAGAGTGGGAGCTAATCTCCTTAATAGCCTTAGTTATGGGCCGTTATTGGATGGCGCGGGGAGCAGGCACAACCAACGTGGTTTGGGGCTATGTTGTCCACGATTGGATGGCTTCGTTACTGGTGTTTATTTTGGGGGGCATTGGCTCCACCATTTTGCGGGAAAAGCGCCAAGGCAAGATTTTAGTCTTAGTTTTGTTTCCGCTAATCACTGCTTTATTGCATCCCCAAGAATCTGCTTTAATTGTGGCGGCGATCGCGCTGGGCAGTCTCATGGGGTGGATTTACCGCAAGATTCCTGATGACTTAGACTTAATCCCAGAAGCAGGTCAACCGGAATCCCAAGCAGTGTTTAAGTTTTTTCGCGGCGATCGCGCTCTAGTCTCGCTGAATCGGCCTTTAGAAGCGCAAAAAGTTGGGCAGAAAGCGGCTACCCTCTCGCAATTACTGCGGTGGGGCTATCCAGTTCCGGTAGGTTGGGTGTTGCCACCTGGCGACGATCCAACGCCATTGATTGAGTTTTTGCAGCCTTCCTCCGAAAAACCTTTGGTGGTGCGTTCTTCAGCCGTGGGAGAGGACTCGGAGCTAGCGTCGGCGGCAGGGCAGTACGAAAGTATCTTGAACGTGACGAGTCAGGGAGCGTTGCAGCGGGCGATCGCTCAGTGCTTGGCTTCCTATGACCAGCCAGGAGCCATCCAGTATCGGCGCGATCGCGGATTACCAGAAGCGGCAATGGCGATCCTGGTACAGCAACAAATTCGTGGCGCGTTTTCGGGGGTGGCCTTTAGTCGTGACCCGATCGCTCGGCAGGGTGAGGCAGTCGTAATTGAAGCGCTACCCGGTGAGACGCAACGGATTGTGTCCGGACAGTTTACGCCTGAGCAATATCGGGTTTTGGTGCGTGAAAGCGATTTAGCTCAAGCGGATTCAAACTGGGTGCTTCCCGCTGATTTAGAGCTGCCAGTCGAGGGCACGGGAGATTTGCCGCCCCGCTTAATTCAGCAAGTGGCGTTTTTGGCTAGACATTTAGAGGCTCGCTATCATGGACTGCCGCAAGATATTGAATGGACCTACGATGGGCAGACCTTGTGGCTCTTGCAATCGCGCCCCATCACCACCCTATTACCTATTTGGACTCGCAAGATTGCAGCGGAAGTGATTCCTGGGTTGATTCGTCCCTTAACTTGGTCGATTAATCGGCCTTTGACCTGTGGGGTTTGGGGTGAAATTTTTACCTTGGTGTTGGGTAAGCGATCGCGAGGGCTAGACTTTAATGAAACCGCGACGCTGCATCACTCTCGCGCTTACTTCAACGCCTCTTTGTTAGGGCAAACTTTCCTCCGTATGGGCTTACCTCCTGAGAGCCTGGAGTTTTTGACCAGAGGGGCTAAGTTCAGCAAACCACCCCTAGGCTCCACTTTAGGCAATACACCTGGATTAATGCGGCTGTTACAGCGAGAATGGCAGCTAGACAAAGATTTTCGTTATGACTACCAACGGCAGTTTGCACCCCTCCTAACGACGCTAACGCGAGAACCTGCCGAGACCTTAACCGCTCCCGCCCTCCTAGAGCGCATTGACACCATCTTGCGGGTGTTGAAGCGGGCGACTTATTACAGCATCTTGGCTCCACTAAGTGCAGCGTTACGACAAGCAATTCTCAAGGTTCAGGATGGCGAAATAGACAATAGCAGCACCCCAGAAGTCGCCGCGTTGCGATCGCTGCAAGACATCGCCAATCGTAACCGCCATTTAGTCGCTAACTTGGAAAATTCTGCTCCAACTCCTGAAGTTTTTGACACCTTAGCAGCCCTCCCCAACGGTCAAACTTTGTCTGACCAACTAGCTCAATTTCTCGACACCTATGGTTACTTGAGTGAGGTGGGGACGGATATTGCGGTGCCGACTTGGCGCGAAGACTCTAAACCTGTTTGTGACCTGTTCACCCAGCTTCTGCTCAACCCAACCCCTGTGGGTGAGCCTTTGCCTGCTGAATCGCGATCGCCTGCTTGGAAAGTGCAGCGAGTCCAGCAGCGAGTAAGTTTGAAGGGTCAGGTTACGGAGGTTTATAGCCAACTGCTGGCGGAATTGCGCTGGAGTTTTGTGGCGCTAGAAAAGTTGTGGCTGGAGCAAGGATTGCTGTCAGCAGCAGGCGATATCTTCTTCTTAAAGTTTGAGGAAATTTGGCGGCTGATTCACCAGTCAGATACCGATTTAGCTAGCCAAGTCTCTAGGTTAATTGCAGAACGGCGATCGCAACTGGCCCAAGATAATGAACTGGTAAAAGTGCCCGCTTTGGTCTACGGTAATGACCCACTCACCTTTGTCACCGTCAATAATTGGCAACCTTCGCAAAAGCTGCAAGGCATTGGGGCTAGCCCAGGCCAGGTAGAGGGCCGAGTCAAAGTGTTGCGGAGTTTGCAAGCGATCGCAGAAATCGATCGAGAAACAATTTTGGTGGTGCCGTACACCGATTCTGGCTGGGCACCGCTACTAGCAAGGGCAGGAGGTTTGATTGCGGAAGTGGGAGGGCGCTTGTCTCACGGCGCGATCGTGGCACGGGAGTATGGCATCCCTGCCGTGATGGATGTGCATGATGCGACCCATCAATTGCAAGATGGTCAATGGGTCAGAATTGATGGTCAACGAGGAACCGTAGAAGTCTTATAAAAGTTTTCGAAGACTTGTAATTTTTACTTTTAGGTCGAGATTTCCGCAACCCAACCTTAACTGATCAAGACCGCTTGATATTTCTTTCTATTGCGTTAACAGCATCCAATGCTTTCTTTAGCCCAACTCCTGTTTCTTCACGTAGCTTTTTAATTGCTCCAATCCGATCGCCTGATCTGACTAGATCTTCGACGGTTTCGCTGTAGTCAATTTCCAGCTTGGCCAGAATTAGATCAACTTTTCGCTCTAATCTTGCGAGGCGGGAACTGTCCATTGCATCAGGTGAGCGGCTTTGAATCGCAAAAATACTGGCTAAACTCACCAAAGCCAAACCAATCAGCCAGGGTTCTATCATGTTGAGAAGCTTTTTAATTGAACAAGGCGGCTGTAGGAAAAACCAAATACTCTAAGAAAAAGAGCTTCCAAATGAATTGATAGAAGCTCGCGATCGCTACTTTGTCTGATAAATCAACTCGAAAACTTCGCCACCAAAGTAGACTCAAAGCGGCCAGGTGAGTCATGATTAAAAACTTAGAATTGACGCCTGCTAGGTTAAATAAGCCAGCCAAAACCATGCCAAGATAGCAAGTGGTTAAAACCCAACGAGACAAGTTAAATACTGCTTTTGTCCCGAGCCGAATTGTGAATGTATTGATGTTGTATTGGCGATCGCCATCGATATCAGGAATATCTTTAAAGATCGCGATCGCAAACGTAAATACCAGAACAAATAGCGTCAGCGCCCAAACTGCTGGAGTGATAGTACCTTGGCCTTGAAGCTGCTGGCTAAAGTGTAGAAATAGCCCCAAATTCACGATCACACCCCGCACTGTAAAAATGCACAGCGAGGCCCAAACTGGAAAACGCTTCAGGCGGATGGGTGGTAAAGAGTAAGCAGTGCCGATCGCCAAGCTAATCCCCACTGTACCGAAGAGAAACCAGCCCGAACTGAGGGAAATCAGCAGCGCTAAAGCCCCTGTGAAGAGGACAATAGCCCAACCTTGCGATCGCGAGAATTCCCCGGAAGCGACAGGTAAATGTGGTTTGTTGATCCGGTCAATCTCGACATCTTCTAATTGGTTCAGTCCCACAATGTAGACGTTGCCGCAGAGACAAGCGAGCCAAGCGGCCAACAGTACGCCTAAATGACTAAAGGCAAAGGGAATCGAAGTTGTAGCACTGGCGATCGCGTACAACCCCAGTGCACTCAGGCTCGTGCCAATAATGGTGTGGGGGCGAGAAAACTTCCAGAAAGCATAGAGCCAGGGGGCATACTTTTGGAGGAGATTAATCTGGGCCGACGAAACAGCAGGCTTTTGGGGGGAAATCTGGCTCATGCGTGCCTGAATTGATACACAGGCTTGATTTTAAGCAATCAATGACAATTTTGGCAGCAATCCCTTGATAGAGAGTGGCTGAGCTAGCTTGGCCGCACCTTGCTTGAATCGTTTATTTAGTGCCACATAGCAATCCAAAACGTACTAGCCCCCGCTGATAGCCCCGACTCATCAAATTCAACGCCAGAGCCGCTTGAATTGTCGTCCAACCAGAAAGTAGTAGACCGAAAATGGCATTAGGAGTTAAAGCGGATTCAATCACCTTGTCCCAGAACGGAGCTACTGCATCTGACCAATCGGCAGTCCGAATATTTTGAAACGCAAGTTGGCGGGCGATCGCTTCATACTCTGGCAGCGAAATCACATAAGGCAAGCAATAGACGCGATAAATGTCAGCTAAATGCTGTCGCTCATCTGTGGTCAGTGGGTCGCTGGGCGTGGTGGGGCGGTGACACCAAGTCGCCATAATCAACGTGCCACCTGGTTTCAGCACCCGATAGCATTCCTGCAAGAACTTACGCTTGTCTGGCATGTGCTCTCCGCTTTCCAATGACCAGACAAGATCAAAGGAATTGTCGGCGAAGTCAGTGTTTAAAGCATCCCTGACAAAAAACTGAGCGCTAGGTTGAGTAGGCAAGCTGCTCATGCCTGCCTCACGCGCTCTCTCGGTGGCTCTGGCGGCTTGCACAGGACTTAGAGTGATGCCAGTCGCCGCCGCTTGAAACTTTTGAGCCAAATACAAAGAACTTCCCCCAATCCCGCAACCCGCATCCAAAATCGCTTCTGCCTGTCTAACTTCGGCCCACTTCAGCAACTCCTCTACTAAATCAATCTGGGCTTGGCGGCGTTCTTTGGGTTCCTTGCCATCTAGACCGTAGTAGCCATGATGCATGTGCTCGCCCCAAATCTGCTCCCACAAACCAGAGGAGGCATCATAGAATTGCTGAATTTGTTGGTAGAGGGTCGAGGTCATAGCAGTGTAGCGTTGAATCTAGATCGGAATTAGCCTAGCAGAGCCAGCGATCGCGTCATAACCTCTAGAGGTGGAAAATGTATTTGAAAAAGGAAAAATCTGCATGACGATCTCCAGCGATCTATGGCAAGCAAACCAAGATTTAGCTCAAGCTTGTCTGAAAAATCCTTTTGTCCAGGGCATTGCCGATGGCAGCTTGCCCAAGGAGCTATTTGCTTATTACGTCGGCCAAGATGCTTTTTTTCTAGAAGCATTTGCGCGAGCTTATAATATTGCCGCTGCCAAAGCACCCGATTGGGAAGGGTTTGGGGTGTTTCACACCCTAGCAGGTGGGGTGTTAGAAGAATTGCAACTGCACCAGGGCTATGCCCAAGAGTGGGGCGTGGACTTGCAGGCTATAGAACCTGGAGCCGCTACGCGACGCTATACAGATTTTTTATTGGCAACGGCTTGGAGCGGTGATGCGGGCTTGACCACAGCCGCAATGGTGCCTTGTATGCGCTTGTATACCTTTCTCGGTCAGCAACTTGGAGCTTGCCAAAAGTCTGAGCATACCTATACCACTTGGATTCGCACCTACAGCAGTCTAGAGTTTGACCAATTGGCGCAACAGTTAGAGCAGCTTTGCGATCGCTACACCATCCATCCTGCTCCAGCCCACACCACTTACCGCTATGCCATGCAATGCGAACACGATTTCTTTCAAGCAGCTTGGTCCTATGATGCTTAGATAGTGTGCCAAGATGCAGCTAAACCAGAATCGTACAACGGGTGCCTCAGCAAGCAGTAAGCTCTTAAGCAGCCTTTGTTTTACAGTCCCAACTTAGTTTATTGACGCGATCGCTTCATGACTGTCTCTAGAACTATTTGTCTCGGTTTTCTAGCTGTCATTGCCATAGGAACATTCCTACTAATGCTGCCTTCTTCAACCAGCAGCGGCAATTGGAATGATTTTATTGTGGCTCTGTTTACTGCTACATCAGCTGTTTGCGTCACGGGCCACATCGTGGTGGATACAGGCATTTATTTTTCTACAACGGGGCAAGTGATCCTGCTCGCCTTGGTGCAGATTGGTGGGTTGGGCTACATGACCGCTACCACCTTTCTCTTGCTACTTTTGGGACGACGGTTTGGCCTACGAGACAAAATTGCGCTACAACAGGCGCTCGATCGCCCTGGAATGCAAGGAGTGGCCCAAGTTCTACGCTCCATCGTCGCCCTCACTTTGATCTTTGAACTCACAGGCGCATTTCTACTGCTGCCAGTTTTTGTGCCCGATCACGGTTGGAGCAAGGGATTATGGCTCTCTATTTTCCATAGTATTACCGCTTGGAATAATGCTGGATTTAGCCCCTTTAAGGACAATCTCATTGGCTATCAATCTTCGGTGTTATTGAACATCATTATTCCAGCCTTAATTATCTTTGGTGGTATTGGCTATGAAGTGATTTTTGAGTTGTTTCTGTGGTTGCGCGATCGCTTGTCCAGAAAACCGGAAAAAATTGTTTTTTCCTTAAATTTCAAAGTCGCAACTAGTACTACAGTCATTCTTTTAGTCATTAGTACAATTGCTATATTTTTTACAGAGTTAGGAAATCCAGCCACCCTCGGAGCAATGGATCTCAAGACTAAGATACTCGCAGCTTGGTTTCAAGCCGTAACACCGCGTACTGTAGGTTTCAATACCGTTGATATTGGCAAAATGACGACTGCCAGCTTATTTATCATGATCGTCCTCATGTTTATTGGAGGTAGTCCAGGCGGTACCGCAGGCGGCATTAAAACTACCACTTTACGAGTTTTAACTAGTTGTACCCGAGCGATCTTACAAGGCAAAGAAGAAGCGACTTTATATGAGCGGCAAATTCCTGTTTCGCTCATTCTCAAAGCAGTGGGAGTTTCGGTTGGTTCACTCGCTGCCGTCATGATTATGACTACTTTAATTGCCATCACTGACACACACGTAGAATTTATTCAAATTCTGTTTGAGGTGATGTCAGGTTTTGGCACAGTCGGTCTCTCCACCGGGATTACGGCAGGTCTTTCCACCTTTGCTAAATTAGTTTTAATCGCCAGCATGTATCTCGGTCGAGTTGGGGTATTGCTGCTAATCGGCGCAATTTTAGGTGACCCCAATCCGAGTACTATCCGTTATCCAGAAGAAAACTTACTCGTAGGGTAGGTTTCTGTAACAAAATAGGGTGGGATTTCCGGAGCAGATTTGTACCCGAAATCTTGATAATTTAAAGAGTTGTGGATTCCAAATCAGATTTTGGCGCTTAGCGCCTGAGGTTAATTCGTGAATTTATCCTATCTGAGCTTCTTTCGCAGCTTACGAACCGAGAATAAGCAATTTGCTGTCATTGGTTTGGGGCGCTTTGGTCGAGCTGTTTGTGCATCTCTGCATCGTATGGGGTACGAAGCACTAGGGATTGACTCGGATGAAAAGCGGGTGGCTCAGATTCTGACAGACCAGCTAGCAGCTCATGCAATACAGTTAGATTCAACTGAGGTTGCTGCTTTGAAAGAAGCAGGGGTTTTTGAGTTCGATACCGTGATTGTCGCGATCGGCAATTATGTAGAAGAAAGCGTGATTACTACTATGAACCTGAAAGAGGCAGGGGTGCCCCATGTGGTCGCCAAGGCTTCTTCCGAAATTCATGAAAAGCTGCTGCGAAAAGTTGGCGCGGATCATGTAGTTTTTCCAGAGCATGAAATGGGCTGTGCCTTGGCGCGATCGCTGACGAAACCGGGCATTCTCGATCGCTTCGAGCTTGATCCCGACAACAGCATCGTGGAAGTGATTGTTCCTGAAGACTTTGACAGTAAAACGATTTCCGATCTGAGGTTGCGGAGTCGTTTTGGCCTCAACTTGTTGGCAGTTAGCTACAACGGCAAGTTTGAGATCAACCCCGAACCTAACCGCCGCCTCCGCAAGGGTGAAGCAATGGTGGTGATTGGTTCTAATAAGGGAATTGATCAACTACCAATCTAACTTCAAGTTCTGATGGCATTGCATCTTCAAGCGGGTCGGGAAGAATAAAGAGCATTGCTCCATTTTTGCTACCGACATCATGCTTGTATTTTTCATGCACGGAGTTGCCACCCGCAACGTGCAGTATGCCGATTCCTTACAGAGCTTGATTCGAGAAGAGTTTAGCCAACAACAAGTAGCTTTGCCGCTCTTTTATGCGAGCTTTTGGGGTGATGTCTTAAATGACGTTGGCAAACTCTGGAATGCGGTGCATCAAAACTTGCAAGCCTTTCAGTCAGCCAATCCTCAGGTTGATGCTCAAGCCGTATTTCGCTATCAAAACTTCAGAAAGGGCTTCTTTTCTGAATTTGTCGGTGATGCTTTCACCTATCTCAATTCAGAGCGCGGCATCAAGATTAGAAAATTAATTGCGGAACAGCTCTCTGATTTCATCAGCCGTAATCCAAACGAGACAGAGTTACACATCGTTTCCCATTCGCTGGGTACGGTTGTTTTGTGGGACGCTTTATTTTCTGAAAGATTTCATTCGGACGATCCAGCCTTTGAGATTCGATCGCTGATTCAGGGGCATCACATCTCCGATTTTCAGTCAGAATCTTCTCAGCAAAAACTGCAATTAAAAAGCATCACCACAATGGGTTCTCCCATCGCTTTCTTTAACATCATGCTGGGCATTCAGCCTGAACAGGTGAAAGCTTTAGTGAGCCAATATAGCGATCGCGGCTTGAGATGGAGCAATCTGATCCATGCTTCTGACGTCATCGCTTATCCTTTGCAACCCTGCCTTAATCCAGACTTGTCTTGGAAGCTAACCCTTCAGGATCACTATTTGCAAACTGAGGCCAACCCTACAGAGACCGCTGTCCGGAATTTTGTCAGCTCGGATCTGGTCAATCGAGTTGCTAAGGTGGCAGGCTTAGTTAATCCTGGTGTTCAAATCGCGATCGACCATGCGCCAATGGTAGCAGGGGCAGGAGATGCCCATATCAATTACTGGAGCTGCCCTGAAGTGGCCCGTTTAGTTGTTGACAATCTTCTGGCAAGCTCACCCAAACCTTCAGGAACATCCAGCTTGATGCAAACCGCGATCGCCCAGCTCCAACAAGTTCCTGGCATGACTCAGAATTTTCTTCCAACAGGCCAGTTTTTGGAGGAAACCCTCTCAGAACTAAAGTTCAGGGATCGCAGCGGTAGCCTACAACTTACAAAAAACCCTGCTGGCGTGCATCATGTTTGTATTTTTAACGCTCAAAATGTGGCTCAATTTAGAGGATATGTCGGCTGGCTCCATACTTCAGGCTTGAAGCAAGCTGTGGAGTTTATTAGAAGCAGTTGTTGCTAAGGTTCAGGCCTGAACGCATGATGCACGTAATTGGTTTAATGAGCGGCACCTCCGTAGACGGTATCGATGCTGCCTTAGTCGAAATCTCCGGTTTAGAAACCGACTTGCAAGTCAAATTGCTAGCTGGAGCAACTTATCCCTATCCCGAAACTTTGCGATCGCAGATCCTCACGGTGGGTGCAGGCGAACCAATCTCAATGGCAGAATTTGCCGCCCTAGATGACGCGATCGCTGAGCAATTTGCTCAAGCCGCTTTAGCCATTCAAGCAGGTTACACTCCAGCAGAATTGATTGGCTCGCATGGGCAAACCGTCTATCATCGACCACCACAAACAAATCAAAGAAGAAACGACAAAGTCGTTTCTTCCTCACCGCTTGGCTACAGTCTCCAGCTCGGTCGAGGAGCCGCGATCGCTCACCTGACTGGAATTTCTACCGTGAGCAATTTTCGAGTGGCTGACATTGCTGCGGGAGGGCAGGGAGCGCCGCTGGTGCCACGAGTGGATGCTTACTTGCTGAGCCACGCTACCCAGAGCCGCTGTGTGCAGAATATCGGTGGCATTGGCAATGTCACTTATTTACCAGCCAGAAGTACAGTTAACTGGGAGCAACAAGTTCGAGGTTGGGATACAGGTCCTGGCAATATGCTGCTGGATTTGGCCGTGCAGCAACTTTCCCAGGGAGCTAAAACTTACGACCAAGACGGGGCTTGGGCCGCCACCGGAACCCCTTGCCAAGCTTTGGTAGAGCAGTGGCTCCAACAAGATTTTTTTCAGCAAGCGCCGCCCAAATCAACCGGACGGGAATTATTTGGACTGGATTACCTAAAAGACTGTTTTGCTGATGCTGGACGTTATCAGCTGAGTGATGCTGATTTTCTCGCCACCTTAACGGAACTTACTGCACGTTCGATCGCTCATAGTTATGGGGCTTTTTTGCCGCAGCTTCCTGCTCAAGTGCTCCTTTGTGGCGGTGGCAGTCGCAACTTGTATCTCAAGCAACGATTGCAAGTGCATTTGCCTTCTGCGTCCGTGATCACCACCGATGAGGTTGGTTTAAGTGCAGACTTCAAGGAGGCAATCGCCTTTGCTGTGCTCGCTTACTGGCGACACCACGGCATACCCGGAAATTTGCCACAAGTCACGGGGGCGGCAAAAGCGATCGCTCTAGGGGAAATCCATCTTGTGACGACCTCCGGGCGTGATAGCATAGAGTCCCATCCGCATTAGCATGGCGAAACGCAATACAAGTAAGGAATAGCGCTGTGGCTCACACCTTTCTAATGGAGGCAGGACGCTGGACGCTACAGGGCAATTGGCTGGAGCGTGATGGGTTGCCGATCTTGGTTAAAGGCAAGACCTTAGTCGGCTGGAGCCGAGATAATTGGTACACAATGGTGACCAAGTTGGTATTTCCAGGCTCCGAACGCGAAGATATCTCACTACAATATCGGGGCCGCTTAGATGCGGGCGAGCGGCAGTATACCTTTGTGCTCCAACACAGTTTGCTGGGGCGGGTCGAGGGCGAAGGCTGGATTGCACCGGAGTCCATTGTGCAACGGTATTGGGTTCTCGGCGATCGCCAGCGGCGTAGTGGGTTTGAAACCCTACATTGTCTCGATCCAGAGCGTTACTATCTCTCTAGCGGCATCATGGCAGGTCACTATCTCACTAGCACGATGGAAGTCACACTGGAGCGGCAACCAGAGCAGTAACGGCTGTCTCACAGGTCTATTGGCTTGGGTACTCTTAAGTGATAATCCTTTACTTGAGCTTTTAATGAAGCAAGACCGCCAGCCGACTCCTGACTGTAACTAAGCCTCTGCTAGAGAAAAGGCTCAGACCGCTAGAATAGCTTTACGTAAGCTTTACGGAATTTCTAATTCGTTCTCGATAGGTAAGTTCAAACTACTGAGCGGTCAGCAACTTTGCGCCTGACCTAGGTAGTTTTATTGAGCCTGCTTGAATTCTCAACCGCAAGATTAAGAGATGTCTGCCCTCTTCTCAAGGGTTGGCTTCCGTATCTTTAAATTTACTCAGAGACTAATAACCCTAGTGTATGCCTGTGATTGGTAAGCCGTGGCAGAAATAAGTTACGTTCCTGTTGATTTAACTCAGAGTCGTCAGTTGTGCTGCAACCGACGCAGATCTACTGGCACCGCGAGAAACGGAGTTTCAATCGATGTCAGACCCTAATCTGGGCCGCTTATTAAACGACCGTTATCAACTAGCAGAGTTGATTGGTAAAGGCGCGATGGGCCGAGTGTATCGGGCTCAAGACGTTTTGCTGGGAGATGTACCAGTTGCAGTAAAGTTTTTGGCCCGCACCCTCCTCAACCAGAAAATGCGGGATCGCTTCAAAAGTGAGGCTAGGACTTGTGCGTTGCTGGGGCAGAAAACCATGCACATCGTGCGAGTCATGGACTATGGCGTTGACGATGATGAAGTGCCCTTCTACGTGATGGAGTATTTGCAGGGAGAGAGCTTGAGCGATGTGATTCGGACACGATCGCTAGTTCTACCTCGGTTTCTCAGCATATCTCGCCAAATTTGTCTGGGTTTACAGTGTGCTCACCACGATGGAGTGATTCACCGAGATATCAAGCCCGGGAATATTCTCGTGAGTCATGACACGAGTATTGGTGAACTCGTAAAAATCCTAGATTTCGGAATTGCTCGCCTCTTGCAAACTGATAATGGCCAAACCAACTCCTTCATGGGCACGCTGGCTTACTCTTCGCCAGAGCAAATGGAGGGCAAAGAGCTAGATAGCCGCTCTGACATCTATAGCTTAGGCATCATGATGTATGAGATGCTAACGGGCCGCTTGCCGTTGCAGGCTGAAACTCATACCTTTGGTAGCTGGTACAAAGCTCACCATTTTCAACTCCCGCGCTCATTTGATGCCATTACCCCTAGCCTGAAGCTGCCTAAAGCGTTAGAAAACTTGGTGATGAGCTGTTTGGCTAAATCCCCGAACGATCGCCCTCAGAGTGCAGCAGAAGTTCTCAAAGCCTTAGAGCCTTTAGAAGAACGCTTTGGTCCCGGCAGACAGATGGGTCATCGGATTGAAGCTGTGCTCTCAAAGTTTCAAGGGGTCACTGATAGCAAGCACCAAGACTCAGTCTCCCCCGATGAATTCTGCAAACTTACTTCTTGGCCGAAAAGTAAACCCCTGGCTGAAATCGTTTTTGCTCAACCGTTGAAAACCAGTGATGAGGTTTTGGCAACACTATGGGTGATGATGCCTAAACAAGAAATTCAGCGGCGGTTACTAGCAACCCGGTATAACCAGTTCATGTTTATGCTGGCTCCTCATCCGATGCTGCTGTGGCTGACTGCCCTGCATAATCGGGAGCATGGGCCTCGCTGGTTACCTTGCTACTTAGACTTAAAAACGCCACAAGGCCAACAAATGACTCGGCTACTCGCAGAAAATGGCTTGTATCGCCTGTTGTTTTTTGCCTTGGAAGAACCTCAACGATGCGTGACTGTGATGAGTTCTAAGATTGCTGACTTACAGCGCGATCGCTTGCGAGAATGGGCTGATATTAGCCGAACTTTTGTCTCCACTGCCCAACCCAATAATACTAAGACTCTCCTCAAACAAGAGCTTGAGAAGGTTAAACCCAAAATCTTAATGAAACTGGAGGAACGCTAACAGCTAACGACTCAAGGACGGGTGGGGGGAAAAAATAATACTGGATGCCAACTGCGCCGCAAGATTTCCCCGGCAAAGCTAGGAGCCGACCATTCAATTAAGCGGCCTAGACTACCCGATGATACGGCGATCGCACTGATATCAAACGAGGATGCTACTTCCAGAATCTGGGTCACTGAGTTGCCTGAGCGTACCTCAGTCTGCACTTGCAGATTCAGGTTGGCTAAAGCTGCTTGAGGTGCTGCCAGCAGTTCAGCAATTTCCTGATCCTGATTGCTCTTTCTCAGTTCTTTACGGCCACTATCACTGACTACCCAGCAAAGCACACATTGCTCTAAGGCTTTAGTAGGTTGGTTTTGGCAGTGCTGCTCAATTTGTTGAACCAAATATTTAGCGGGGCCGCTGCCATCATAAGGCAATAACAAACAACGAAATAGATGGCGACAGCGCAAATCTAGTTCTTCAGAGGTATAGGCCGAAATCAGTTGGGGTCGTAATACCAGCAAAGGCGTCTTGGTTCGCTGTGCCAAGCCCACGGTCGTGCTACCAAAGAGCTTTTCATTTAATAAGCTACGAGTTGGGGTACCCAAAATGATGACATCTGACTGGTAGGTTTTAGCGACCTTGAGAATCGTGTCGATCGCTCGTCCTGACTGCACTTCAACTTTAACTTCAACTCCATCAGGCACCTGCTGTAAGGCCACTGCTAAGCGATCGCGAGCTTGATTGACTTTTTCCGTGTCTTCTCGCGGAATCTCGCCTTCTTCCCACAGCGCTGTCACATGCAGAAACACAATCTGTTGCATTCCCCCAGCGGCTAAGCTAGGCACAAAGTTAGCCAAGCGCTGAATGTTGTCGGAGAAGTCGGTGCAAATTAAAGGACGTTGGAACATAAGTGAGGAGGTGAGAGGATCTGAAGCGCAACTCTCCTAATTAAGCACTTAACTCCAAAGACATCCAATTAAATTTGTGAAAATTTCAGCGATTAAATCTGACTAGCTCAAAATTTTGGCCAAGCTAGATCAGCTAATTTTTTCTGATTCTGGTAGCAAAGCAGCAAAGCTTTGGATGCGGCTGGCTGACTCAGATAAATTATGTCCTCAAGCGGTTATTCTTACGAGCCACATAATCTGACTGCAACAACGCCGTTGATTAAAACTTATAGCTCTAAATTGGCAACTCAAATTAGTGTTTGAGTTTTTCGAGCTTGGTAAAGCGGGTTCGACGCCCCACGACCCCAGCTTCTTTCCCACGTTGGAACAAAGCAAGAGATAGAGGTCGCCCTACCCCGACGAGGCATTAACTACACTTGAGGACCCGGTTCCAAGCCCCACTGATGCTTCAGGAAGTGCTTGTACATGGTCTCGCGCATCATCATTTGCTTGTAGAGGTCAATCAGGAAATTCTGAGCTTGCTCGCGGCTCATTTGTTGAACCTGAGTTTCAAAAGAGCGGATATTGAATTGTTGTTCGAGGGAAAGTTCGATGGGCTGGTTCATATGTAACTCCAAAGTAAGAGAGAGGAGAGTACAGCGAATCTGGAAAAGCAGTATTGCTCTGTGAGCTACTTATTCTCTTCAACTGCTTTGCCTGCAAATCCAGTCACCCTGTATTAAAAAAGATAACAATTGTTTGACAAAGTGCACATACCCCTACTGAGGTAACTTAGCTCTAATGTTAGCTATCCCTGACGAAGTAGGTTTTCCAGGATACACATACTACCTTCTACACCAAATAACGGGTTGGAGTATTTTTATCAGGTTACAAATTGTAAAAATGCTCAAAATGAACTAATTTTGTGATATTGCTCAATTTAGAGAAAGCCTAAAACAGCGACCAATGCCCACGTCTTAGCCCAAAGGTCAAGTAGATGGGCGATCGCGGCGATCGCAAAGCTGGACAAATCATTATTTGCCCTAACAAAAATTTCCTTTAAAGCTGAGTAAAGCTGAAGCGTTACGAACCCTGGGTCGGTGGGTCGGGATGGTTGAAGCCATCGAGGGTCACTAGCACTACAGTGATGTTGTCTCGTCCACCCTTGTCTTTTGCAGCGTTGACTAGTGCTGCCGCTGCCTTCTCGGAGGCTCGGATTGCCTTGAGGTGCGCGGCGATCGAGTGGTCGGAGAGTTCTTCGGTGAGGCCATCACTGCACAGCAACAGGCGATCGCCCGGTTGTACCTCTAGAGCTTGAATATCCATCTGGCGTAAATCTTCACGCCCTAAACACTGGGACAAAACATGTCGCCAAGGATGATTCCGCGCCTGCTCTGGAGTCAAATCCCCCCCTTTCAGAGCTTTGGCAACCCAAGTGTGATCCTCTGTGATCTGCTCAATTTTGGGGCCGCGCAAACGGTAAAGCCGAGAGTCACCAATATGGGCGCACCAAGGTTGCTCGTCCCCATCTCGAAAGATCACCACAACCACAGTTGTTCCCATATCGGAACGTTCTGGGTGGCTTTGCTGGTCTTGCAAAATGGCTTGGTTAGCCTCTAGCAGTGCTGCTTCTAGTAAGGCGGGTGACGAATCTAGCGAAGGCCAATATTGCTCTAGATAGAATTGAATTGCTTGAGTGGCAATGCGGCTCGCTTCCTGACCGCCAGCATGCCCTCCCATGCCATCCGCCACAATAAAAAATCGACCCTCAGGGTCAATGTAGTAAGCATCCTGATTTACGGAACGAAGGAGTCCCGGATCGGTCAGACCCGTGAAGAGGCGTTTCATAAATTGGCTGCTTTTACCTGAAAGTCAAAAAACATTACAGCATCCGATCGAAGCGATCGAGGCGCATCAACAGGCGGATCAGGGCAAAGGCGAGGGCGGCAGCACCAACAGCAACCAGCAACGCCAGCCAGACATGACCGCTAACATACAAGATTGTGGCTGAAAGTGTAAAGGCACTGACCAACAACGTGTAGTTAGTTCCTATATTAACGCTGCTGAGACGGCGAATGACCCGATCCGTTTCAGTGGAGCGAACCCGGACTCGTAAATCGCCCCGTTCCAGTTTTTCTAGCGTATCTTCAATGCGGCGTGGTAAGCCAAAAGCCGTGCTGCCCACTTGAGCCGCTTGACGACCTAATTCGCTCAGGATGCTGCTTTCTGGAGAACTGTTGCCATTAGACATAATCTGCATCGCAAAAGGTCTTGCGACCTCCATGAAGTTAAAGTCTGGGTCTAACCCTTTACCCACTCCTTCAAGTGTAGAGAAAGCTCGCATCACAAAGGTGAAGGTAGCTGGAAAGCGAAAGGGCTGGTCGTAAGCAATCTCGTACAAGTCGTCACTGATGTCACTGACCGATTGATTCTCAAACGGTTGATCCATAAAGTGATCCAGCATGTACTGAACCGAGCGGCGCACAGGCCCCATGTCATCCACTGGAGACAAAGCGCCCAGTGCTACTAAAGAAGTGACCACGCGATCGGCATCTTTTTGAGCAATGCCAAAAAACGTATCGAGTAGCTTCTCGCGAGTAATGGGCTGAATGCGGCCCATCATGCCGAAATCGTAGAAGATTAACGAGCCGTCGGGACTAACGGCAATATTACCGGGATGCGGATCGGCATGAAAAAAGCCATCATTCAGCAGTTGTTGCAGATAAGCTCTTGCTCCCAATTGCGCTAAATTCCGGCGATCGAGCCCTGCCGCTTCGATGGCTTCATAGTGGCTAATTTTGATACCAGGAGCATATTCTAGAGTTATTACCCGGGGAGAAGTGTAACGCCAGTAAACCCGTGGCACAGACACCCAATCCTCGTTGCGGAAGTTACGCCGAAATGTATCTGCGTTACGCCCCTCGTTGAGGTAATCGATTTCTTCCCAAAGAATCCGACAACACTCCTCGTAAATGCCTAGCCAATCTCGGCCTCGACCCCACTCCGGATGGTTTTGGAAGTAACGGGTAATCCCTTTGAGAATTTGTAAATCGATTTCAAATAACTGTCGCAAAGCTGGACGTTGCACTTTAGCAACGACTTCTTCGCCAGAGTGCAACTGGGCTTTATGGACTTGACCCAAGCTAGCCGCTGCCAGGGGAATCGGGTCAAAGCTACGGTAAAGCTCATGCACCTGTTTCCCTAAGTCCTTCTCAATAATGGCTTCAACTTGCTCGTAGCTGAAGGCAGGCACTCGGTCTTGGAGCTTGGACAACTCCTCGACGTATTCAGAGGGAAACAAATCGGCTCGCGTTGAGAACAACTGTCCGATTTTAATAAAGGTTGGCCCCAAATCTAGTAGGGTTTCTCGAATCCAAATTGCTTGATTTCGCCGTCTGACCGCCTTTTTAGCTTCAGTCATACCCCCGCGGTAGCTCCAAGCTTTGTCATTGAGCCACAGCGAGGTCAGCAGGGTGAGAACAAAAGACCAAATGTCTACAAAGCGACGACGACGAGAGTACTTGTCGCGACTCCAGCGGTAGACTTTTTCCTTACGGGTGCCTCGGCGGAGCCACCCTGTAATCGTCATGTGCTCCTTAGATTCCGGAAGACTAAGAGGATCATCAAAAAGGGCAGACACTTGGATTCCTAAATCAGCTTTTAAATTTGGCAGCCTAAGCAAAGAGAGGGAAAGCAGAATGCTTCAACCTTAAACGGAACTACTCCGGTAGGTTTTTAACTCGGAACGCAGCTGAGCAATTTCAGCCCGTAGCTCGTCAATGGTAGCTTGCAGGTCGGTGGGTTGAGAGCCTTGAGGCACGATCGCGGTGGTGGTGCGGGCTCGCATCACAATCTCTTCTTCTCGCTGAGCCCGTTCTAGAACTTGTTCGGTAAACTGGCGCAGGTGCTCTCGCTGCTCAGCATCAAACTTGCCTAGCTCACTCAAGGCGTTCGTTAGTGAATGTTCTAGCTGCTCACCCAAAGTTTCAGCCAAGGCTCTGCCAACGAAAAAGGCGTGAACTAGCGGATTACTCATGGGAAAATCTCTGCGGGTGTCCGCAAAGATTATAACTTGCTTATTCAATATCCTGCCTCGACCTCAGGGCTGGCTAAGGAGATGGTGCTGGAGGTTCCGGTGCGGCTGGGGGAGCAAACGAGGAAGCAGGGGCACCGGAGTTATCGCTAGGGGGTTCTGGCTCAGGAGCGGGTTCAGAATTATTCGCAGGCGGTTGTGGCTCCGGTTCTACAGCTGGCTCCGAGGCAGGAATAGGGCTGGCTTCTACCGGAGCGGGAACTGGGCTTAGATCTGGAACTGGATTTGACGCAGGGTCTACCTCTACAGGACTCGGAGCAACTTCTACATCTGGAGGGAGAGACGGTGTAGGAGCTAGGTCAAGTGGCGACTCAATGGGTTCGGGTGGAGCTTCATCCGCAGTTGGCTCTGATTGCTCTGGAGGAGGCGCAGCGTTGTCCTGCGGAGCACCTCGTTCAACTGGCACATCTGGAGGTACAGAAGCAGGCACCTCCTGCCCTGGCCAAGCTCTTTCTGGAAAGGATTGATCGTTTTGCAAGAAAGTTGGGCCTGCTTGACCACCACTGATCCGGAGAACTAAACCAAAAGCAACGCCAACGCAGGTAGCGATCGCAGCGGCTCCTAGCAGTGCCTTGGGGAAGGGTGAGTGAGCTGGAGCTGGCTTTGGAGGTGAAACTTTTCTGGAAGGCGCTGGAGTTGCCGCTGCTTCATTCGCTGCTATAGCCGTAGCCGAGGTGGGAGGAGTTACTGAGGCAGCAACCGCTGCTGGCGTAGGGCTATGCCGAGGCACTACCGGGAGAGTGGCGCTGGTGACTGTGGCGGGAATGGGCTGAGGTTGAGAATTGGCGCTAGGTGGTGCTAGGGGCAATTTACTGGCGTGAGCGGTTTCGGAGGCGGGAGTAACAAAATTGCTATTGGGCAAGAGGGCAAACCACTCGGCTACAGTTTGAGGCCGTGCTTCAGCTTCCATCTCCATACCGCGCAGAATAGCTTGTTCTACAGCCGTACTAAGGTGAGGCTGGGATTGCCGCATGTCAAGTAAAGGAATGCGATCGCGTAAGGGAGCGGCGATCGGTGCTTGCCCTGTGACTAAGCTGTAGAGTGTGGCTGCTAAAGCATAGATATCAAGTGCAGGGGTGCGTTTACCTTGAGGCAGATATTGCTCAATTGGGGCATAGCCCGCCGACAACATGCCCGTATGGGTTTGAGTCACCCCTGGAGTAAATTCGCGAGCAATACCAAAGTCGATCAGCACTACAAAGTCGGTATGTTCGCGGCGAATAATGTTGTGAGGTTTCACGTCCCGATGCAGTAAGCCTGCTTGGTGCACTACATTTAGGGCTGCGCCAATCTGCCGAATGTAGTGAATCGCTTTAGCTTCGGGTAGGGCACCTTCGGACTGCACAATATCAGCCAAGGTATCGCCGGGAATGTAGTCCATCACAATGAAGGACAGGCCACCTTCCTCAAAAAAGTCGAACACGCGCACAATGTTGGGATGCTGACAGCGGGCTACACGGCGGGCTTCAGCAATGAATTGTTGTTGAAACTGGGCGAAGTCTGCATGGCGACGCAAATTCTCGTGTAAAACTTTGATGACGACAGGTTGGTCGAAGTAGGCATGGTGCGCCCGATAGGTGATGCCAAAGCCACCTTGACCCAGGATGGCCTCAACGACGTATTTGCCGTTTTGCAGAACTGTTCCAGTCGCCAAGTTCATAGGTATTAACTACCAATTTGTCCACTTATGCTAGCGCCTTGCGAGAAATCTGAAACTTCAATGGCAGAAAAAGCGCATCCTGCTCAAGCCAGATTTTTAGACGCAGTAACGAATTTTTCGTGCCTAATTTTTAACCGAATTCAGTTAGCTTAGCGTACTCGGAAAATTTTTAATCTAGAGGATAATGTTGAGCCAAAAATGCGATGGCTGAGTCGCGATCGCCGATTACGCCATCTAAGGTAGCAGCCGTCAAATCAGACAGAATCTGCTTAAACTGGCGGCTCGGCTTGTAACTCAACGCTTTTAAGTCATTACCATCTAGCAGCGGTTTGACCTGTGCCCAACAAACTAAGTAACGCCAAATCAACCGTCGCCTTAAGCGAGGAGTTTGTACGGCCATCAAGATGAGAGTAGGTCGATCATATTGGCTCAGCAATTGCACAACTTGGCTAGGCTTTTGAGATTCCGATAAATGACTCGCTAAGTTAGCTTGGGTGGCAGCAAGTTGTTGCAAAGCTTCAATGCTATTAACAGGTAGTTGCAGATTGGCGGCAATCTTACCCCGATACTCTGGCGCAAGATCAGCAATCAACACCTCTAACAGCATTTGCCAATGAACCAGCGTATTTGGGGAATCGAAGCGCCGCAACCAACGACTCATCAGGCGGATCTGGTGCCAAAGCTCTGGCGTTAAAGTCAAGGTGGGATGAATGCAGCGCAAAGCTCCTAAATGGGACAATAATTGTAAAGCCGATTGCCAATAGGGAGCAGCCAGAATGTATTTGAGTTCGCTTTTTAAGCGGGTTTGGAGGGCTGGCGCTCGACTATTTTCGTCTTGGACGCGATCGTAAATACCACTCTCGATCGCATGGCGGATATAGCCTTCAGTTTGGGGATCAATCTCGAATCCTAGCCGCACTGCAAAGCGCACCGCTCGATAAATCCGGGTGGGATCTTCAATAAAGCTGTTGGCATGGAGGACGCGAATTTGGCGCGATCGCAAATCCAGCAAACCCCCAAAGAAATCAAGCAATTCACCAGAACGGGGAGCCGTAAGGCGAATGGCAAGGGCATTAATCGTGAAGTCACGCCGATAAAGATCTTGCCGAATCGAACTGGCTTCTACCTCTGGGTTTGCCGCTGGGTAGGGATAAAACTCGGTGCGGGCCGTGGCAATATCTACCCATAGAGAATCTAATTCTGGATCTTTGTGCCATAACAAAGCAGCAGTTTGAAATTGCCCATGAATGTCGAGCCGAGCCTGCGGATATTGCTGCTGTAAAGCACGGGCTAGCTCTACGCCCGCTCCCTCTTGCAGCGCTCGGTGGTAGCCATCCACTACCAAATCAATATCATTGAGCAACAAGGCATCCTCTGGGTCAGCCAGCAGCAGATCTCGCACTGCCCCTCCCACGAGATAAAGATGCCAGCCTCTGGCTTCAGCCTGCTGAGCAGCCGACGCTAGAACAGACCACAACTGCGGCACCAAACGAGCTTTGAGCTGCTCTTGCAAAGGTGCCCGCAGGGGAATTCCTTTGTCTCCTGGCACCACAGCGCTAGCCGGGCGCTGCATCTGGTGGAGTTGGCGCAAGACATCGGTGCGAGTGACGATACCCACTAACTGGTTCTCTTCCAACACAGGCAGACGGCCAATGTCATAAGTCACCATCAATGACTCAATATCTGGTAGCGGCGTCTCTGGCGTAATCATTTTTAAGTTGGTAGTCATGTAGCCCTTCACGGGGGCATGACCAAAGCCATGATGCAGCGCAATATCTAGATCCCGCCGAGAAATGATGCCGACGAGTTGGCCTTGAGCATCGACCACCGATAAACCAGAATGACCGTAGCGCAACAAAATTCTCTGCGCCTCATTGATTGTGGTCTCAGGCCGAATGGTGCGCACAGGTGAGGACATCAGTTCGCGAGCCGTAGGAGACTGAGGAATTTGTTGTTGCAACCCTGCTCGTAGCTGTTGCAATACTGACTCCGGGTTCGCTCCTCGTAAAGTTAGCGCTGCCGCCTTTGAGTGGCCACCCCCACCTAGCGGCTTGAATAGCTCGTTCAGGTCAGTGCCCTCAATTTGCGATCGCCCAATCACGCTTAAGCGAGTGTCGTCGAGGTCGGCTTCTTCTCGGTCCCCTGGGTCTCCCGCTCGGACTGGATAATGAGCGGCTAACAGTAGGGCATCACTTTCTGTAAGTTCCGTGATCCGAGAAGCCAAGCTAGACAAACCAGGAATATACGCTCCAGGTTGCAAGAGCACCCAAGCGACCCGATGCCCTTGGATCTCCTCAGTTTGCAGCCCATCTAAGGCGATCGCAAACAACTCCTGTAACTGTGGTGACAGCCCCGGATCAATGTACTCCGCGATCATCTTCAGGTTGGCTCCCTGCCCCATCAGCCAAGCCAAAGCCAGCGCATCCCTAGCGGTTGCGTGGTCATAAGTGAGCGAACCCGTATCCACATGCACTCCCAAGGCCATCACGGTTGCCTCGGCAGGAGTCAGCTCCACACCTTGCGCTTGCAGTCGCTCAGCAATTAACGTTGAGGTCGCCCCGACTAGCTCCACCTGAAAGGAAGTTGCTGGAATATCGCTCTCCGTGTTTAGGTGATGGTCGTAGACCGTAATCTCTATATCTGGCAGGTCTAACCACTCAGCAGTCTTGCCAATGCGATCGCGCCGTTGGGCATCTACCACGGCCAAAGAGCGAATCTGCTGCGGACTGACCGATCGCCGCTCAATCAAAGGATATTCATCTCGGTGCAAAGCCAGAAAGTCATGCACCGCCGGATGCGAACCACCACTCAGCACAATCCGTGCCCCTGGTTGTAACCGAGTCAGCCCTACTGCCGCGCCCAGCGTATCAAAATCTGCGGTTGTATGACACAGAATTAAATCCATTTGTCTTGCTTCCAGCGCTGATCGGCAGTGACTATAAATGAACGGCTTTGGCCGCCCCACGTAACCCCGCAAAGCTAATTTGGTGTAGTACTTACGATGTTTCTTCAATCGTGGCAGAGAAAGTGCCGAGAGGGGATGAATTTCTGGTAGCGTACTACTCAGGACTGATCAAAAAATTGTCTAAATTCAGCGACAGGTGTAAACCAGTCCACTGCTGTATTGGGAGAAAAAAATGTTTTCAACTCTGTTCCAGCTCGCCTTAGTTGCCTTGGTTGGGTTGTCCTTTGTGATGGTTGTGGGTGTCCCAGTAGCCTATGCTTCTCCTCAAAATTGGGAGCAATCTAAGCGATTGATCCTACTAGGTTCTGGACTTTGGTTCGCTCTCGTGCTGCTCGTTGGACTACTAAACTATTTAGTGGTATAGGTTGCCAGCAGATTCAATCCAGCCCCAGAACCCGATTTACCCAACTCACCAGATATCTACAGGCAGCCATGGCAGTTTTTGAGGGAACCTTTACTCAGACAGAACCCCTACGTTTTGCAATTGTGATCGGTCGGTTTAATGACTTGATTACAACCAAGCTGTTAGAGGGCTGTCAAGATTGCTTGAAGCGCCACGGCGTTGATCCAAACCCGCACGGCACTCAAGTGGATTATGTCTGGGTGCCAGGTAGTTTTGAGGTCCCTCTGGTTGCTCGTCAGTTAGCGTTGGCTAATCGCTACGATGCAATTATCTGCCTAGGAGCAATCATTCGGGGCCAAACCCCTCATTTTGACTACGTGGCTGCTGAGGTATCCAAAGGCATTGCTAACGTCGGGTTGCAGACAGGAGTGCCGATCATCTTTGGCATCGTTACCACAGATACCATGCAGCAAGCTTTAGAGCGCGCAGGGATCAAGAGTAATAAAGGTTGGGATTACGCCATGAATGCGCTAGAAATGGCTAGCTTAATGCGCCAACTGCGCTCTGGAGACGGGATTGTCCCCCAAAACTCCCAGGTCTCTGGCACGACCTCAACTCAGACATTACCTGCGGCTCCAAGCAATACGCTCGCTCCCAGTTTGCATAAAGAGCAAGAGCGGCTGGGTTAAGTGTAAGTTCTGCGGAGGGTGAGGCGATCGCATCTGATTGTGACAACAGCCGCTAACTTTCTCAACATTTCTTTCTAAAAAGTGTTGACAAACACATTCAAATCTGAGAAATTATTATCAGTGCGGCTTGCGGGCATAGCTCAGTGGTAGAGCGTCACCTTGCCAAGGTGAATGTCGCGCGTTCGAATCGCGTTGCCCGCTTTGAAAAATAGATAAAAATCAAGAAACTAACGTTAGTTTCTTACCCTAATCTGGCCCGAGAAATTAAATATCTTCTTGGTTTCTTGGAAACTTGTACCAGTAGATACACCATAAGGTTTATGCCAGTAGGTATAACTCTAGTAAGATTTGCGTCAAATCTGACGGTGATAGGATTTAATGAGTAGCTTAGTCAGTAGGTGTTTTGACCTGAACTGCTCAGGTCGGTCCATCTCATTACAATTACGCTTCTAAAACTACTGAATTATGGCACTCAGTTGTAGCTAAGTAGTTTGAAACTTTAAGTAACTTTTGTCTTAACTATCTTTAACTCTATAGCTGCTTGTGCAATCCCAAAAAGCCCAAAAGATTGAGTTAGACACAGATTACCCATGCCCTTGCCGCCGTCGGGGTCGCCTCTTGCCTATTACTCTGACGGAGGCTTTTGGCTGCAATCGATGTCAGCAGATTTTTGTGGTTGAAGAGAGTGGCTACGTCATTGAGCAACTTTCAACTACCTATCCTTATAAGCGGGCTTGGCGCTGGAGTGGCCAGCAGTGGAACATTGCTCACTCCGGTTTACGTGAAAGCTACTTGCCATTGGCCCTAGGCATTGTGATTGTCTTGCTAGTGCTTTGCTTGCCAATGGCGCTCCATTCGCCCTCAAACCCTAGTAATATTATTCTCTGGGCGGTAGTAATGGTGCTAGCTGCGATGTTGCCAGCGTTTATTCTATGGCTAGCTTATAGACGTTAGCTCAATGTCACCTGATTCTTCTAGTTCCCTTGTTGATCCATTAGCCGGAGTTCATCGCGCTTACCAAGCTTCTCTCGACTTGACTACGACTCAAGGAGCCGATCGCAGTCGAGCGGTGCAAGCTATGGTTCAAGTTTTGAAGCGCTATCAAGACGATATTTTAGAAGCCAATACTTTAGATCTGGAGGCTAGCCGGGAGATGGCAGTGCCAGATCTAATTTTGGAGTGGTTGAAGCTTACTCCAGAGCGGCTGCAAGCCACGATTCAAACTTTGCAGAAGTTGGCGGAACTATCAGACCCGATTCGGCGAGTCATGAGTGCGGCTTACCAAATTCCTCATTGCCAGACTTATAGCCAGTTGGTGCCTTTGGGCGTGATTGCGCTGGTGTATGAAGCGTTTCCAGATTTAGCTGCGATCGCTGCTGGACTTTGTATTAAAACCGGGAACTGCTTAGTCCTGAAGGGCGGCAGTGAAGCGAGCCATACCAATATTGTGATTGCCCAAGCTCTACAATCAGCCATTTACGACGCTGGCTTACCGGAAGGGTGCCTAGAATTATTGCCTGCCGAGCAAGGAGCCTCGGTGCGAGATTTAATCACGCAAGATCAATATCTCAACCTAATCATTCCCTACGGTCGTCCTAGTTTGGTGCAGCAGGTGGTACGACAAGCCACAGCCCCCGTGTTGCGATCGGCGATGGGTAACTGCTATCTCTACTGGTCGCCTTCTGGCAGCATAGAAGCGGCTCGCTGGATGATTTTAGATAGCCATCAGAGTGAACCAGACGCAGTCAACGCGATCGAGAAGGTGTTGATTCATCAAGACCAAAATCGCTCGTCCCTAATTATGCTCTGGGACAGCTTGCGAGAAAAAGGCTTTACCTTAAAAGGCAGTCCTGAGCTAGCCGCAGAACACCCAGACCTACTGCTGGCTGAAGATCGCGAGTGGAGCCAAGCTTACCTGGACAAAGTGGTGGCGTTTAAGACGGTCAGTAATATTGAGACCGCGATCGCCTGGATTAACCAATACAGCAGTGGCCATGCAGATTGTTTGGTTACTGAGTCTTACCAGGAGAGCCGACAGTTTGCTTTAGGTGTGAATAGCGCCTCAACATACATCAATGCCTCCCCTCGCTTCTCGCGCAATCCCAAGCAAGGCGATGCGGTGTTCTTGGGCATGTCTAATCAAAAGGGGCATCGTCGTGGCTTAATTGGCTTAGACACGCTGACAACGGTGAAGCATATCGTCCAGGGAAATGGACAGTTTTAACGTCTCACTCCCAAACTAAAGTGGGGCCGCCCCTCAGAGCAACCCCACATCCTCAAATCTGTAGTTTCAACGGCAGCAGTTTTGCTAACCGGAGTTAAGACTAAGCGGCTTGAGCTTCCTTCGGAGGAAGCTTCACTTTAGAAGCCAGACCCAAGGTTTGCAAAAGCTGAATCGTCATCCAGGTCATATCAATCTCCCACCACTGGAGGCCGTGACGAGCGGAATATTGGTAAGCATGGTGATTGTTGTGCCAGCCTTCGCCATAGGTCAGGAGGGCCACCCACCAGCAGTTGGTAGAGCGATCGTCAGACTCATGACTCCGATAACCAAATTTGTGCGTTGCGCTATTCACAAACCAAGTGCAGTGATACACCAACACCAAGCGGACAAAAATGCCCCAGACAACAAAAGGCCAGCCGCCGATGAGATAAAGTACAACTCCTAGGGCGAACTGCACCAGAAGAAAGTAGTCGTCCAAAAACTTGTAAACTGGATCGCCAGAAATATCTTTGGTCAAACGCTCAACTTCGCTTTTGGCTGGAACTTTATGCAGCATCCAACCCATGTGGCTCCACCAAAATCCCTCGTTTGAGTTGTGGTGATCCACCGCTTCATCTGAATGCGCATGGTGATGACGGTGCAGGCCAACCCACTCAATCACACCACCTTCACAGGCTAAGCTGCCACAAAATACGAAGAAGTATTCTAACCATTTAGGGGTTTGGAAACTCCGGTGCGTGACTAAACGATGCCATCCTAAAGTAATTCCTAACCCACCAGTCACCCAATGGAGAAACAGAGCAACACCCACGGCACCCCAGCTAAAGGTGCCAGGTACAAAGGCAAAGAGTGCCCCAATGTGGATTGCCCCCATGAACAAAATAATGGGCCAGGCTAAGGGAGGTTTGGTTGCTTGTGCAATAGTCATGCGGTAATCTCAAAACGAACTTTGATGTCCAATCTGCGCGACAATAAACTTTACATCTGATAAAGGTTAACCAGCTGACAAGGAAAAAACATCAGCCTGGAGGGCTACCAGATCCTACGTATGTCTCCGGAGGAGAACGAAAGCGTGACCAGCAGTGTTGAACTGTTACAGAAAGCAGAGCAAGCACTACTCCAGATTTTTTCTGGAATTGACTCTCAGGTCAAGAAAAATCTGAAACGAGTCTTAACATCGTTCTACCATCATCGCGTAGGAACGCATCACTTTGCAGGTGTTTCTGGCTACGGGCATGATGATTTGGGCCGACAGACGTTAGATCAAGTCTTTGCTGAAGTCATGGGAGCGGAGGCCGCAGCGGTACGGGTGCAGTTTGTCTCTGGCACCCATGCGATCGCCTGTGCCTTATACGGAGTGCTGCGTCCAGGGGATGAAATGCTGGCAGTAGCAGGTGCGCCCTATGACACTTTAGAAGAAGTGATCGGCCTGCGGGGGCAAGGTCAAGGCTCTTTACGCGAGTTTGGTGTGGATTACCGCCAGCTAGAGCTAACCCCTGAAGGCAAAATTGATTGGCAAGCTTTGGCTGAGACGGTGAGCGATCGCACTCGCCTAGTGTTGATTCAGCGCTCCTGTGGTTACTCCTGGCGCTCTAGCTTGGCGATCGCCGACATCGAAAAAATTGTGCATTTGGTGAAGCAGCAAAATCCCAACACGGTTTGCTTTGTGGATAACTGCTACGGCGAGTTTATTGAAACCCAAGAACCCACTGCCGTTGGTGCGGATTTAATGGCGGGGTCGCTAATCAAAAATCCTGGTGGCACCATTGTCACGGCGGGAGGTTATGTGGCAGGTCGAGCTGATTTGGTAGAAGCTGCTACTTGCCGCTTGACTGCGCCTGGAGTAGGTAGTTCGGGTGGGGCTACTTTTGATCAAAATCGTTTGCTATTTCAGGGCTTATTTCTAGCCCCGCAGATGGTCGGGGAAGCAATAAAGGGCAACCATTTAACCGCGCATGTCTTTCAGCAACTCGGTTATCCAGTAAATCCTTTGCCAGAAGCACCACGACGGGATGTAATTCAAGCCATTCAACTCGGCTCACCCGAAAAACTGATTGCTTTTTGTCGCGCCATTCAAAAACATTCGCCCATTGGTTCCTATCTAGACCCAATCCCCTCAGGAATGCCAGGTTACGAGAGCCAATTGGTGATGGCGGGCGGCACGTTTATTGATGGGAGTACTTCGGAATTTTCTGCCGATGGGCCACTACGGGAGCCTTATGTGGTGTTCTGTCAAGGTGGCACGCACTGGACCCATGTGGCGATCGCCTTAGAAGCTGCGATCGAAGCAGTTGGCCCCGCTTAGGCGACCCCAACAGCGGGACGAAAGGAAAACTCGACGAACAGGCGACGGCAAGAAAACAGCGTGTAGCCATCAACGGGCATGAGAGAAATGCTGTCTTCGTAGCATTCCACCACCCGATATTGCTTGCCATTCTTAGCAACTAAAAGCTCGCCAGTCTGAAGTTTCATTTCTTAACAACTGCTAATGATTGGTAACTAAAATCATTTATTTCTTAGTGTACTTAGTATGACTGGATATGACCTTACAGATTTGGCATTTCTGTAACGAATTTAGCAATTTATATGAATTGAATGTGATCTTTGAACCTGGACTTAAAATTCCTGAGATGAATAAAACAGAAGCCAGAGAGACTGTTCTGGCTTCTAACTTCTAGACTTTAAATACCACTCATTCTGGCAACTTGTACTGCTCCACTATCCGCTTAGCGTACTCCGGTACGTGAGCTTCCAATTTTTCAGGATGTTGGCGTTTGAGGTAGAGGTAATTGCGAGTGAAGTGTGAGTCGATGGAGAAACGAGCATATTCCAAGCCCTTTGGCCCAATTTTTTCGATCACCACACCCATGAGCTGAGCTGCCCACATGGGTAACGTAACGCCTTTATCATAGGCAGGAATGCTTTGCTGTACTGCGTTACGGCGATCGCCTTGCGACATCACAGGCTGCGTTTCCAGTTGGTTGTCAACCAAATCCAGCATTTCCTGACCGCGATCGTTCCGCACCACAATCCACTGCCAGCCGAAAGGAGCGCCCATGTAGCCCACGACTAAATCGGCTAGGGAGTTGACGTAGTCGAAGCAGCTCATGCAGGAAGGCGCGAACACATCTTTGAGTTGATTGGTTTTGAGGCCGAAGAAGGGGACTTTTTCAATTGAGCCATCTTCATGCTTGAAGTGGACTCGGAAGTCTTGCATGAACTCGTAATGCACGACCGTTTCCGGCGAGCGGCTGGTGGTTTCTAAAAACTTTTGTAAACCTGCGCGGGTGACGTTGTCCACGCAAGGTGTTCCCAGGACATAGAGCTTTTCGAGTCCGAGTTGCTTTTCGACTGCTCGCAGCGCTTGAATTTGGCAACCCACACCAATCACCAGCAGCCGCTTCATCCCCGACTGCTCGATCTGCTCCAGCACCGACAGATTCGGTGAAAGAGTAGGTTTGTTGACCCTTGCTGCCAGAATTTCTTCGGGGGTACGAGCGATCACAGGCTTGGGTTGAAAGCGGTCTTCCTCGGTGTTTTGCACACAGACCACGCCTTCCACAAGGCCACGATTCAGCATCTCGATCGCGATCGTGCTGACAATGCCTGTCCATTGGGCACCCTCGATCGGCTCAGTTTTGCGGGCAGCCATCATGTCTTGGTTGACGCCGAAGTACCACTCGTCTTGGTTCTCTAAGTCACGGCTGCGTCCGTGGATTTCAGCCTCTAGCTCAGCAATCTGCTGATTGATAAAGGCACAAGCTTCTTTAACGTAATGAACGTAGTAGGTATCACACAGGCCGCACTCACTACAGAGTTCCTTGGCAGGACGACGGCTAGAAGGTTTGAGGGCTTTAGCTTTTTGGTGAGGACGGACAGAGGCGGTCATGTTATGGCAGCTAATGAATCACAAGCGTAAAGTCTGCTTAAGGTAGCTTAATGCTTTCTTGTGGTTACGGTTAAAGGATGGTCATGAAACTTTAAGCAAGTCTTGAAACAAGCTCTGCTATTCGGCTAGAAGGTCTTCGTAGGTTTTGATCAGTTGCTTAACTGCTGGTAAATATTCAGAGGCGATCGCCGGAGGATTGGAACTCGGCTCTATTACCACATCTCCAATGGTATCCAAAGCCCGCTCGTTGATCGAGTCAATTAGCAGCTCTGGCATCATGATGTTGGCTTCCGCAATTTGCTTGATGGCGGCGCTGGCGTTTTCCTGTTCCGCGATCGCCTTTAGTACCTGAAACTCAGCCATCGGCAGTTGCAGCAGAAATTCTGTCCACTCCGAGGGTAAGGTTTCCTCACGGGGAGGTCTAAAAGGTAGGATCGCTCCTTTTTTGCTAGCACTTTTGCGCTTGCGGCTGGAAGTCTGAGGTTGAACTGCTTGAACTGGTTGCACTTCATAGGCTTCCGCTTGCAGCTTCAATAGGTTGAGTGTGGCAAGTTCCTCTTCTAAGCTTTCTTTGCGATTGCGTCGCTCTAAGATTTGGGTTTCTAGTTGTTCCAGTTCTTTGTGCAGCGAGATTACCTGAGTTTGTAACTGTTGCATGGCAGCTTGGAGCGGATGAGAACTCGCATCTTCCTGCTGTTTTTCTGCTTGCAAAACCGAAAGTGATTGGCTGACCTCTAATTTGCGCTGCTCTAACTGTTGAATTTGCGTTTGCAGCCCGTAGACTTCTGGCTCAAGTTGCTGTTTTTGTTGTCGTAGCAGTAGCAGAGCTTGGTCGAGCGAAGCTTCTTGTTGGCGTTGCTCCATCAGTCGCGTTTCCAGCTGGACGAGTTCTGCTCGCCAAGTCGCCAAGTTTGCTTCTGTTTGTTCCTTGATCGTGTCAATGCTGGAGAGCGATCGCTTTAGCTCCAATTCTTGCCGTTCTAGGGCTTTGACTTGAGATTGACGTTGGTTGATTTGCTCTAGTTGATGTTGTTCTTGAGCATTTAGGGCATTTAACTTCCAAACCAATTCCTCTTTGTGGTTCCAATAATCCGCAAGTTGCAGTTTGGCTTGTTGTGCTTGAGCTTGCAGCGAACTGAGGTGGGCTGCGACTTCCTGCCGTTCGTCAGTTAAATCTAATAGTAGGTCTTGTAAATCTTCACCCTGCCGCTGCAACGCCCGAATCTGAGTGTTGAGAAACGCTAGCGTACTTTTCGCCTGAGAACTGCGACGATTTTCTACTACGACCATCGCCAACAAGGCAGAAGGCAGTGTGATCAACCCGCTGGAAAAGGCTTTTCCCATGTCTCGGTTGGTCAAGAAGCTGAGGCCAAAGCTGACACCAAATGCAACAGACCCAACAAGGAACCGATTGTTGACCATAGCTCACTGCGATCGCGCGTCTTAAGTATCTGGATTCGGTTGAACCAGTTCACACTAGTTTAGTTGTGGGGAAGTATATGCGATCGCCCCTTTAATCTCTCAGAAAATTGACTGATTGGACAGGAGATTGTGGCGATCGTTTTTATCTCTTTCAAAGGGAATGTTAGAGCAGTAAGGCTGTTCTAGAAGCAGTAAATACCCAAAATCCTTAAGAAAATTAGTTTATTCTGAAAGGAGGCTGGTTTACGGAACTTAACACACCATCTCCCTCCCCTGTGCCCATGAAATGCATTATCAATCGCCGAGCTGAGTTTTCAGCAAGCCATCGTTACTGGCTGCCAGAACTGAGCGAAGCGGAAAACACAGAGCAGTTTGGTCTCTGCGCCCGTGCCCCCGGACATGGACATAATTATGTCTTTTACGTCTCAATGGCGGGTGAACTCGACGAATATGGCATGGTGCTGAATTTGTCGGATGTGAAGCATGTGATCAAGCGGGAAGTCACCAATCATCTCAACTTCTCGTACCTCAACGATGCTTTGCCAGAATTTCAGCAAACGCTACCTACCACTGAAAATATTGCGCGGGTGATTTGGCAACGTCTTGCGCCTCACCTGCCGATCACCAATATTCAACTGTTTGAACATCCTGAACTCTGGGCCGACTACAAAGGAAACGGAATGGAAGCTTACCTCACCATCAGCACTCACTTCAGCGCCGCTCACCGCCTGGCTTTGCCTCACCTCACCTTAGAGCAGAACTCTGAGATTTACGGCAAATGTGCTCGCGTTAATGGTCACGGCCATAACTATCACTTAGAAGTCACGATCAAAGGTGAGATGGACCCCCGCACAGGCATGATCGCTGATTTAGTAGCTTTCCAAAAAGCAGTGGATGACTATGTGGTAGAACCCTTCGACCACACGTTTCTGAACAAAGACATTCCCTACTTTGCTGAGGTCGTGCCTACGGCTGAAAATATTGCGGTGCACATTCGCGACTTGCTCCAACAACCCATCCGCGAGATTGGCGCACAGTTGCACAAAATCAAGTTGATCGAAAGTCCCAACAACTCCTGCGAAGTCTTTTGCACTGAAGCTGATTTCAATCAGGCAGCGGGTCAGCAACGCGAAGCAGCCCTAGCTTAAGACGACCTAGCCCCTTCCTTACCAAGGAGGGGAGAGAGTGAGAATCAAGGTTGAGGGCGATCGCCTCTATGCCTGAGATAGCGGTAAATAAACCAGGCGATCGCTGCTGGAATTAAGTTGAGCGCAAAACGGCTGAGGGCAAACTGGAGTAAATCTGGTGTGGCGATTAGTTGTGCCCAACTGACGCTGCTCAAGCTTCTACCCAATAGAAACCAGCCAAAAATCGCGTTGCCTCCTAGCAGCAGCGCAAATAGAACTAGACCACTCTGCCAGTAACGTTCTGGTTGCGTAGTTCCAGAGATTAGCGTCGGTAGAGGTTGGTTTTGCGATCGCCTCAGCAAATTATTCAGTCGCCACGCCATCCAAAGGAAGAACGGAAAGAGACCGTAGCTCAATAACTGAATCGGTGGATTGTAGCGCCATGCAATAGAGAGGGTATTGACGAGGGCATGACAAGCGACTGCGTTTAACCAAGCGATTAGCAGCTCTCCCCAATCTCGCTTAAAAAAGAGACCTAAAGTGTGTCTGCGATTGAGCGTTAAACCTAATATATAACCCCAAGGTGCAGAAAACCAGGCGTGGACAGCAACACCGATCGTGCGATCGAAAATAGACGCGACCCCATTGAAGAGATAAAACAGGTTTTCTTCGGCAGTGAATCCTAAAGCGACAGCAATGGTGTATAGCAGGATGGTGCTGCTTGAGGGCGATCGCGGTTGCCACTTGCGCAGGCCAACCAAAAGTAAGAGCACACCTGCGAGTTTGCTGCCTTCTTCAATCGGGCCAATTTCCAGCAGTTGTCGTAAACCCGCACCGAGGAGCGATCGCGTGATTTGCTGCCAAGGCAAAATGCTTTGAGCCAAAAATTCAAAACCCCACTCCAGGCCCAGAGCCATAAGGCCAACTAGCCCTCCGAGTAGGAACCCAAGCAACAGTTGAGGTAGGGCGGGAACTGGGCGTACTTGGCGACAGTAGTAAACCAGGGCTAAGAGCGGAGGTGCGATCGCCCAAAAAATTAGTGTATAAACGTCCATACATTTTGTAAGGGCGAAGCATTCTCAATAGCCTTAAGTAAAACCGTTCATAAGTTGCTAGAATGCTTCGCCCCTACAGCCCATTGGGGTTATTTGGCTTGGGCGACGATCGTGCGGTGGCGGGGACTGTTGGCGGTGATACTGGGCGGATGGAAGCCTGCTTCGACCATTGCCTTTTCAATATCTAAAGCGAAGTATTGATCGAGATAAGGCTCGGTGCTCTTGAGTAGCGTCAAGATATAGGGTGGCATCTTGGCATAAATTTCGGACTTGGGGTTCATGTCCATGATGGTGAAATGACCACCGGGACGAAGTATCCGTCTCACTTCTTGGAAGATGGCGATCGCAGCACTTTGGGGTAGTTCGTGGAATACCAGGCAAGCCGAAACCAAATCGAATGAGGCAGTGGGTAAGCCTGTCTCTTCGGCTTTAGCGTGAACCCAGCTGATCTGGAGTTGGCGTTTCTGGGCTTTGTAGCGAGCCACCGTCAAGAAGTAGGGAGACAGTTCTAGACCCGTTACCTTGGCATTAGGATAGGTTTCTTGCAGCGCAAACGTGCTCATGCCGACACTGCATCCCAAGTCCAAAATATCCTTCGGTTCTGCTAGAATCTGCGACTTCACGGCGTTATGGTAACTCTGGCGCAGCATGGCATCTCCCTGCGCTCCTGCTTCGGGCCAAATCCGCGCATGAACCGCGTGGGCTGCCACCTCAACTTCCGTCGCAGGCTCCCAACCCATATTGCCTTCTTCGTAGGCATGGAACGAAGTCAAATAATAGTCAGGATAAGCCAGGTTAGGGTTCTGAACTTGCGCCAGCTCTGCTTCCCACTCCGGTGAAAATTCGGCAGTGCTACCCCGGGCTTTGAGTGCTTTCACTTCCTTCGGCCAATAAACCCCAATGGTTTCAGCCCGTTTGATCATCATGTTGCGCGCTCGGTTCTTGGCTAGCTTGGCGAGCGGTTTGATCGAAAGTACTCCATTCACCAGGCGAGAAGCTAAGCGGGGAGCAGTCTTGGCGGCAGTCGCAGTCATAGAGTGATGTCAAAACACAGCTTTCAACAAGCTCAATTATCGCAAACTCCCCGCCTGAGGAAGCGCAGCTTTAAGAACTTCAATAGACGGGTAGGGATGGGTGGCGATCGCGCAAGGCACAATTGAAGAGTTGCTTCGCTTGTTGCTGCCGAACTCATGCCTGACGCTGTTACCTGGATGCCTCAACTCACTGATGATGGCTCATTCACCTTCTTTTCTGAGGAATTTAACGAGACGTTTCACAGCAGCCAGGGTGCGAAAGCAGAAGCATTCCTCAAATTCGCCAAAGCTACCGATTTAGTCGAAAAAGCGCAGCAAGGGCAAGTGCGTCTCCTTGATGTCTGTTATGGTCTGGGCTACAACACCGCTGCCGCTCTAGAAACCATCTGGACAGCCAATCCAAATTGCCAAGTAGAAGTCTACGGATTGGAACTCGATGCTACTGTTCCCCAAGCCGCGATCGCGCCTCCTTTGATCGAGTCTTGGTCACCCGCTGTCCAAACGATTTTGATTGCGTTAGCACAGGAACGTGAATATAAAAGCGATCGCTTACAAGCCAAACTTTTGATCGGAGATGCTCGCCAAACCATCCAATCTTTGGCTAACTTCGAGTTCCAAGCAGATGCCATTTTCTTCGACCCTTTTTCCCCCCGTCGCTGCCCGCAGTTATGGACGGTGGAGTTCTTTACGCAGGTCGTGAATTGTTTGGCTCCAACTGGAAAGTTGGCTACCTACTCGCGGTCGGCCTCAGTCCGATCGGCCATGCAAGCAGCAGGTTTATGTATTGGCACCATTCCTCTTAGTGAAGGCGAAGTTTACGAGTTGCATGAATGGTCCCAAGGCACCGTGGGCAGTTTTAATCCTGAAACGCTGTATCCCCTCTCGCAGATGGAGCAAGAACATCTACAAACGAGAGCTGCTATTCCTTTCCGTGACTCCGATTTGAGCGATCGCGCAGAAACGATTTTGCAGCGCCAAAAAGATGAGCAACAACAATCTCAACGAGAATCTACTTCCAGTTGGCGACGGCGTTGGGGCATCAAGTAGGGGCGAAGCATTTGCACCCGAGTCCTTGCTCCTTCCCACTATTGCTACAAATGCTTCGCCCCTACAGTTGTTAGGGTATTGGAAATAAATGGCATCTCTGCGTAAACCAACTAAGGAAGAAATCCGAGCGGCGAGCGGCGAAACGATGGTTGATGTCATCGCCCCTGATCTCAAGGTGCTGTTTTGTGGCATCAATCCCAGCCTCTACAGCGCTGTAGTGGGTCATCACTTTGCGCGTCCTGGCAATCGCTTTTGGCCGACTTTACATCAAGCGGGTTTCACCGATCGCCTGTTCAACCCTGCTGAAGACCGTGACCTGCTCAAACTCGGTTATGGCATTACCAATGTCGTCGATCGCGCTACTGCTACAGCCGATGAGTTATCCAAGCAAGAACTATTGATTGGCGGTCAAAATCTAGCAGCCAAGATAGAACAATATCGCCCCCGTTGCTTAGCAATTTTGGGAATTGGTGCTTATCGAACTGCTTTCAGCAAACCCAAGGCTGTAGTAGGGCGACAGGAAGAAACTATACACAACGCGATCGTTTGGGTATTACCCAATCCCAGCGGTTTGAATGCCCATTATCAACTCAAAGATTTAGCGATCGTCTTTCAAGAATTGTTAGTTGCTATTGCCAGTCTCTGATTTCAAAACCAAAAAAGTAAGGGCGGCATTAAAATCAGTACTTAAAGGACTAAAGCTAGCTTTGAAATTACCAAGAAATATGACAAATGCGGTTCAACTCTCCCTATTTTTACCCGATCGATTTGACGTTTTAGAAAGACGTGCTAAAAAGCATGATCTTAGAAGCATTGTGGTCGCGGTGCCAGATTCATTGAGTTATATCGATGATCTTTATAGCGATATGGATTCTGCTGGCAGAGGAGCATTTCTAGTATTCCGTGGTGAATCCGGCTCTGGAAAATCTACATTTTTACATACTCTTTATTTATTTAAGGAGGATGTAAAAACATATTCAATTCTTCAAGAGAAGACTGTTGCCGATTCTCTTAAAGAGTTTGGTAGAGCCAATGAGAGCCTGCGAGTTTTAGTTGTTGAAGGAAGGGAAGCTCTAACAGACTTCTCCGAAGAAATTCTTGAAAAAGAACTTCATGCCATAAACACATTTATCCGATCTGCATCTGGCGAGAAGACTTTAATTGTTTGGACTTGCAATACTGATGATTTACAAAGCAGATTAATTACCTTGGCAGGACGCATTGGGGCAGAATCTTTACTAGGTGTTGGAGAAGGAAGTTACCGATTCAGTGGACCACCAAAAAATCTTTATCTTCAAATCGCAAATAAGACACTTGAAGCTCTCAATGAAGGAGCTTCATTAATAGATCTTGGAATTGCAGAAGAGCAGGCATCAGAATTAGTAAAACGGGTGAATACCATTGGAACCTATTTGGCTCTTTTACGGCAAGAAATTCGTCAGAGTCAATCGATAACAAAATCCTTGCTGGATAAAGAGCAGTGCAGAGTATGGACTGTTGTTATTGCAGGTAATGATCCAGAAAAAGATACTGCGGCTCTGACTAGAGGTTCACTGTTCTCGGCTGATATTAGTTGCTTAATGAGTTCAACAGAAGCAAATATTGTTGAAGAAATAAAGACATTTCCGGACAAAATTGGTGTTTTGGCAACGATTTTAGACGCTAAAATACTTCACCTACCTGTTTTAAGCGCTTTAGCAATTGCCAAACAGTATGCAGATACAGAACTACGTTTAAAGATGAAAGAAAACAGTATGGCTTTATCCGCTGATCCTAAAGTGCTACAGCGTTTGAATGATAGTGAGGTAGCAAAGGCACTTAAAGCCCAAGGGAGAGGAATAGGCCGTCGTGGTAAACCAATCGGCTCAAATACTGTAGCTGCTTTTGATAAATTGGCTTCTATTGCAAGAGAACAAGATGGTTTGTTAAATAAAGCTGTGGGAGAAGCTCTCCAGAAGAATGGCTTGATCCATTCCTTTGAAACAGAGGTTGATTTTACTGGTCATGGTCTGAACTTTAAGAGTGACCTAGTATGTCAAACCGAAACTGGTCCGATTCGGCTAGAGATGATGTGGCGTAAAACCACAAGTCGTGCCGAAATATCTAATTATGTTTTGACAAAGCTCTATAACTATGGACGGGCTATTGGTTTACTTCAGGCAAATCAATCTTGAGTTTCTATTGCAGAAGTAGCATAACAAATCACTACATCGGAACAACGTTCGCTGACTTATTGATATGCAAAAACCATGTAGATTTAGTGTGGAAACGCTAGCAATGAAGTGAGATCGATCGCTTAGGAAAACGCAATACTCTACAACAATCGGCATCAACATCAGAAAGCAGGGCGCTACCTAATGCAAATCTGCATCCCACACCCCGATGTAAATCCGATCGCGATCATCTCGCTGGATGACACCCTTCACGCCATTGCGCTCAAACGAATATTGGTTAGTTTGGCGATCGCGCACTTGGCGTAAGGCTGCTTCAATCTCCTCGCTAGACCTGCCACTTAGCATGCCATTCAGTGCCGTTCGCATCACCAATGGGTCAGCCGATGGCGGAAAAGACGCTTCCGTTTGCCGCACTTGATTGGAGTCGCGATCGTAGATGTAGCCCAGGTTCACGCCATTGCCCAAGTCATATAAAGCCGAGCGGGTGTTGGGCCAATAGCCTGCTTTTAGGCTAGCGGGTGCTCCTAATAATTGTTCCACTTCACTTTTTGACGCGCCCGTGGGAATTCCGCGCACGGGTTGGTTGGTTGGAATCGTCGAGCTGCGATCGCCCGCCTCGTTTTTTGTTGGTTTCTCATCGGGTTGGTCCAATGGTTCCTCAAAACTGATCGGCGGAGAAGGCTCTATGACTGGAGTAGGAGTAACGGTGGGTGAAGGTTCTGGCGGTGGAGGCTCAGCAGGCGTGATGCTGGGTGAAGGAGGTGCAGGAGCAGGCGTGGATGTAATCGCTGGACTAGGGGATACACTCGAAGTCACCGTGGTTTCTGTCGCGGGTTGGCGAAACTTGAGTGCCACAGTTCCTAGAGCTACGGCAGCTACAGTTGCGATCGCTACGCCTCCCAAGAGCAGAGGTAACGGCATGCCAGTGCGCGTAGCAGGAATTACGGCATTCGTAGCATTGCCCGCTGGCGTTGCTTGAGGTGATGCCTCGCGATTTCGGGGAGCGACTGCCACCGTAGCTACCGTTTGGGTTGCCCCTACAGGAGCGACGGGAGTTGCAGGTGCCGCTTCTGGAAGCATTGCTAACCACTCATCGACCGTGGCTGGGCGATAGCGCACTTCCACTGCCATCCCACGCATTACGGCCTGGTTTACTGCTGGGCTGAGTTCGGGCCGTACATCTCGCGGCGCAGGCATTTGTTGGCGATCGCGCAAAATGGAAGCGACTGGAATTTGCGCTGTCAGCAAAGCATACAGAGTTGCTGCTAAACCATAAACATCCGTAGCTGGGGTGCGCTTTTCGTTGGAAACATATTGCTCAATCGGCGCATAACCCGACGAAATCATACTGGTGTGGGTCTGGGTAACCCCAGGGGTAAACTCCCGCGCAATGCCAAAATCAATCAGCACCACTTCTTGAGTGTTTTGGCGCAAAATAATGTTTTGCGGCTTAATGTCTCGGTGTAGCATGCCATTGCGATGCACCACTTTCAGCGCTTCGCTAATCTGCCGCATGTAGTGCACAGCGATCGCTTCTGGCAACGGATGATCTGGAAAAACTACCGCTTCTAGAGTGGGGCCTGGGATATAGTCCATCACCATGTAAGAGCGGTCATCTTCAATGAAAAAGTCGCTCAGCCGCACAATATTGGGATGCACACATAACGCCAATCGCCGCGCTTCATCTTGAAACTTAAGCTCAAACTCGGCATAGTTTGGTTGCTGGCGCATCGATTCATTCAGGGTTTTGATCACCACAGGTTGCCCCAAATAGCGATGGATGGCCTTGAACGTAATGCCAAAGCCACCCCGCCCTAGTTCTTGTTCTAGGGTATATTTGCCACCCTGTAAGGTTTTTCCGAGAAGTGTGTCCATGTCCAGCAGCTAACCGCCAATCGCGCCTTCTCGTTCACTCTAGCTTAGAAACGCTGACCCAGACCGAACTGTAGGCGATCATCACCTTGGTCGTTGATGCCGTAATCAGCCCGGATAATGCCAAGCGGTGATTTGACTCGCACTCCTACTCCATAGCCAAATCCAGTACCTGGTTTCTCCCGCACTGCCCCTGGATCGCCAGGAACCGTGTTGCCAGAGCCTAAATCGGAGGCGAAGTCAGCAAACACGACTCCACTCACAGGTGAGGTCAGAATTGGAATGCGGTATTCCGCTGAGGCCAAGACATAGCTGCGTCCTGTGGCAACTTCCCCTTGGCCGTAACCTCGCACTGTATTCGGACCACCTAAATTAAAAGCGCTATAGGGAGGCAAATCACCAATTGTGGTTCCCCCTTGCAAGTTGAAGGCAAATACTTCTGGCTCTTTCTTGCTGGAGTTAATGATGCGGGTGGGGACATATTGCGTGTAGTTCGCTTGCAGGCGATTCGAGAGAATATTGCCCTGTCCCACAGGAATTGATTGAGCGGTGCTGAGTGTCAGTACCGAACCATCGGTGGGGTTGACTGGGTTATTCCGGCGATCGCGGGTGGCCCCAAATGAAACTGTCGTCAGGTCATCAATGCCCGTGCCACTAAAGGATAGAGGATTACCCAACTCATCCACTGGAGAAATCTTGCCATCGCTATCGCGAATGCTGGTGCGGGTGTAGTTTAGTCCCACCGAACCTTGCCAATCGCCTAGCGGTCTTTGGAGCGTGACACCGCCCCCAAATTTGCCTTCACGAACTTTGTCGCCGTTGGGTAGGCCGATGTCCTCGTTGAAGGTGGAGGAGAGACCCCGTTTGCGGAAGGCATCGACTTGATAGCCAATCTTGTCGGGTTGACTGACTCGGTAAGGGCTCTTGAAGTTGACATCAAACTGCACATCCCGACGACCTACCAGCACATTGCCGCCGACGCTCTGGCCCACACCCCCAATATTTTGGTCTTGGTAGTTGACGGTGCCATAAATGCCGCTATCTTCGCTGTAGCCAGCTCCCACATTCACTGCTCTCGGCGGACGCTCGGTCAGGTTGTAGGTGACATCCACCTGCCGCGAATCACCGTTTAATGTGATCTCGGCGTTGTCAAACAAGCCCAATTGATAGAGTCGTTGTAAATCTTGGCGAACGACGTCTTCTCGGAAAGTTTGCCCTGGCTGCAACTGAATTTCTCGTCTCAGGAACGACTCTTGAGTTCTACCCTGAATCGTTTTGCCTTCCTCATCGACAGTTTCTCCTTTGTCATTGACGAAGAGGAAGTTGATTTTACCAACCGTTCCTTCAGCCACTTCTACGGTAACAACGCCGTTTTGGCTGGGTTCAATGGCAACCACCCGCGCTAAGGAGTAGCCATTTTGCTTGTACCAATCGTTAATGTTGCGCCCCCCTTGATCGAGCGCGGCAGGGCTAATTTGATTGCCGAGCTGAGTCGCAAACAATTCTTGAGCGATCGCAGGAGTGAGTACCTTCGCCCCAGTCAATTGCAGCGATCGCACCACCACTGGCGTCACTTGATAGGTGACATCTAAGCCTGTGGCATTGCTGCGGCTACTAACATTGGCATTGGCAAATAACCCACTATTCAAAATGCGGCTGACATCGTCTTGCAACTGACTTTGGCTCGTGGTGCCGCCTGGGCGGGTGCGGATCACGTTGCGTACTACTTGTTGCAGTTCTTCGTTGACCCCTACGATTTTTACATCGGTCGCAGTCACCACCAAATTCCCATTGGCGTTATTGGTTTTGGGTGGCGTAGTCGTTCGGCTGGGTGTGGCAGCGACTTGCGGAGATGGGGCGATCGCGTTGGGGCGAGCCGTGGTTGTAGGAGTTGGCGCAGTTGTAGTTGGCGCAGGGAAACTAGCAGGCCGAGTCTGAGATTCAACGGGTGCCGTTGGAACTACGACAGCAGGTTGATATTGCTGGTAGTACTGGGCGCTGTCACTCGGCTGGGTTGTGCTCTCTGAAAACTGCTGAGCCACTAAGGTTTCTGGCGGAGCGATCGCTTCTACTGGCGTGGGTGCAGTGGTTTCGGCAGGGACGACAAAATTATTCGCTGTAGGCTGTGGGACGACGGCTTTCGGTGCCTGACCAGCACTCGCTTGGTGAGTTAAATCCCAGCCTGCCACAGCAGCTAGGGTACAAAGTGCAAGAGTTGGGACACGCATAACAGTCACTTCGTTTGTCAATCTGGGTTTAATTCGTCACAAAAGGCTTTTCTCGCCATGCCTACAACATTTGCTTGTAATGAATCGGGTTCAGCGTCAACACTGCCCTCTATTTTGCCTTGCTCTTTGCTTTAACCTTTAAAGGCAACCTGTCAGTTTGTATAAGGTTGCAGAAATACATTAATTGCTTCATGAACTGTTGAAAAACTCAAACAAGTCCTGTGATTTAGCAAGGAGCTAAACCTTCACACCACAAAATTAAGTTTGAATGGCAAATGTTGTCTAGTAACCTGAGCGAGCAGGAGTTGTAGCCGTCAACGTCACCGCATAATATCTGGGTTGCGTTGGCTGCTTTGTTAACTTTGACTGCAACCCAACTCATCAAGTTCCAGGCTGCTGCGATCGCTGTTCAGTTGTTGCTACGGCTGACTTAATCTCGCGATCGCATCAACCTACGTTTTGGTGACTAACTGTTAGTGCCACTGGGAGCGATCGCGATACCTCAAAGGCTTATAGAAACGCGCCTTCCGTCGCTTTAATCGGCGAGCCGCATTGCGCCGCTGAATTGCATCAACGACTGGAATACCCACGAAATAGCTAACTACTGCAAAGGCCAGCCCGACAATCAAACAGCCCATCAAGTAGCCAGTAATAAAGTCCGTGCCTAAGGCAAGAAAGCTATCGAGCGATCGCAAATTTTCTGTTGGCAAATCTTCCCACTCTCGCCCTAGCACTGACTGTCCAACATGAAAGTTAAATGCAGTTAACGGTAGAGTTGTCAAAGGATTGCTAAACCAAGTTCCTGCCGCCGCTGCCAATTTACTGCCACGAACAACGGCTGCGCTCACAACTGCGATCGCCATTTGCAATCCGGGTAGCGGAAACATCCCCCAAAAAATCCCCAAGGCGAATCCCCGCGAGATCTGCTCAGGTGTCGCTTGCAACCGGACGAACCTCAGGTAAAGATAACGGAGCCCCCGTTGCCACTGCTTCATGACTTAATGTGTTCCTACGTCCCTAAACAAAAATTACACGGGAGTAGATCAATATTCCGTATCTACTTTAGAGATTGTCCTCTCTATTTTAAGTTATGAAAATTTGGTTCCTCTTGGCTCCTTCTCCAGGTGGAAAGCCGATCCCCCGCCCTAGAGTGCTGAAGTTGAGGCGATCGCCCCTAGTTCTAACGTTCAATTTCAACAATTATTCGCTATCAGTAGTTGATTTTCGCTTAGCTCTGCTATCATAGTTAAGCCAGATAACAGGCGGATGTGGCGGAATTGGCAGACGCGCTAGATTTAGGTTCTAGTTCCTCACGGAGTGAAGGTTCAAGTCCTTTCATCCGCATTAAAAATTAAAAGCAAAACCCTTACAATTTTTTGAAATGTAGGGGTTTTGCTTTTAGGGAAAGAACTGCTGTAGCTAATTACTTTCACCATTAAGTCGCACGTGCCCAATTTGAACAGTGCCAGGTATCCGACTTTGAAATACCGATGCTGCCGTAGGAACAGTTTTAGACGCAAAGCGCTAGAAACTTCCAAAAGCTTTATATCTTGCACTGTAAAAGTCTCAATGCAAGAGCATAGAAACACAGATTCAAACGTCTACGCTCAAAGGTACCACAGTCATCTCGCCTATTTTTAAACAAAATCGGGAGGTGACCAATTGGTGCTTCTGTACTGCTGTAATAAAAATCGTAGTATTCGACCCACTCATTATTTTTACGCCAGCCGACGCGATCGCAAAACTGATGCCACCAGGCTTTATCGTCTGAATAGAGGCTGCAATACGGTTTGCCACCACATTCTAGATAGATTTTCTTTTGCACACTAAAGCCAAATCTACCGTTGCTGTACTTTGTCCAGAGGCGATCAATCGTCTTGAGGTCAGTGCAAGGAAAGCTTAACGGTTCCAAGTACCATAAGTCACGTAAATCCAAAGGCAAAGCATCTTCCCTCAGTGCACCGATCAGGAGATGGGTAGCTGCTAGATCCAAATCGAAAACTTCTTCACTCATTGCTCTAGTCATGATTAGGTAAGTTGCGAAGTCTGCTCCGTTCCAGTCTCCTGCTTGTAACAGATCTCGCAATCTTGTGTAATCAACTCCTATTTCAGAGCTGAGGTCGTCTTCTAGATTTTGAGGCGAAGGTGTTGCAACGGCCTTCGACAAGGTAGAAGATTGGGTAGTAGTAGGAGTTGCTGGTGGGGGCGCGCTGCAACCAACACCATAAGCCTCAAGTATTAGTTGCACATCCTCATCTCGTAGCTTCAATACCCGTTGGAGATAATGCAGATCATTCAAACTGGCGGTACTTATCTGCGGGTCGTATTCCAGTATCTCTAGCAGGGCTTGCTCAACTACTTGCATCTTGGCCCAGAATCCTTCATAGGGTTGCCAAACTTCCTGGCAAATCTGTTTGTCAGAAGACAGACCAACCCTGTTGCCGAGATAGTTCAACCAAAATTTCTCGTGTCGTAATAATTTACCTTTTTTCGACTCAATAGAGGCCTGTAAGTTTTTTCGGTAGATCAGCTCTGCATCTCCTTTCGGTGCCTGAGTTAGAAGAATTTTGTCGCCCTCGATTGTATAGATTTCTGGCTGGATAGCGGGTGCTGATGCCTGTACCCTTTTTGTGGCATATTCATGCAATTCATCTACAAAAATTTTGCCGTCACCGTTGCGATCGGCGGCTCCAGTCTCTAATCCTTCTATCAAATAGCGAGTATAGATACCCAATTCTTCTTTTTCGTAAGAAAATTGGATTGCAGCGGAGGAAGTTAGCACCCCGCGACCTTCGCCCCCTAGCTGTGCTTTGATATAAACCACTTCATCTGCCTGCTTCACTTTCTTATCGTTGCAAAAAGCACTACTAAAGCAACAATCTAAAATTAGTACTTGCTGTTTAGAGGGGCTACTATTCATGCAGTTTTGGATAAAGCTCGCAGGAACCTCTGTGCTAGTCGTGAAAATTCGTCTTTTTTGAGGTCTCTGGGTATAGAAGGTCGCAAGGTAAAGCGTGCCGTTGTCATCCTTGACTGCATGCCCAGAAAAGTAGAGCAAGATTAAGTCATTTTGGCTGCGGTCTTGAAACAGTTTTGCGATCGCTAGTTGCATTTGTGTCGCGTCAGGGTTCAGTAGCAACTCCACGACATCAAAATCACCGACTTCAGGCTTTTGTAAAACACGCTGCATCTCTTGCATATTTGCTTGATTGTCAGGTGCTTCTAGCTCCTCTTGATAGTCGGTGATCCCAATCAGCAGCGCGATCTTTGCCATACCTATAACGCTATTGTCATTTATGACTTCACTACTCTAGCTTTGCGTTGATCAATGCGTTCCAGCGCTTACCGCCAGGCATCTCACCACGGACTAAACGAGCCTTAGCCAGCCCACTACTGAATGCCATCAATTATGGATGCGATCGCTTCTCTAGCTCAGAACTGGAAAGCTTTGAGTTGGGTGATGGAGCTAGATTGAGTTTTGCATATCCGCCTAAACCGATTAGCCAGACCACCACAACGACCCAATGAACAAAAGCGATCGCCCATAAAGAGCCTGTTACCGCATAGACCGCTGTACAAGTCACTCCTAACAACCCTGTCAAAATTAGAAAAATGGGGTTTAGAAAAGTAATTGCACCAGCCTTATACAGAGTCTTGCCGTTTAGCGGGTGATAGAGGATGAACAGCAGTAGACTCAGCACTGCCCATCCGCTCCAGATATACCAGGCCACTCCCACCGTGGGATGCGGCAGTAGTAACACTCGGAAGCCTAATTCCTCTAATAGCGCTGGCGTGAGTAATGCTCTTAATGCCAGCAAACCATAGCTGAGCCAATTGGCAGACCAAAGGTTGACTTGTAGAAAACCAGAGGCAAAGCCTAGGGGTAAAGCGATCGCTCCATACAGGAATAGCAGCCCCACTGTGATGATCCAGCCTCGTAGATCAGAAGGATTCAGAGCGCTCAAAACCCGGTTGAGCAAAATAGAAGCGATCGGAGCTTTCGCGACTGGAACGGTCAACTGACCCAATAACGCAGTTGGTGCAACGGGGACGATATCTGGGTTCCAGCCGCCGACTTGATTCGTACGAAGAAACCAGAGCTGTGCTCCATGTTGTAAAAATAGGTTAGCCAATTCATCTTGGGCTTGTCGGGGAATCATAGTTCGCCAACTGGTCAACCCTGCTAACGGGTCACGGCTACTCGTAAAGTCTGGTTGAGAATTGGTGCCCGCTAAAACAGTTGCGTTTTGCTGCCAGTCCGATCGCAAAATCCCTAGCGGAATCAGCCGCTGTTCGAGATCCTTGGCTAAGGATACGAGCTGCTGAAACCGTAGGGTTTGCTCATCCTTAGGATGGGCAGCTAGCCAACTTTGGATGGCTGGTGTGGAACTGACTTGCTGCTTGATATGCAGAATTGTGGCATAGAGAGCTTGGTTAGAGTCTTGCACACAAGAGGTTGCAGGCGTTACGGTAGCGCTCCCTGTACCATCTCCCACTCGATACCGCGCCATCATTACCTGTAACTGTTGCTGAAATTCTCTTAGGGGCGAGAGCGTGATGCCACCGAAGTCATAGTCGCGTAGCACTGGGTCAAATTTCACCAGGACATCTGAAACAGGCCGAGTTCCCAACCAGCCCCACTGTAAGTTCCCCATGTAATTAGGCCAGGTTGTGGTGCCCGAAATAATGGCATTGGGATTGTGGGCGTAAACCTGCTGATACTGGACATCAAACTGTAACTCTTGGGTCAGCGGCTCACGAACTACTTCAGCTAGCCCATAGGAAAAGTGGCCCGTGACGGTATAACCCAAGGCTGCTTCTGCTTTTCTGCCACCAATACCGCCGAAGGTATGTAAAACGATCGCGCGATCGCCTAGCTTCCACTTGAAAGGTCTTGCTTTAGCCTTCGTGACGGTTGAGCCAGGTTTAACTAAAACTTTCCGAACAGTGCCTTTCTGCGTTTCCACCTTCTGCCAGTTTTGCTGGTTGATGTAAGTGAGTCCTGCTGGATGACCTAAGACGACTCGATCGGACTGCAACTGTAACAGCGATCGCGGCTGAATCGCTTGCACCACAAAAACTCCCTCAGCACTTTTAGCCCCATAAATGTACCAGCCTGCTTTTCCAGCGGGGGAAGTTTCGATGTGGCGGGGAGTTGAGGGCGCAATGCCGCTACGTCCAGCAAGTTGTTGTGGGATGCGGACTGTTTCTAGAACTCCATCAAATTTTTTAGAAGCTGGATTGTAGTGTTGGACGCGAAAAAACTCATGAGTGCAGAAAGGGGGTTTTGAGCAGAGGCTGGGTGCTATTTGCTTACCTGCATGGTCATCTACGCCTAAAATTTTTACCAACCCGTACAAGCGTCCTGTGGCCAAAACAGGTTCTTGACTAATCTGGAGAATACTGGGATAGTCACCTGCTGGAAGTACGGTGACATCCTTGAGCGTGACGATGACATCATCATTGGGTCTAGCTCCAGCTAAAGACTGCAACGGCCCTACATCTTTATGACCATTAAGGCGATCGGGATGAATATTGCCTTGCTGTTTACTGGTCTCAGTCCTAGCCGTAAAGCTGACATTCTGCGTGACGGCTCGCACATAAGCTTGGACTTCTAGCTGGGGACTCCATTCCAACCGGACAACTCTCCCAACTAAGCTTTGCGCCTCACTGGGTGCGTGTTGCACTTCTAGCCAAACCCAATCTGAAGCTGAGGCATTATTTGCTTGATCAACTTGCAACTGCTGAGTATCTGGCAGCTTTGGGTCAGACAAGCCTGGACTGGGTAAGATCAGCCGACCCACCCACTCTCCCACAGGTTGATAGGGATCGGTTGGCAGTTTTTGGCTCAGAGGATAAAACTGGGGTTGATTGAAGCTTAACTGTGAATGAATTGCGTAGTCAGTTGCCTGGATCGCTGACTTGGGTTTAGGAGCAAGTAATAAGCAGACGATCGCTGCCAATGCTGCCAACAAAACAAAAACACCTAAACGGTATTTCCCGCTCTGGCATAACTTTTGTTTGATGCTTCGTAGAGCCATTTTTGTGCAGCCATAATGTTGTGCTTTGGTAGTGGCACTTGGGAAAGTACTTTAGTTCAAGCATTGTTCCCATCTTCCGACCATTCACCACTAAATTTCATTGCCCATACTGATTGTTTAAAGAATCAGCTAAGGCGTTTTCCTGCCACAACTCACAAAATTCTGCTCAATGCCATAGCCCTATTGATGCGATCGCTTTCCTAGGTTAGAAGCGAAGGGTTTTGAGTTGCGCTAAGTTGAAACAGCACTTCAACCGAGATAACTCGTAGAATTACACGCAACTCTGCTCCAGCAGCTGAGTCGTAGCGCTATTCATAAGTCTTATAGAGATGTAGACAAAGCAATAGGTGAGGGATGGAACATTGAGCAAAGCAACTTTAGACCAACAAGCAGCACCCCAAGTGGCCAAGTCAGCACTCGAAAAACAGGCATGGGAAGCCCTAGAACAATCCATTATTTATTATCAAGACCGTCCTGTCGGCACAGTAGCGGCCCGCGATCCAGAATTAACAGCCCTTAACTACGACCAGTGCTTTATTCGTGACTTTGTTTCTTCCGCCCTCGTCTTCTTGATTAGGGGCAGAACCGACATTGTTCGCAACTTCCTAGAAGAAACCCTCAAGCTGCAACCTAAGAAACGCCAGTTTGACTGCTCCAAGCCAGGCCGTGGTTTGATGCCAGCTAGCTTCAAGGTTGAGTCGTCTCACGGGCACGAACGGCTCAAGGCAGATTTTGGGGAACATGCGATCGCTAGGGTTGCTCCAGTTGACTCTTGCCTATGGTGGCTAATTTTGCTCCGGGCCTATTTCAAAGCCACCCACGACGAAGAATTAGTCAGTCGAGAAGATTTCCAGCAAGGGATTCGGCTGATTGTTGAGCTTTGCCTAGTCGCTCGGTTCGATATGTACCCCACGCTGCTGGTTCCAGACGGCGCTTGTATGATTGACCGTCGAATGGGGCTGTATGGTCACCCGCTAGAAATTCAATCTCTGTTTTACGCCGCCTTGCGCTCTGCCCAAGAGTTGTTGCTGCCTACCAAACACAATCGATATTTCATCGATGCGATTAACTCTCGTTTGGAGCCAGTCACGAAGCACATTCGCGAAAACTATTGGTTAGATACTCACCGCCTGAATGTCATTTACCGTTACAAGGTGGAAGAGTATGGCGAGCAAGCACTCAACCAGTTCAATATCTACTCTGATTCCATCCCGTTCTATCAACTTACCGAGTGGTTGCCTCCAGAAGGCGGTTACCTAGCAGGAAACCTAGGGCCATCGCAAATCGACTGCCGTTTCTTTGCCGTGGGTAACTTGATGGCTGTACTTTCTAGCCTGTCGAGCAAGAAGCAATCTCAAGGAATTTTGCAGCTCATCGAGTCTCGTTGGGAAGATCTCGTTGGAGACATGCCGATGAAGCTTTGTTATCCAGCCCTAGAAGATCAAGGTTGGAAAATCCTCACTGGATGTGACCCCAAAAATCGACCCTGGTCTTATCACAACGGCGGCAGCTGGCCCGTTTTACTTTGGATGTTGGCAGCAGCAGCCCAGAAGGCAGGTCGGCCAGAAATTGGCAAACAAGCCCTCAAAATTGCCGAGGATCGCCTAGCCGAGGATGAATGGCCCGAATATTATGACGGTAAAAATGGGCGACTGATTGGTAAAGAAGCCAGAAGATACCAAACCTGGACGATCGCGGGTTATTTACTTGCTAAAGAGCTAATTCAGAAACCTAGCAACCTCTCGCTCATCTGTTTCGAGGAATTGGAGTTTGATTAGTTTGATTAACGGTTAAAGTCAAGAATCAAAACCGTTAGAGTCAGGTTTTGCGGTTCCTCCGAACTCTGAGTTCTGGCTTTTGACTCCTATCTTCATCATTGCTCAAGCGATCGCCCAAAACGTCTATAAAAAAGAGGGATACAAGTGCTGTACCCCTCTTCTTACGTTTAAAGTCTCTGATCTAGAGTTGCTTCACTTCCGAAACTAACTTGTCTACCACTTCTTTAGCACCGCCAAACATCATCATCGTTTTGTCTTTGTAGAACAAATCGTTATCGACTCCCGCAAAGCCCGTGCTCATTCCCCGCTTAATCACAATTGTGTGTAGTGCCTTGTCTACTTCTAAGATGGGCATACCGTAGATCGGGCTGCTAGCATTATCCCGTGCCGCTGGATTCACGACATCGTTGGCTCCAATTACCAAGGCGACATCCGTGCGATCGAGGTCTGGGTTAATGTCTTCCATGTCGCAGAGCTGGGGGTAGGGCACATTCGCTTCAGCTAGCAACACGTTCATGTGACCAGGCATCCGACCCGCTACCGGATGGATGGCGTACTTCACAGTCACATTCAGTCTTTCCAATTGGTCAGCCAGTTCTCGGACTGAGTGTTGAGCTTGAGCAACTGCCATGCCATATCCCGGTACAATCACCACTGAGCGAGCATAGCCCAGCATCATTGCACCTTCTTCTGGGTCGATGGAGTGAATCACTTTGTCGCCCTGAGCGCCTTCGGCTGCAGTTGCAGCAGCACCACTGCCAAAAGCACTGAACAACACATTAGTGAGCGACCGGTTCATCGCCTTACACATAATCTGGGTCAAAATGATCCCAGAGGCACCGACCAAAGCACCCGCGATGATCAGCATGTTGTTACCCAGGATGAACCCTGCTGCACTAGCCGCCAAGCCAGAGTAAGAGTTCAGTAGCGAAATGACGACTGGCGTATCTGCTCCCCCAATCGGGATCACAAATAGCACCCCCAAAAGCAAGGAAATGCCGACTAATCCCAAAAAGACGGGGACATTATGAGGCTCAACTATTAGGTAAGCACTGCCAGCCAAGAAGACAAGTAAGAGCGATAGGTTGAAGGGTTGTTGGAACCCGAAGGTAATAGGGGCACCGGGCATAATGCCTTGCAGTTTAGCGAATGCGACCAAACTACCTGTAAGGGTTACACCCCCAATCAGCACTCCTAGGATTGTGGTGATAGTGGCTTCTAGAGGCACTGTGGCAGCAGAGCCAAGCAGCCGCCAAAACTCAGCAACAGCAACTAGAGCTGAGGCAGCACCACCTAACCCATTGAGCAGACCCACCATCTGGGGCATTTCGGTCATGGCGACTCTTTGGGCCGCGATCGCCCCAATCACAGAGCCAGCAGCAATGCCCAACAAAATCATTTCGTAGTTGAGCACATTGCGATCGAGCAAGGTAACGACGACGGCGATTAACATCCCAACCGCCGCGATCGTGTTGCCTTGCCGAGCTGTAGCGGGTGACCCTAGACGCTTCAAACCAATGATGAATAGAGAAGAGGCAATTAAGTAGCTTAGTTCAATACCAGTAGGACCAAAGATGCTCATGCCTTCACCTCTTTTTTCTTAAACATTTGCAGCATCCGGTCTGTGACTAGAAAGCCACCGACGACGTTGATGGTTGCGAGAACGATGGCAATCAAGCCCAAAATGACGCTGAGATTGGAGTCTCTGGGGCCAGCCACTAGTAAGGCACCAATCACAGCAATGCCTGAGATGGCATTAGAGCCAGACATCAGTGGTGTGTGGAGCGTGGGTGGCACTTTGTTGATCACTTCCACCCCGATAAAAGAGGCAAGGACAAAAACGACGAGTCCGGCAATTAATCCTGCTGCCATTGCTTTAGTGGCTCCTTTCCATTACTTGTTCGTTGTTTGCGGCCAAGGCATCTTTAATCCGTTGGTTGCGGATTTCTCCCGCATGGGTAATGCAAGCCGCATCAATAATGTCATCAGCAAAGTTCAGATTCAGTGCCTGGTCTTTCACTAAATACTGCACCAAGGTCAAAACGTTCTTGGCGTACATTTGGCTAGCATGGATGGGAACCGAGGAAGGCAGGTTGATGGGGCCAATTACAGTCACACCATTGACCAGTACGTCCTTTCCTGGCTTAGTACAGGCACAGTTGCCGCCTTGCTCCGCCGCTAAATCGACGATCACCGAGCCTGGTTTCATTTGAGCTACCATTTCTTCAGTGACGAGCAGAGGTGCTTTTCTGCCCGGAACTTGAGCCGTGGTGATCACAGCATCAGCGGTCTTGACATGCTCAGCTACTACTTCGCGCGATCGCTGTTTAGCGGCCTCAGAAATTTCCTTGGCATATCCACCCGCTGCCACGGTATCTTCTTCGATTGGCACCTCGATAAATTTTGCGCCCAAGCTTTGCACTTCTTCCTTGACCGCAGGACGAATATCAAACGCTTCTACTACAGCACCGAGGCGGCGAGCAGTGGCGATCGCTTGCAGACCTGCCACGCCCGCCCCCATGATGAAGACCTTGGCAGGTGGAATTGTGCCCGCTGCTGTCGTCAACATCGGGAAGTATTTAGGCATTGCTGCCGCCGCAATTAGCACAGCTTTATAACCTGCAACACTGGCTTGAGACGACAAAGCATCCATACTTTGCGCTCGCGTGGTGCGTGGAATCATCTCCATACTGAAAGCAGTAATCTTGCGCTCTGCCAAACGCTGAGCCAAAGTTGGAGTGCCTAAGGGATCGAGGAAGCCAATTACCACTTGGCCTTCGTGCAACAAATCGGCTTCATGCTGACCATCTCCTCGCTCTTGGAGGGGCGACACTTTCAGCAGCACGTCAGCTTCTCCCCAGAGAGTCGCTGTATCGCTCACAATTTTGGCTCCGGCGGCTTCGTAGGTAGCATCCGAGAAACAAGCTCGTTCCCCAGCACCCGCTTCTACCAAGACTTCTATTCCCTGCTTCACTAAACGAGCCACCGTATCTGGGATCAGAGCAACCCGACGCTCACCGACTTCACTTTCTTTAGCAACCGCTATTTTCATGAACTCTCCTTCGTAATCAATATCAATGACTCGTCACTCTTTGAAATGGCAATTAATGTCGTGAAATTTCGACTGCTACCTGACCTCAGCCTGGAGCTGGGCCTCGATTTATTAAAAGGTAATTGTGAAACTTAAGCAGTAAAAACTCCAACCCATCAATTCATCGCCAGCAAAGCAAAAACAAAAAGGGGGCGATCGCTTACTTTTGCTGGTAAAACACACATCAGCTACTCTTCACATCTGCTTTACTGCTGATACTAACGACAATAAAGCTCTGTCAGCTTTTTCAGCACAGCACCTAGCCTGTTTAGTAAAGGCTAGCCGGATCTATTACTAAGTGGCTGAGAAGCTTTTTTCAGGCTGAGCCTTGTCGTCATGGCAGCAAATCTTCAGGTTTCAAAACCTCAAACAGCAGACTCGTCAACTTAGTTTTGGGTTAAGAGCGACATTTCTACCATAACTAATGTCAAACTTTAACCTCCGAGTGTGATGCTGGTTTCAATAGCACTCCTGCTATTATTTTCCCTTTCAAGCCAGCGATCGCACGTTGTCGAAAGACAAGCTCTACTTCATCTTGGCTAACTCGGCCATACTGTCCTGAGCAGTGATAACGGATGCGGTTAGCTTGTAAATTTACTTGACTTAGAACAAACAATTCAAGAAATTCCCAGGTAAGCGTAGAGGTGTATTTTGCATAGTATGTTGATCCCCAAAATCAGATTGGTATCTTTAACTTGTTTTAATAGATTTCAATATTTAAAGACACAACTTTGAAGACATTACTTAGTAAAACCAGGCCCTCTAAATCCTGAAAGCAAATTAAGTGCTTCTGAGGGTCGTCCTGATTTGATTAGGTAGTGCAGTAACCTAAAACCTGAGCAGCCAGATATAAAGCTGTATTAGTGATTTTTCTCAGTGGATGAGCCTAGCTTGGGTTAATGGCACTTTTTCCCTTGGCTCGGCGTCACTCAGCCCAGTTGGAACTTCATCAATCCTGGTAAAGTCAATATTGATGAAGTTTTGCAACTGAATCACTCAACCCTATTGTCCACGCACAAAGCTTATGTTCTCTAAGAAATTGATGGCACGAGGCGCTTTCTCAACTCTTGCGATCGCAGGTTGCTTATTGGGTTCAATTCCTGCCATTACATTGGCTCAAAGCTTACCTGGATTGACCATTTTTAGTGGTGTTAAGCCAGAATATCGGCTCAGTTACCGCTTAGACTTTGGGGGGCATACCAACGGTTGGGATCGCTATCGACTCCGAGTTCCAGCTAAGAAAATGAAATTAGCAGTAGCTCAATTCAGCATTACTTACCCCAACTACTACAAAGGTAAGTTCGATAAAGACGATATGGAGATTCGGGTCAAAGGTAAGAGTGTTCCCCTCCAAGAAGTGAATTGGAATAAAGAGAACCGAGTCATTGAACTGATTCCCGAAGAACCCATTCCCGCCAACAGCGCTGTTGAATTAGTGTTCTCCAACGTTAAAAACCCTTCCAATCCTGGCATCTTTTACTTCAACTGTCAGATTCTGTCTCCCGGTGATGTGCCGCTGTTACGCTACTTGGGCACTTGGGAACTCAGCGTTAGCTAATCAGTGCGAAATCGATGGTACGATGATAGACTGTGGCTTTTTTCACGCTTAATCGATTGGCACGTTTGGAGCAACTTGAACTATGACTCAGCGGACTTTGGGTGGTACCTCTCGCAAAAGAAAAAGAACTTCCGGGTTCCGGGCCCGCATGCGTACTAAGAATGGCCAGCGAGTCATCAAGGCCCGCAGACAAAAAGGCCGTCAACGTCTTGCAGTCTAGGCAGTACTTATTGCAATCAACGGAGTGGCTCGAAGACTGAAGTGTCCCTGCCCCAGTCAAATCGGCTTAAACGGCGACAAGACTTTAGTGCCGTTTATCAAGGTGGAATTCGTCGCTCGACGGCGAACATAACCTTACGAGCCTTAAACAAACAAGGTCATCTCAACCATTCCAGCCACTCTCCAGCACTACCAACTCAGATTGGTATTTCTGTTAGTCAAAAAGTCAGTAAACGTGCTGTAGTTCGCAATCGCCTAAAGCGACAAATTCGGGCTGCTCTACGACGGTTTTTGCCCCAGCTACCTCTGGGCTGGCAGCTAGTAGTTGTGGTGCGTCCCCCTGCCGTTCAGTGCGATTATCATCAAATTCTGCGAGAATTAGAGCAGTTGTTGGCAGATGCTGAGGTTTTAAGGTAATGGCGACTAACGAGGAATCATACTACGAGGGCGGTCCTCACATTGGCGATCTGATCATCAACCTTTTGTTAGGATTCACCATTATTTGTATCCCCCTAAGCGTTGGGGCCATTGTTCGTGCCCTGTGGGTTCGTTATCGCATTACCAATCGTCGCATTTCTGTCACTGGTGGTTGGATGGGACGCGATCGCTCCGACATCATCTACTCCGAAATTGCCAAGATCGTCACTGTACCTCGTGGACTGGGTGCTTGGGGTGATATGGTCATCACCTTAAAAGATGGCAGCCGTCTAGAGCTGCGCTCGGTGCCTAACTTTAGAGAGGTCTACGACTACATCAACGACAAGCTCTCTACAAGGGCTCAGCAAGCAAGCGGTGCAGTGGGCGCTAAATCCTAACTCCCTGAATGCAGCGATAGAGAGCGACAGAGCGGCTTTCTAAGCATTCAGTAACTAAGTTTGCGATCGCCAAGACTTGCTACCTTCAGCCCTTTAAGGGCTTTATTTATGTCAATGCCTCTCCAGGCTGAATTAATATCAGATAGATTAGATTAGAACATTCAGAGCACGTAGGTTGACTTAGAGCGAATGGACTTCGGTGTAGGATTTCTCTCCAACAATGTCATGCTGCCAATCCTGGACTTTTTCTACGGGATTGTGCCTAGTTACGGTCTAGCCATCGTGGCTCTGACACTAGTAATTCGCTTTGCCCTTTATCCTCTCAGCGCTGGCTCGATCCGGAGTATGCGTCGGATGCGCGTCACCCAACCCGTTATGCAGAAGCGGGTCAAGGAAATTCAAGAGCGTCACAAAGACGATCCTGCTAAGCAGCAGGAGGAAATGAGCAAAATTTACAAAGAGTTTGGCAATCCGCTGGCAGGCTGCTTTCCTGTTTTGCTGCAAATGCCGGTGCTATTTGCCCTCTTTGCAACGCTGCGTGGTTCACCGTTCTCAGATGCTAACTACAGTGTCAATCTGCAAATCCTACCTCAGGAGCAGATTACTCAGGTTCAGCCTCAAGCGTTTGCAACTTCTCCCCAGAACATCTTTATCGCTGACAAGGTCCACGCACCTGTTGTTGCCCTCCTGCCAGGTGGTAACCGGTTAGCCGTTGGAGAAAAAACCAAAATTGAGTTTCAAACCGTAGATGGCAAGCCTCTAGGTACGCTATTAGAAGAGCATCCTGAAACCAAAATCCAACCTAGCTGGAAAATCACCAAAGGCGAAGATCGAGTTCGCATTGATGAGAGTGGCAACTTAGAAGCCCTCCAGCCAGGAGAAGTGAGCGTTCAGGGTGTCGTCCCAGGCTTGGCAGCAGACAAAGGATTTCTGTTCATTGATGCCTTAGGTCGAGTTGGAGCCTTTGATGACGATGGCACGATCCATTGGGACATCGTTGGCATGGTGCTCTTCTTTGGTATCAGCTTGTACATCAACCAAATCTTGTCGGGTCAAGGACCTAATTCCAATCCCCAACAGGCAACGGTCAACAAGATTACGCCAATTATCTTCTCTGGGATGTTCTTGTTCTTCCCGCTTCCAGCTGGTGTTTTGATGTACATGCTGCTAGCTAACATCTTCCAAACCTTCCAAACCTTTATTCTGTCACGGGAGCCTCTACCCGAAAACTTGCAGAAGATTGTGGATGAAGAGGCCAAAACCTCTGGTGGTAGTGGTACAGACAGAGAAGCCCTTCCTTTTGAACCAGGACGGGCTAAGAAAAAGGCCTAACTGGAGTAATCGGCATATTTACTTTCCGGAGGACGGTCATCGCGTGCAACAAGGTCGAGAGTGGCTTCAGGAATTATTGAGCTTGGTGGATCTACCAGCAGATGTGCAAGTCGCTGAGCAAGCGGCCCATGACCCTACCTCAACACAGTCTGGTACTGAAGCAACCCTAGAAGATAGGGCTAGCTATTGGCTGACCATTGATGAAACAGGCCTGACTCCGGAACAAATTCAACAACTGACGGGGCCTAATGGGGCCGTCTTGGACGCGCTCCAATATCTTGCTAATACTATTCTCAACCTAGGCCAAGCTGAGGATCAGCAAAAAGCCTACACGATTGAGTTAGCAGGATATCGCGCCCGCCGTCAAGCTGAGCTGCAATCTTTGGCAGAGCAGGCAGCGGACCAAGTTCGCCAGACGGGTCAAGAGGTGGAGATGAAAGCGCTCTCTTCAGCCGAGCGACGGCAGATTCACACTTTCCTAAAGGTGTATCCTGACTTGGAAACCTATAGTCGAGGCCGAGAACCTGATCGGCGCTTAGTGGTGAAGCAGACGCAGACAGAACCTAGCTAACTGAGCTGTCTAATCTACCATCGCAGCTAAATTCACAGCTATAAATTGCTAGGGTAGAGTAACATCTCAACTTTTTGACTGGCACAGAATCTGTATGGACGCCATTTACATCCCTCAGTTAACGAGGGCTCCTGAGCAGACAGAAGTTCTTGAGTTTAAAGAGTTTCTTCCCGATCTGGAAACTTTGACTCCTGTTCAGGGACAGCTCAAGGTCACTCATCGCGGCAATTATTTAGAAGTCTCAGTGCAGGCCGAAACCATTATTACTTTGGCTTGTCATCGTTGCTTGCAAAACTACAATCATCGGTTGGCTGTGGATGCTTCCGAGCTTATCTGGTTGGATGAGTCGGCTGGTGATGCAGATGCAATTATTTTAGACCGCGAAGTGGGTCTAGAAGATTTAGTAGAAAGCTTATCGCCTCAAGGCAACTTCGATGCTGCTAAATGGCTCTACGAGCAGCTATGTTTGGCGATTCCTCAGCGGCAGCTATGTGACCCAGCTTGTACTGGCATTAAGTTATCCGACTCACTCTCTTCTTCAGGAACGGATAGTCGTTGGGCTTCTTTAGAGGCCTTGAGAAAACAGCTACCTTCTTGATCCCACTGTTCTGAGTTGGATGGTTTTATGAACTTTAGCAATGAGTTCGAGCTACTGCTACGAGCTCGCTACCCCTTGATCTATATTCCAACCCGTGAAGAAGAGCGGGTAGAAGCGGCGATCGCGCAGTCTGCTAAGCACCAAGGTAATCGCGCAGTTTACATCTGGGATTTTGTCGATGGCTATCAGGGCAACGCTAATGATGCAGGCTTCGGTAAGCGCAATCCTCTACAAGCCCTAGAATTTGTCGAAAAACTACCTGCAACTGCTCCTGCTATCTTCATCTTGCGTGACTTTCATCGCTTTGTAGAAGATGTTTCTGTTTCGCGTAAACTGCGGAATTTGGCTCGATTGCTCAAATCTCAGCCTAAGAATGTCGTTCTCGTTGCGTCGCAGATCACCATTCCAGATGAGCTGAGCGAGGTTATCACTGTTTTAGAGTTTCCATTGCCTGCTCCTGAGGATATCCAGGTTGAGATTGAGCGCCTGCTGGTGTCAACAGGCCAATCTCTCGAAGGCCGAACGCTAGATGATTTGGTGCGCTCTTGTCAAGGTCTTTCCATCGAACGAATTCGGCGGGTGTTGGCTCGAGCGATCGCCACACATCGTGAACTGCAACCAGATGATGTGGATTTGATCCTAGAAGAGAAACGGCAGACCATCCGCCAGACGCAAATCTTAGATTTTTACCCTGCTACCGAAAGAATTTCAGACATTGGTGGTTTAGATAACCTCAAAGATTGGTTATTGAGACGGGGGGGTGCTTTTTCTGAGCGAGCCCGACAGTATGGTTTACCGCATCCTAGAGGTATGCTATTGGCTGGAATTCAGGGAACTGGTAAGTCCTTAACCGCTAAAGCGATCGCTCACCACTGGCATTTGCCCTTACTGAGACTAGATGTAGGACGACTATTTGCTGGTTTGGTGGGTGAATCAGAATCTCGAACTCGGCAAATGATTCAGCTGGCTGAAGCGCTAGCTCCCTGTGTGCTGTGGATTGACGAAATTGACAAAGCTTTTTCAGGATTTGACAGTAAAGGAGACGCTGGGACGACTAGCCGCGTCTTCGGCACTTTCATTACCTGGCTAGCAGAAAAGTCTTCTCCTGTTTTTGTGGTTGCAACTGCCAATAACGTCCAGGCGTTGCCACCTGAAATGTTGCGTAAGGGCCGATTTGACGAAATCTTCTTCGTCGGCTTGCCCAGTCAAGAAGAACGTCGAGCTATTTTCTCGGTGCATTTGTCTCGTTTAAGATCTCACAATCTAAAGAGTTACGACTTGGAGCGCCTCGCCTATGAAACTCCTGACTTCTCAGGCGCAGAGATTGAGCAAACCATCATAGAGGCAATGCATATCGGGTTTAGCCAAAATCGGGACTTTACGACTGACGATATTCTGGAGGCGGCTAGTCAAATGGTTCCTTTGGCTCAAACAGCACGGGAGCAAATTCAATTTCTTCAGGATTGGGCGGCGGCTGGCAAAGCGCGTTTAGCTTCTCGGCATGGTGGCTTAAGTAGCCGGGTCTCTCGCTCCATACAGTCTCCTGACTAAAGCGAACTTGCATTTTAGGATTTGTCGGAATTCCTCATCCAAATCCAGATAAATTTGGGAGCAGCAATGTAGAATACAGTCTGATTTGGTTTTAGCCATGAAGTGGTCTGGCCTGATAAACCTAATAAAATTTCTGCTGGGTTTTGCGCTGGCGATCGCCCTCTTGGGACTAGGAGGAGTGGTGGCTGCTCGGTATCTTGTCACTAAACTCACCGCTCCTCCCCCCAGACCAGCGTTTGCTAATGACAAGCCGCTCACTAATAAAGCCGCTACAGTTTCCAAGCCTGCTGGGAATACTCAATCTTCTCAGGTGTCCAGCACTGCCTCAGCTCCAGTTTTAGAACCAGGGGCTTATCAAGCTCGTGTCGTGCAACCGATTGGCTTAATTTTGCGAGATGGCCCTGGCCGCGATTCCAACCAGATTGGTGGTATCGAATTTAACAGCCGAGTTGTGGTGCTAGAGGAAAGCTCTGATAAGCAATGGCAACGAGTTCGCCTGGAAAACAGCGATCGCGCGGGCTGGGTAAAAGCAGGTAACACAGAGCGCTCGAATTAAGTTATGTAGCAACTATAAAATCCCTGTAAAAATACTGAACACCAGTAACCAAATCGCATAAGATATTGGAAAAGTTTCTCAGACCTAGAGCCTGAGAACTTTGGATTTTTCTCAGCTTTTCAGTGCATCGCGGGAAAATTATGGAAAACCTCGCTTATCTTCACCTTGTCTCAAGCTACGAAGCACCTCCAAGGGTTGAATTATTTCCCGCTGCCAAAACCTTAGAACTGTTCAGCGATCTAAATTGGGCAAAACTTTCGAGTGGGTTTTTAATCCGACTGCTCACTGTGATTGCTGGTTTGGCAGTGCTCACCCTAGCTGACCATGTGTTAGCGTTGCCGCTACAACGTGAAGACGAAGGCCCAGAAGTAGAAGTGTTGCAAAGATGTCTGGTCGAGCAAAACTACTTAGACACCAGCACATTTGGTTATTTTGGGTCTAAAACTGAAGCAGCAGTTGTGCAATTTCAGCAAGACAGCGGCTTAACAGCAGATGGTGTGGTTGGTTCTACAACAGCTAGAGCCCTGAATTGTGCTCAACTCAGCTCAAGTTCAGTTTCAGCCACTTCCTACTACAGCAGCGAACCGAGCAATTTTGGTTCAGAGTTCTACAATAGCGCTGTTGATCAGGCAACTGTGTCCTTAGGCGATCGCGGTGCTACTGTTGAAGATTTGCAAAGACGTCTAAACACATTAGGCTACTATTTTGAGCCGATAGATGGGGTCTTTGGTCCAGCAACTGAGCAAGCCGTAATTCAATTTCAGCGCGATCGTAATTTAACGGGGGATGGTGTGGTTGGTTCTGGCACTTGGGCTAGCTTAGGTCGATCCTCTAGTTTTGATACGGCTCGTAGCCCTAACTCAGGCCTTGGGCAAGGTGGTTACCTTGGGGAGAATGCGCGTCCTGCCCAAAAGTTTAGTGTTTTAGAGCTGCAGCGACGACTCAAGGCTAGAGGCTTTTATCCTGGTGCCTTAGATGGCAGTATGGGACCTACGACCCAAAGAGCGATCGCAGCAGCCCAGCGGTTTTATGGAGTGAGCGATCGCGATGTCCGGAACGGGCGCTTCTAGCGCTTGCCCCGATGCGCAAGTTTAGTAACCTAGCTCTGCTTTTAAGCAGGCATTAGTGAACGCTGACAGGTTGGGCAGATCGCATGAATCGACAACTGGCAATCCAGCAAATGATAGCCCTCTTTTTGAGCGGTTTTTGTGCCAATTTTTAGGATCGAGTCACTCTTAAACTCAATCGTCTTATTGCAACGTACGCAAATCAGATGGTGATGGTAATAAGGGTAAGGCTGATTGATTTCATAATGCTTGTGGCCTTCTGCTAACTCTAGCTCACGCAGAATTCCCATCCGAGCCATTAACTTCAGAGTTCGGTAGATGGTAGATAGGCTAATCCGTTCTCCATCTGTTTGTAGTTCGTTATATAGATCTTCGGCACTCAGATGATTCCCTTTGGGAAGGTTCTGAAATACCTGCAAAATTGTCTCTCGTTGGGGTGTAAGACGCCAGCCTCGCTCATTGAGTTCAGCCTTTAGTGAAGACGTTGTGTAGAGAGACATAAGTAAACTTCCCAATAAAGTCTCTTTATTGAGAATGATACACAATCAACAAGGTGATTATCAAGAGAATCGCCTTGTTGACAATAATATTTAATTAGGTACCTAGTACGAACCTACTACTATTTAGAACTTACTCAAAAACCTGAAGAGCAATTGGCAAACAAAAGTCTCTCCAAGCTTTCGCTAGCAGTTGTTAGCTAAGGGATTCTAGATAGTCTCGTACTCGGTTACGACGCTTAGGCTGACGCAGTTTTTGCAAAGCTTTCGCTTCAATCTGACGGACGCGCTCCCGCGACAAGTCTAAAGCTCGGCCAATTTCAGCCAAGGAATAGGGATGACCGTCGCCTAAACCAAAGCGCATTAAGATCACGTCACGCTCACGGCTAGTCAAGTCTGTAAGCAATTGCTGAAGGTCTCGACGTAGGGCTTCCCGCATCAAAATTTCTTCAGGGGATACATCTTCGGTTTCCAGCAAATCTCCTAGTTCTGTATCTTTCTCTTTGCCTACTTTGGTTTCTAGAGAAACAGAGCGGGGGACTCGCAGTAATACTTCTCTAACTTGCGGAGCCGTCATTTCAAGCTCAGTAGCAATGTCTTCAATAGTGGCCGTCCGACCCTTTTCTTGAGAAATCTTGCGCTGAGCTTTTTTGATCTTGTTCAGCTTTTCAGTGATGTGAACTGGTAGGCGAATCGTGCGGCTCTGAGTTGCGATCGCCCGGGTAATTCCTTGGCGAATCCACCAGTAAGCATAGGTGCTAAAGCGATAACCTTTGGTTGGGTCAAACTTTTCTACCGCTCGCTCTAAGCCGAGGGTGCCTTCTTGAATCAAATCAAGCAGCTCTAGGCCTCGATTCTGGTACTTCTTCGCGACAGATACGACCAAGCGCAAGTTCGCTTTGATCATGTGTTCCTTGGCTCGCAGACCTTCTGTTTGAATCTGCTCCAATTCCGCTACTTCTAAGGCTACAACCTCTGCCCAGCGACGCTTCCCTTGGGCTAAAATTGGCTTTAGGTCTGCGACAGTAACGCCTGCTTGGGTAGCCCATCGCTCTAGAGAAGGCCGATGACCTAGCTGAGATGCTAGACAGTCATGGGCTTCAATCAAATCAACATAACGCTTAATTGGTTCATCCCCTGCGGCTGCTACTTCGTTGCGTAACTCTAGCAATCGCATGTAGCGCTGTACCCGCTGCGCTTCTGAAACTTCTTCATCTCGCCCCAATAAGCGAACCCGACCAATTTCCTGGAGATACAAGCGCACTAGATCAGTGGTGCGGCGGCTCACACTTTTACGTAAACCATTAGCTGGATCGGCATACCCCATGTCTAAGTCAACGAGATCATCGGCACTTGGCTCGATGTCTTCATTGTTCAACCGAAAGCTAGTAGCGTTCAGTTGATCGTCATATTCTGCATCAGCGTAAAAAGATGTTGCTGGCATAGTGATCGTCTCAGTCGCTCCGGGTAATTATGGGGCTTGCTAGCTAGGTCTCGCTGCTATTGTTCCCGTCATGTCAGACTTCAGAACGCGGCTGAGAGTTCCAGGGTTAAGTTAGGTCAAGTTTTTCTGACATAACTTGGGTCACGACCATCAGCGGCGAATTGAACAGCCAGGCTTTCTGGGTAGCATTCGAGCTTTAACGGCTCAAGGGCTAGCTTCATGCTTCAATTAGGTCTACAGTAGGCACCCATCTTGTTACTTGCACCAACTTTAGATCTACTTTTTGGTAGATGCAGTTAACCTGTTTAGCTCGTCTATCCAAACTATAAGGAGAGAATAGGCATCCACGAGTGACTCAGGTCCGATGCTAAGTTAATCTACATCACCCTACATAGGATTTCCTGATCACTTGCTAAGTTTCACCAGATCTGCAAACAGGTCTACGCTTCAACAAGCTTTGATGTAGGTTTTGTCAACCTAATGATGTTTCTGTCAACTTAGCTTAGAACCTGAGAACGTTATTCTCAGGCTTAGTGTCTCTCAGCATTAGGGCTGCGGTTGCTTGTTGCGGAGTAATCTCACCTTCTAGCAAGCGATACACTTGATGGGAAATAGGTATAGAAATATTGTGCTGCCGAGCGACTTGGATTAATACTTGAGTGGTGTTGATTCCCTCAGCGGTTCCTTCCAATGTCGCTAGTACTTCTGAGAGCGTTCGACCCTGAGCTAAACCATAACCAACACGATAGTTGCGGCTTAGGACACTATTACAAGTTGCCAGCAGGTCCCCTAAGCCAGAGAGACCATAGAAGGTTTCTGTTTTTGCGCCCCAGTGCGTACCAATCCGAATAATTTCTGTTAGACCACGAGTTACAAGGGCGGCCTTGGCATTGGTGCCTAATTGCAGACCATCGCATACTCCAACTGCGATCGCAATAATATTTTTGAGCGTGCCACCTAATTCGACGCCTAGGGGATCAGGATTCGTATAAACCCGAAAGATTCCAGACGAGAAGACCGCTTGCACAACCTCAGCCGCTACCATTTTTTCACTGGCAACCACAGTGGCCGCAGGCAAACCTGCTTCGATTTCTTTGGATAAGTTGGGTCCAGACAGCACCACAACCGGATGGTCTGGAAAAGCAGCTTGCCAAATTTGGGAAGGAGTGAGTGTGGTAGTTGGATCTAGCCCCTTGGTTGCGGTGATCAAAATCGCTGGCTTGGCGATCGCTAAGGATTGCATCTGTTCAACCACGGCTCTCACGCCCTGCATGGAAATTGCAGACACAATCAGATCAGCACCTTCTACTACCTCTCTCAAGCTTTGAGCCTGATGGCGTGACCATAGGCGCACAGAGTGACCATTTTTGGCTGCTAAATTTGCCAAAGCTGAACCCCACGCACCTGCCCCAAGTACTGCCAGCGTTACAGTTTGCACAACCCTTTGCTCAAGCTAGTGGTGAGGAATTAGCAGAGAGCGCATCAATGGTACGGGGGTAGCGTTCCATTAATACCCTCACTTGCTCCGCATGGTAAGAACTGCGGGTTAAGGGAGAGGACACGACCTGCAAAAAGCCAATAGATTCGCCAAATTGTCGCCAAGCCTCAAATTGCTCTGGCGGCACAAAGTTGGTCACGCCTAAGTGTTTTTGGCTGGGCTGTAGATACTGCCCAATTGTCAGGATGTCACAGTCTACAGTTCGCAGATCCTGCATGGCTGCCCGCACTTCCGCGTCGGTTTCTCCCAAGCCCACCATGATGCCAGACTTGGTGTAAACCCAAGGGGCGAGTTCTCGCGATCGCTTGAGAAGTTCCAAACTGCGCTCGTACTGGCCTTGAGGACGCACCCGCCGATAAAGCCGAGGTACGGTTTCTGTATTGTGGTTCAACACCTCTGGTTGTGCTTGCAAGATGGTTGCTAGTGCCTGCCAATTGCCACACAGATCTGGAATCAAAACTTCGATGGTAGTGCTGGGAGAAGTTTCTCGAATTGCCTGAATACATCGGACAAACTGAGATGCACCGCCATCAGGTAAATCATCTCGGTTTACAGAGGTGATCACAACGTGATTCAAGCGCAATCGCTGCACTGCCTCAGCCAAGCGATCGGGTTCAGTGGGATCGAGTGGTTTGGGCTTTTTCTCAAAATCAATATCGCAGTAAGGACAAGCCCTTGTACAAGCTGGTCCCATGATCAAAAACGTTGCTGTGCCATGATTAAAGCACTCACCGATGTTGGGGCAAGACGCTTCCTCACACACCGTATTTAGTGCTAAATCCCGGAGGATTTCTTTGACACTACCAACTCGCTCCCACTGGGGAGCTTTTACCCGTAACCACTCTGGCTTAACAACCACGCTGAGTTTTGATTGCTGAAGTTATGTATGCTTAATCTTAACAAGTAGCGGCGCATCACAATATGTTTGTGCTGTGATAGGCTAAACTTGGTTAGTTGAGACTACGACGGGATGTAGCGCAGCTTGGTAGCGCACTTCGTTCGGGACGAAGGGGCCGCTGGTTCGAATCCAGTCATCCCGATTTTTAACTTGATAAAAAGGAAACTACCAAGAGGAGCCTTCTTCCTCGCGGGGACCGAGTACCATTTGCAGAATCATGGATTGTCCGCCTACCTTATGGTAGCGATCGGCCCAAGCCCGGATGACTTCATCTAGTTCTTCCAGTGCTTGATCCACTTTTTCGGTAGGAATATCGAGTTCTTCAAGCACTCGCATGACACGAGGTTGCTGATCAGCCCAATCTTTCATCAAGCGAAAATAGCGAGCTGTGTCCTCCACCATGATGTAGGTACGCTCCTCATCATCGGCGGGGGAGTAGGAAGAACGGGTCAACGCATAAAAGGGCATGCCCCAGGGCGACTCAATGCGTGTGACAGTGCCAGAGTAAATTAAACGGCGTTTAATGTGTTCTGCCAATGCCTCACTTAAAGGCATCTGACGATCTGCGGTGAGGTCTTCTTGCGATCGCGTATGCAGAAACTCGATCAAGTCCATGAATTGAAAGGAATTGATCAGTTGAGCGTCTGGCAAATTGTCGGGTAGTTTCTGCTCAATCTGGCGCTTTTCTTCGGAGGTGAGGCTTGTCCCAGGAATGCGCGATCGCCCAGGCTGCCAAGGATATTGCTCTAGCCAAACGTAGGGAAACTGAATCAGATACCGAGGTTCCTGAGACCCCAGCATTTTTAGGAGTTTGCCTTCCGTTAGGGCTTGTCTGACTTCCTCAACAATTACTTTGACCCGTTTTGGCTCAATGTGGTGCAAGTGACCTGTCATACGCAGGTTCTGTCCTTGCTCCAAATAGGTCATGTAAATAGCGCACTTGGCAGCAGTTGCAGCCGCATCTAGAAAGGCCCCGTGCCGATGTCCGCTAGTACGCATGGCACTAAATGCCAAATACAGCATGATCTGATCCATAGCGCTGGGGCTAAGCCGTTTAAGCAGATCTAAATTCAAGTCATTGTTCATAGCGGGAGCCATGCTCTGTAGGAGCTAACGAAAAAAATACATGCAATGTATAAAAGGTGAGGCGGTTACTGATAATTTCACCTGCCCCTCCTAATATCTATTCACTCACTATTGTTAGTTTGATACATCTAAGCTTAGAGTATGCTACTAGCCTAGGCACTAGCAAATTCTTTGAATAGGAATTATTAAATGAAAAAGGAAGCAGATTCAGCCGTAGAATTCTGCAACTAAGGTCTAGAAGCAAGAATACTACCTTAATTGTCGAAAAACTTAGTTATTTATCTCTTGAAGCAAAGCTCTAAGAGTTGTAGGAATCGTTCCTGTAGAAACTAGGAATTGATAAGCCTCTTTGGGACCAAGACCGTATGACCAGTCCGAAGAAGACCGTTAAAGAAAAGATTGCTTCAGATTCGGCATTGACCTGAAGCAAGTTATGATTTATACCGCACGTCATGGGTTGCTCATCAAACCACAGGCACAAAGTTTCTTCCTGTATCTTCTCGACGTCCGCTGCCTCTATTAGCTAGTTCCCGACGTCCGCTGCCTCTATTAGACAGTTCTCGACGGCCACTGCCTCTATTAGCTAGTCTTTGCTTTTCACCGTCTCTGTGTACACTACTCTTAAAGTTGTAACGGGATGAGCTAAGCAGGGACTGCTTTAATGTACTATTCTGCGATAGTTCAAGTGCATGAGTTTCAAAAAGCTGAGGGCAAGCGACAGGGTAAGTCAGTAACAAGCCAATTAAAGCAATAAAGTTGTACGAACGCATAAGCCAGTGTCCAACAAAGTGTCCACTACTTACTACGTCCCTCCTACCCCGATATCAGGACAGCGCTGACAACTGAATTTGTACGGACTATATTTTTATCTTCTTAATCTTGAACAAATAATTGAGTAATTATTCTAGATGCTAATAGATTAGAGATTATTAAATGAGGCTAATAGAGCTTCTTTTGCATTTATTTTCCCCCAGTAGTAATTAGTAGTTATACTTATTTGATTAGCTCGCTCTGCCTCTGTCTTGGCTGTATGTAAATCTCCTATAGAAAGATGTAGCCAAGCTAAGGAAATAAATGTGTCTGCCTCATACAACTTATAGCCACCAGCTTCAACATAACTCAATGCCTCACATAGAATACTAAAAGCTGCTTCAAAATTATTTGTTTTCGTTGCCCAACGCCCTTGAGCTAGTAACACTTCAATTAAGGTATCCAGCTTACAAATATTACGTGCAATTTTTAATGCCTGATCGTAGTGCTGATAGGCAGCAGTATAATTCCCTTTATCAATATATAAATCACCTAATGCGCAATGACTACGACTTATGTATTCAGACCAATGATTGTGCTCACAAATAGCTAAGTTTGCTTCTAAAATTCTTTGTGCGTAATCCAGGTTGCCTGCCCGTCGAAGATAGGTGGCATGGTAGATTCCACGCAACCTGAAAAGATATTTAACTTCTGGATTGATCAGCTTCTCTAATACTTCTGCTGCCTGAAAAGCCTGTTCTGCGAGGGTGTGTCTTCCTAGTAAACAATTCAACCATGCTTGCCATACGAGAGACGTGCGTATACCAAGCTTATCGTTGTGCTGGCGAGCTATGAATAGGGCATTGTGAATAGCATCTTCTGCATTCAGTAGCTCACCTAGGTATATATAAAGCTCTGTTAAGTTTTCATACTTAATAACTGCATTACTCCAATCACAATAATCTAAATCAATTTTAAGGCTTCTCTCATATACTGATTTTGCTAAGCTTAATTGTCCTAATTTTGTCCAGCATAAGCCAAGCTCATTTAATATTCCACTTTTTGAGCTAGATTTACTCACCTGTGGGTCTTTCAAGGTGTTGCCTTCGGGAAAAAACTCCATCATTAACTGTAAGTTTGTTTCCTCAGCCCCTAGGGTTTCCGTCAGGACGTACTGTTCACCTCTTTCTATTTTCTTAAGCCTAATACTATCTGCTTCATCATATTCCTGAGCTTGACATAAGTGATGAACAGCTTCAATAAAAGGAACGAAATTTTCTAAGGTAGGATTTTTAGGAACTTGGCCGGCAGTTTTTAAGTAAAACTCTTTAATTTGTCGATGAACATTTTTAGCCTTTGTAGGATCACTATTTAACTGATTTAGATAATAAGAGCGGATTAGTGGATGTGTTGTGTAATAACTTTCATGAGAGTTATAACGTAAGATTCGGTACTTAATTAGATTGGTCACTACTGCCGAATCAACTTGAAAAACTTGGTTTAGTGCTGATTCTGGAACAGGTAAGCGAAAAGCACTAAACGTTTGCATGAATTCTTGCTCATCTTTAGCCAAGAATTGTTCATAACGTCGTAGAATTCTATTAATTCGGTCATACTTTGATTCAGCTTCTGTTGGCAAAGGAACGCGATCTAGAAAATTTGCTTTACCCTCATAATATTCAGTAAGGTAAGAACTTAGAAGGCTTAAAGTGAGAGCATGACCATCCCATGTATTAACAATCTTATTCAACTGCCCATCTGTTCCCGTCACTCCGATTTTTCTAAGTAACTCTCGTCCATCAACTTCACTAAGCCGATCCACATTACTGTTTTTATATGTGATGTACTGAATCAAATCGAATATAGGAATACGACTAGTAATCAGGCAAAAAGATTCATGATTTCCAGCAGCAAAGTAGTTTAAGAACTCCCATAAATCATTACTTTTTATTAGGCCATACTCATCCCCTGAGTTACACTGAACTACTTCCAATCCATCTAAAACGAATAAGTACCGACCTGCTCTAATTAGAGAGGCTAGGAAGTTAGCTCGAGAGCTGGCTGATGGGAGCGTATTTACATCTAATTTTCCATTGCTTAAATAAGTTAAAGCTTCTTCAAGGAACTCATCAACATTATTTCTTTCATAGAAACTCCACCAAAATATACCGTCAGGTTTGGGTAGAGCTGAATTTCTTAGTAAGTACTCAATCCATTGACGTGCTAGCGAGCTTTTTCCCTCTCCACCAAACCCAATCAAGCCTGTAACTAAGTGTTCTGGATGCAACCAATCAGAGCTAATTTCTTCCAGTAGGTCTTGGCGTCCTACCCATTCGTTTAAAGGAGAGGGAGCTCGTTCTAGGTTAAACGGTAAGCCATGGCTTACAACATTTTTAACTGCCTCAGCATCTACCTTAGGCTGAGGACCCGACGTTAGACTTAAAGGTTCTGTGTGTAATGAAAGACGATTGAAATTATTCGCCGTTGGATCGTTCATTATCATCTTCCAAAACAGTTAAATGAACTGGATGAAAAGTAAGAACATAATTGTCTACTGCCCAAGCAATGTTATCGTCTGTACATTTATCACCTGGATTCCAGCGTTTAGCTACTAAACCGATAACTAGGTTACGTTTGATGTCCAAAACTGCTGCCCCACTCATACCAGGGCGAATATCTCTTGTTCTTAGTTCTATCGGATCAACCAGAGCATTTTTGCCTAAAAATGGCAGCACTGGACCCATAATTTCTCCATCAGCATATCCGCTTGGAGATTCGCCAAGCTGCCTAAAGCCATAGCTGCGAAAGGGATTACCAGAGGACAACTCAGCGGTACCTAGAATTGCAACTTGCTCAGGTGAAAGAGAAGGTGGGCTCTTGATTCTTAGTACTGCAATGTCCTCATCGTAGTCTGGAAAGTATGCAAGCACTGTTGCCTTACATGTTTGCATCTGTCTGTATCTACTCTTCGGAAAGCATATAGAAACCTCTTTGTCAGTAGCTTCTTTTGGATTTATTCCTGCCATTTCAAGTACATGGAGACAGGTTATGATTCTTCCGTCTCTTGAAACAACAATTCCTGTACCGACAACTTTATCAGTAGCTAGGGAGCGAATCTGTACTGTAAAAAGCAGCAGATTTTGGACTCTAGACATCATGTTATTGATCACTCTTTGTCTGCTGATTCCAACTGAGCTTAACTGTAATTGTTGATTCCCCAGAAGCTTTAGCTACAACTGCACTCCCCTCTAAATTTAGCTTAATTCCAAACTGGACTTCTATTTGAGTAGGCTGTTCAGGCAGAGATTTCATAGTAGCAACAACATGGTAAGCCATATTCCGTATCGTATTCATAGCATTATTAATAGCCAGTGCAGATTGCTTAGCTAATTCAGTTCCAGAGGTTAAACTAATCCCAACCTCCTCCATCCCTGGCTGGTTAGCAAATTCAACTAGAATTGGTTCGTTTTCATCAGCCACGAAATTAGTCATCACTTATCCAAAGTTAGGAATTGAGGGTAAAGCCAATCAAACCGACTGAATTCTTTCAATCAAAATCCATTTTCCTGATGGATTTAATCTTCCCAGAATAGTGAGTTTACAATTATTTGAGCATGACTCCAGGCTTTGGTTGACTATAGGCTGTAGAGTTACTAAACTCCATTCCTCATTCACCAGTGAACAAGGATGGGACGAAAGGAACCTGTAATCTTGGTCACCATATCTATTGAAAGTTCCGGAAAATTTCTGGTGCACGCTTTGAACGCTGCTACTCAGGTTCTGGACGCTAAGTATAGATTTTGCAGTTCTAGCATCTGCATAATTGCCGTTGCTCAGGTATTGTTCATGATTTTGTAAATAATGAGACTGCCAATAGAACCAGTCAGGATGTTCAGGTAGCGAATTGAAGAGAGGAACGATCGCAGCAGGAGCAGTAGGCTCTTCCAGTAAAGCAGTTTGCAGCGATCGCACTTTGAGTTCTCTGGGTTGACAGTTGTGCTCTACACACAATGCAGCAGCCATGCCTGCGGCTTGACCAATATTCATCACTGTAGGCTGCAAACGGGTGGCACCATTGGCCATGTGAGAGACAGAAATATTCTTTTCACAAACCAATAAGCCATCCGCTGCTAGCGGTATCAAGGAACCGTAAGGAATGGTGAAAGGAGTTCCTGTCCAGCGTCCGCCCCAGCGAATTGACTTGGGCTTAAGGTTGACGCTCGGTAAAGCTTGGCCGTTGATATGCGTTGGGTAGTGGTGATCATTCGCATAGTTGCCGATCGCGATCGCCGTGACTTGGCCTTGCTCATCTACAGGTAAAGCAGCTACTTGGCCTCCAGGCACAGGCAAAATATCTTGCTCGCGTACAGTCACCAGTCCTTGGAGGCGGCGAGCTTCGCGATAGTAGGGATGCAGGGCGTAAGCTCCACCTCCCAAATTTCCAGGTAGGTCGGGAAAAATATCAGCGGCTAAACCGTAGCGATCGCCAAGTTGCGTTTGGATAAAATGAGCAAAACCTTGAGTATGCCAGCGAGCTTCTTGCAAAAACTCCTGTTGCGCTTGCGGCGATTGAACCAAACGATCCACACCTAGGCCGTAATCATTGCCGCACTGGGGCCAGTTGAGCATGAAGCGATCGCCAGGTAAGCGACCGTAGTTGAGAAACTGCTCTGGGCTATAACCTTCCCAAGCACCAGCAAATTGGGCTGGATCGTAATTGGGTGGAGGAGCGATCGCTGGAGCATGATTGCCCGCACCAAAGTCTTGCAGAATCACTACCCAAGTAGGCGACTGCACAGGGCAGAGTTGAGTCAGAGCATTTGTAGCGGCGGGGGCACTCGGCTCTTGCCATGCAGACTGCAGTTCCCAACCCCAACGGTAAGGCACTTCGGCTAAAACTAACAAATCCCCTAGCTCAGTAGCATCTAATGTGACTTGGGCTTTGACGATAAAATCTGAAAAGCAGACTCCGGTGATGCGATCGCCTTGGCGTAAAACTTCTACAGGTGTTTGACCGCTAATCCACTGCAAGTTAGGCAGCGATCGCACCCAATCGGCAAAAATCTGGGCACCAATGCGAGGGTTATAGGTAAAGAAGCTGACCCAGCCATGATCTAAGCCACCCGGTTGCCGTTTTTGTAATTCTCGGAGGAAAGCTCCCCAAATTCCGGTTTGAAACGCAGCCAGCTCATTGCCATCTGGGGCACAAACTCCTGCACTGGTCAGCATGCCACCCAACCAAGGAAACTCACTGACCAAAACGGTTTTGGCCCCTCGTCGGGCCGACTGTATGGCTGCAACTGTGCCGCCTGTGCCTCCACCCACAACTAAAACATCAGCGGTTAATTCTTCTAAGGTGAGTGGCATGGAATTGACTTTGGCGGCGTGGCGCATAACGAGTCTTGGTAAAGTTTATGATCATTGGGTCTGCAAAAACCTAATTTCGGCACTTTAGCGGCAGATTAGCAGCATTAGAGGGGAGTATGAAAGCACAAGTGTTTCGTGGGGTGAAGCAGCTAAGTTACGAGGAACTGCCTGTGCCTGAATTAGGCGCAGATGAAGTGCTCGTGCAAGTCAAAGTTGTGGGGCTATGCCAATCTGACATTAAAAAAATTCTCTATCCTCTCTACGAACCACCTAGAATTTTTGGTCATGAAACTGCTGGCACGATCGCGGCTATCGGGGCTGAAGTCAAAAATTGGCAAGTGGGCGATCGCGTCGTCGTAATGCACCACATTCCCTGTATGCATTGCAACTATTGCCTCAATGACAATTTCTCTATGTGCGATGTTTACAAGAACGTCACGACAACAGCAGGGTTTGCTCCCAGCGGTGGCGGTTTTGCCGAATATGTCAAAGTGCCGGGGCACATTGTCCGAAACGGTGGCTTGATTCCCATCCCTAACGACATTAGTTTTGAGCAAGCCAGCTTTGTAGAGCCGACCAACTGCTGCCTCAAAGCCGTTAAAAAAGCCCAAATTGCCCCCGGTCAAACCGTGCTGATCACTGGAGCAGGGCCGATTGGGCTAATGTTTATCATGCTGGTGAAGTACTTCGGTGCTAGAGCGATCGCCACAGATCTAATTCCTGCTCGGATTGAAAAAGCTCTGAGTGTGGGAGCCGATGCCGCTTTTGATGCCCGCGATCCTGAAATTGCTCAGAAGGTTCAGGAATTAACCCAAGGTATGGGCGTGGATGTGAGTTTGCTCGCGGTGCCCAGCGACAAAGCCTTCTTCCAAGCGCTAGATTGCACGCGCAAAGGTGGCAAAATCTTGTTCTTCGCAGAGTTTCCCGATGAGGTTGAAATTCCCATTAATCCCAATATTCTCTATCGCCGGGAAATTGACTTGATGGGGAGTTACAGCTCTTCTTTCCGGGTACAGAATTTGGCTGCGGATATTGTGTTTAATCGTCGCATTGATGTCGAAGCATTGATTAGCGATCGCTATCCCCTAGAGGATCTATCTCAAGCTGTCGAACAAGCCGTTTCACCGGGACCAGAAACCTACAAAATTCTGATATATCCGTAAACTAATTCAGTTGAAAAATCCAGAAGGCGATTGGGTGTTGCCTTCTGGATATTAAGAAAACCAAATTTTCTTTTTCTTCGCTCAATTACTCTATGAATTAATAGGAAGTCACCAAAACCTCTGTGATTTTTCCTCGCTTGCTTGCTTTAGAGTTAATCGATCGAGCAGCGGTGATCGCGTTGATATTAAAGCCTGCGTATAGCTCTCGAATAAACTCACAATCTGAATTAGAAAGCATCACCTTCACACCTCGGCTTGCCAGCTTTGCAAATACATCTCTCAGTCTTATTTGATGCTCTTGATCAAAGGTGTAGCGACTGTAAGCAGTGAAGTTACTTGTCGAACTAAGAGGATAATAGGGCGGATCAAAATAGATGAAATCCTCACGATTAGCGCAATCTAAAACTGCCTCAAAAGGTTTGATTGAAATCGTAGCCGAGCGTAAGGCTAGCGATGCTGATCGCAGTAACTCTGCATTGCAAATTCCAGGATTTTTGTAGCGTCCAATGGGTACATTAAAATTCCCTTTGGAATTTTCTCGATATAAGCCATTGAAGCAAGTTTTGTTCAAATAGATTAGGCGAGCTGCCCGCTCCAAATCAGTTGCAGGCTTTTCAGCTCTTACTTGGTAATAGTAGTCGTGGGAATGCTGTTTCTGATGCTCTTGCAGACGCAGGATCAAAGGTTCAACTTGGTTTCGAACGCGGCAATAAACATTCACTAATTCTGGATTAATATCTGTAAGAATCGCTTGCTTTGGTAAGAGGTGAAAGAAAACGGCCCCCCCTCCTAAAAAAGGTTCGTAGTAAGTGACAAACTCTTGAGGAAAGTAAGGCTGATACTGAGAAATGAGTTGACTCTTTCCGCCTGCCCATTTTAAGAAGGGACGGGGAGAGATAGATGGAGCAGTTTGAGGTGGCATCAAAACAGGCTGTGAAGCAGAAGCAGACTCAATATTATGTCAAACAAGCCTTACTTAGCGCTCCCAAGGTTGTGGCAAACCTGCCATAGGCTCTACTCAAAATCGTTATGACTATGATATATTGCGTAACAGTTCTTAAATAATCAGTCGTTGCCTGCATAGGACAAAGTGAGTTGCTCACTGCTTGCCTATGACTCAGCAAATGTAGACCTGTAGACTCTTCAAGGAGAATCAAGTCCATGACCTTGACCTACAATACCGAAGGTTGCCTCCGGGTTGGTCGCCCTGCCCCCGACTTCACTGCAACGGCTGTGGTCGATCAAGAGTTCAAGACCATCAAGCTGTCTGACTACCGAGGCAAATATGTTGTCTTGTTCTTCTATCCCCTAGACTTTACCTTCGTTTGCCCCACTGAGATTACTGCTTTCAGCGATCGCTTCGACGAATTTAAGCAAATTGGGACTGAGATTCTAGGCGTGTCTGTAGACAGTGAATTCTCTCACCTCGCTTGGACCCAAAGCGATCGCAAACAAGGTGGAGTGGGTGACCTCAACTATCCTCTTGTTTCCGACATCAAGAAAGAAATCAGCGCTGCTTACAACGTGCTCGACCCTGAAGCAGGCGTGGCACTACGCGGTCTCTTCATCATCGACAAAGATGGCGTGATCCAGCACTCCACCATTAACAACCTGTCTTTCGGTCGTAGTGTGGATGAAACTCTGCGGACCTTGCAGGCGATTCAGTACGTGCAGTCTCACCCCGATGAAGTCTGCCCTGCGGGTTGGAAGCCTGGTGATGCCACCATGAATCCTGACCCTGTGAAGTCCAAGAATTACTTCGCAGCGGTATAGTTGCTAGCAATTAGCGATTAGCGATTAGTTGTAATTTGTTGATAGGGTGGGCAATGCTCACCCTTTTTTATGATTGACCGTAGTTCCGAACCTTACTTCACAGACATCAGTTATAGCTAGCGATGCTAACCTCAACAGACTTTAGCGGCCTGCTGAATCAGCGCTTTTTCAACAACTTTTTCCCGATTCCAGCAACGAGTTCCTTGGAGTTAGGCCAGCAAACTCCTGATTTTGAGTTACCAGATATCACTCAGGGTCAGCGGATTAAATTAGCGGCTTACCGGGGAAAGCAACCCGTAATTTTAGCTTTTACGCGCATCTTTACCGAAAAGCAGTACTGTCCTTTTTGCTTCCCTCACATCAAGGCGCTGAACGAGAACTACGAGAAGTTTACGAGTCGCGGTGCGGAAGTTTTGATGATTACCAGTACTGATGAGCGCCAAAGCCAAATTGTGGTGCGCGATTTGGGCCTAAAGATGCCACTTCTTAGTGATCCTAGCTGCCAAATATTTCGCGCTTACCGAGTGGGGCAAGCTCTAGGCGCACCCCTTCCAGCGCAGTTTGTTTTGGACACTCAAGGCAACCTGCGCTTCCGACATATGTTCTCGTTTTTATCGCACAACGCCAGTGTAGAGGAGTTATTGGCGGTGCTCTAGAGCTGCATGCTTTGGATGTGGCTGCGGGGATTGAAGCTGCGGATGGCTCGAATTTTTTCGTAGTACTCACGCTCTTGGGGACTGAGTTCCTTGGGGGAGGCGATCGCAATCTTGACGATTTGATCACTGCGTCCACCCTTGGGATTGGGCCAGCCTTTGCCTCGTAAGCGTAGAGATTGCCCTGCCCGCACGCCAGCAGGCACATTCATGGTGACGCTGCCATCGGGAGTAGGGATTTCAATCTGTGCCCCTAACACTGCTTCATCCGGCGCAATCGGCACCTCGCAGACTAGATTGTCGCCCTCAAACTGAAAGAAGGGATGGGGTTGAATGTTAACGACCAGATAGAGATCGCCGCGTTGTTGGTTATAGGGACTCGCTGGCCCTTTGCCTTTGACGCGGATGCGGCTACCGGGTTTTGCCCCTGGAGGAATGCGGACATCAATCACTTCGTTGCCTAAATTGAGGCGTTTCTGCACACCTTGGAAGGCTTCTCTCAGAGTGAGAGCGATCGCGGCCTCACTGTCTTGAGTTGGAGCGGTAGCAGTGTCGCCAAAACCCCCAAAGCCGCCGAAGTCCCCAAAGCCTGGGCCACCCGGAGTGGTGCGATAATTATAGGTTTGTCGTCCCGTTCCAGGGCTAGGGCCAGCACCAGGGCTACCAAAGCGACCTAACAGCTCGTTGATAAAGTCATCAAAGCTGCCGTATTGGCTAAAGTCGAAGTTGCCAAAGTCAACATTAGGGCTACTTCCACCACCTGGCCACCCGCCACCCGCTTGTTTCCAGTACTGGCCAAACTGGTCGTACTTCTGGCGTTTCTCTGGGTCAGATAGCACTTCGTAGGCTTCGTTGACTTCCTTAAAACGCGCTTCCGCGTCTTGGTTGCCTGGATTAACGTCTGGATGGTACTTGCGGGCTAGTTTACGAAATGCTTTTTTGATGTCGTCGGCAGTGGCGGTTTTATTCACTCCCAAGACAGCGTAGTAATCTTTATAGTCGGTTGCAGCCATCCACCTACCTCCTCTAATAGTTTCAGTTTATGTCTTTATATCTATGATCGTCTGCTTTAGCCGCGCCGCAATCTGGATGCGGTAAGGGGCAAAGCTAAACTCCCATAGCTTATACATAGATTCAGGGCAGAGCGATGCTGACTCACGCCCTCCCCTGAACTATTACCGAATTAAGTGCAGATTTAAGCAATTAGCTTACCAAGCACCTGATTTGATCAGGCATCTAAGCAGTAGCGATCGCCACTCCAATTACCCTGCTAGATTCACCTTAACGACCTTGTTGCGTTCTTCTTCAGCCTTGGGTAGGTGGAGATGCAAAATGCCATTTTTGAACTCAGCCTGCACTTGGGTATTCTGAACCCGAGTGGGGAGGGGAATGACTCGTTGGAAACGCCCGTAACGAAACTCGGAACGAAAGACGGCTCTCTCTTCGCTGGGGACAGTAGCTTTACGCTCTCCACTAACTGAGATCGCTTCTGCGGTTACTTGCACGTCCAGGTCTTTGGCTGCAATCCCAGGTACTTCAATTTTTAGCTGAATGGCTTCTGAGGTTTCCTGCATTTCTGCGGCAGGAACAAAGGCAGTTTGGTTGACTTCGGGAGCGAGGCTATCGAATAACCGATTCATTTCCCGCTGTAGGGTGTCAACTTCACGGAAGGGTTCCCAACGAATGAGTGCCATAACTCTAACCTCTCAAAACCTCTCAATATCTAGTCCCTTACTGTGGGCTTTTCAACTAGATTTAAGGTATCAGAGGTGGCGTTAGCGCAGAGTTCGGTTCTTGCGCGAGATGCGATCGCAATTTCCGCCATTGCCTGTTTTACTGATGCCAAGACTGACGAATCAAGCTCGTGAATCCTTCCTCTAGTGCTGGAGGTGCGCCTAAAAGTTGTCGGTGCATGCGCAACATTACAGCTTCTGGAACCACGCGATCGCGCTGACGATTTCTGGCTAAGCACACTTCCAAAGGCAAATCTAGCCAAAAACCGACAATCTCCTGAAAGCTCAGCGATCGCGCCAACGTTAACACCCGTCGCCGTTGCTTGCGAGCCGTATTCGTAGCATCGTAAATTGCATCAGGAATTTGGCCTTGGGAAATGTCCTTAATGCCTTGCTGTAGCTGATGTTGAACTTCGCGCCATATCTGCCACCACGGTCCCTGCACGGCTTCATCTCCAAACAATTGAGCCCGGATTGCATCAGTAGAAATTAACCGACGCTCCGGGCTAGCCGTGAGTAAATATTGAGCCAGGGTTGTTTTGCCGCTTCCTGGCAGCCCCATCAAGATAATTAGGCGAGTAGTATTTGGCGTGGGATGTGGAGTTAAAGAGTCATCATCTCCTAACTCCACACCTCTAGCTTCTTGCCTAGATGATGGTTCCATCCGGAATCACGGCATTTTTCATCACTACGATGATGCCATTGCGGATATAGAACCCTAGGTCCTCGCGCTCAGCTTCTTCTATCCGATCTTTGTTGATGATTTGCACATCACAACCGATGTGGGCATTTTTGTCGATGATCGCCCGTCGAATGGTGGTGTTGGCTCCAATCCCCATTGGTACTGTACGAGTTTCACAGTTGGTATTGCGCTCAGCAAAGGGTTGATAGAAGTCAGCACCCATTAACAGGGCGTTGTCGATGACGCATCCAGATTCTACGCGCGATCGCACACCCAAGACAGAGTGTTGGATCTGGCAGTTTTTCAGAATGCACCCTTCCCCAATGATTGACTCGGTGACGTGGCAATCTAGGAGCTTGCTAGGAGGCAAGTAACGGGCACGAGTGTAGATCGGTGCTTGCTCGTCGTAGAAGCTAAAGCGTGGCTGCGGTTGTTGGGTTAGCGACAAATTAGCTTCGTAGAAAGCTTCAATCGTTCCGATGTCTTCCCAATAGTCATCGAACAAATAAGCTTGGACGTTGTGGTCTGCGGCGGAAGCTGGAATGATCTCCTTACCAAAGTCAGTGCGATCGGGTGACTGCTTCAGCAGGTTCATCAAGACATCGCGCTTAAAGACATAAATGCCCATAGAGGCAATATAAGGCCGTTCTTGAGCTTGCTTGGCATCCAACCCTAGAATGCTGGTATCTACCTGCATCTGTTTCAGCGCTTCACCTTTAGGCTTCTCGCTAAAGTCTACAACTCGCCCAGAAGCATCAATCTTCATCAAGCCAAAGTCAGACGCTCGTCGCTCATCCATTGGCACGACTGAGATCGTGATGTCGGCTCCTGTATCCCGGTGGCGCTGCACAAACTGGCGGTAGTCCATGCGGTACAGGTGATCTCCGGAGAGAATCAAGTACTCATCAACCTCCCACTCTTCGAACAACCACATGTACTGACGAACTGCGTCAGCCGTACCTTGGAACCAGTTGGGGTTTTCGGGGGTTTGTTGCGCCGCAAGTACCTCAACAAATCCTTCAGTAAAGCCAGCAAAGTTGTAAGCGCGGGCAATGTGGCGGTTGAGGGAGGCTGAGTTGAACTGAGTTAGAACGTAAATCTTGAATATTTCAGAATTAATGCAATTACTAACAGGAATGTCAATTAAACGGTATTTGCCTGCGAGGGGCACCGCAGGCTTCGCACGAGGCTTGGTCAATGGATAAAGGCGGGTTCCGGCTCCCCCACCGAGAATAATCGATAATACTCTTTTCACAAAAGACCTCTAAACTGCCAGTCAACTCCCAAGATAAGTGTCGGTCTGAGTGTGGCAGTTTGCAAGAGGGGATCGGAAGATAACAGAGAGTTTTGTCGATCCGCCCAAAGGCAGAGGAGGTTTAGCTTAAGGGGAGATTAAGGGGTGAGGGAGGGCGATCGCACTTATCTTATGGAGTGAGGAAGGCGATCGCTATAATCACTTCTTTTAAGAAGAAATAAAGCATTAATTTGTATAACCTAAAAGTAAAAAATTACTAAAGCCTCTAATCATTCCTACACCAAAGTGATTAGATTATGATGTTGAACAAACACAGTGATAGAAATTAGAGGGAAACCCTTGAGAAAACAGTCAATGATAATTGACCTAGAACAGCCTCTAACAGAACAGGAGTCAGTTAAGGAATTGTTGAATTTGTCTGAAGGTAAGGTTGGAAGGCTTGGGCTTGACCAACTACTAGAGATTGCCAAGGTAGCAATAAAAAATGAACTAGTAGCTTGTGGATATTTCGCAGATGAGCTTGTTGGATTGCGCCTTGAATTTCATTGTTTTGAAGAGAGTGACGAAGGATTAGGAGAGACTTATGTGCTTGAGTGGGGCCAAAAAAATCAACAGAAAGAGGACAATCCGCATCAACTAGAAAAAACCGAATCGGAGAAGTTGCAATCAGCCAATAAGCCTTCACTTCTTCCGATGGAGTATATTCATAAGCTATCTGAAAGACTGAATAGTGAAACTAGAGAGGGAGCTAGATTGGCGGGAACTACGATTAGCTTTAGAACAAGTTCTGATACTGGCGTTCAATATCCTTGCGTTGATGGCGGAAATAACAAATACTACTTGAAACTCATTGAAAATGGAGAAGACAAAGGTTGGTATATTAGGCTCGGCAAGAAAGTTGAATGCAATCCGGATGATTTGACAAATATTCCTACTGAATAATAGAAGCTACAGTATTGATGCTAGAAGCCAGTTTAGGTTGTTCTTTTGCAAGTCTTTTCAGTTCTTCAATTACTTCAGATTTTTTTGCTTTATTATCATTCAAGTAGCGGTTAATTTTCTCATAGGTTTCTTTGGACTCCTGTATCTTTTCAGCCCGTAATTGAGCTAGCCCTAAGCGACGTAAAAAAAACGTATTTCTAGGCTCCTGCTGAAGAGTAGATTGCCAATCGGTGATTGCTTTTATATAGTTTCTTTCTCTAAGATATACTTCTGCCCTGCTCGCGTAAGCAATAATCTTTTGCTCGTTTTGATGTTCAGGTATAGAAGTGATTACTTGCGTATACACTTGCTCGGCCTCAGTAAGTCTACCTAATTGATTTAAAAGAACTCCTTGACTCATTAGTGCCTGATATTTTGTTGGATTCCAGCGGAAAGATGCTTTGTACATTGCTAAAGCATTTTCACAGTTATCTTCGCTGCTAGGACAACTAAGCTTTTCGATTGGAGAATACAAATCTCCTAGTTGATAGTAGGCACTGGAGAAAACTTTCATCGTCAGTAAGTTTTGAGAGTCAGGCAATCTATTTTCTGCCTCAATCAAAGTCTGATAAAGCATGTCAATAGCTTCACTGATGTGTCCTTCTTCTTTGGCAAGGCGACTCAACTTAGAAATCGTCAGAATTAAGATTAAATCTGGCCAATCTTTGGTTCTATCGTCAAAGTCCTTAGCTGTATCAGCAGATAATGGTAGTCTGCTGGTAGATTTTGGTTTTATTAAAGACACACTAGCTTCTAAAGTTGCTCCACTACGGGTTCCCCAAACAACAATTGCTGCCCTCTGTTGAGTCCCTAATACTTCGGCTTCGGTTCTTGATCTAATTCTGTTAGTGATTGGACAAACTCTCGATCTAGGTACTGGCTTATTGTTAAGCCGATAAAGAATTCGATCCTCAAGCAAGGGTGTCATAATAGGTGTTCCTGGTTCGTTGTAGAACTTACCAACAACAGCGATCGCCTTTTCCCCTTTTCTCTCTGCTTCCCTAAAACAGGCTGCTTCTCCTAAGCCCAAGCGATCACGAACTTGAGGAATTAATAGAGTGCTTGCTCCTAAGGCAGCCAAACCAAATAAACTTGCGAGTATCCATTGAAGAGAACGGTTGGGTTTTTTGCTCGCCAAAATTAACGGAGGAATTGTCAATTCTGCTAAAGCTGTCCAGGTAGTTGCCATCAATCTTGTTGGAATGATGAAACCGATTTTGGCCTCAGTTCGCTTCAAGTCAGCAGCAACTGCCATTCCGACAACACCGTTAAGTTTTTCATCCCATATAGGTGTTCCACTATAGCCTGACTCTAGCCGTCCACCTGGCGATTTTGTATCCTCAACTTGTACCCATCCGGTACCTTGCTTTGCCCTCAGAACTCCTGTGGACCACAACCCATCATCATGACCTGCGGGAAATCCAAATGCCTGGAAGGGATGATCCCACAGATCATCTTCTAGCAATAGCCGTGCAGGTTTTGCGGCGGGAGGTGGAAAGCTGTTAAGTTCTAGAGCAGCAATATCCTCGTGGCCTTGGTTGGAAGCGCCCTTAACTGGAGCGGGTCGCCAAAGAACCACCTGTGCTGTCAGTTGCACAGCAGGATCGATGAGTGGAAAGTCGAGGTGAACAGATTCTGAAGGGCTTTGAGGCGTTGATTCCGCAATGCCTAGGGCTTGTGCAATGACGTGAGCGCAAGTCAAAACATATTTTTCGTGAACCAGGAACCCTGCTCCAACGATCGCTCCACTTGATTTGCGAATTCGGACGATTGCATATTGAAGAGGTGCAACCATTGGTTACTGGTTTTGACTCCATTTCAATGTAATTTCATAGTTACCCTCAATGCTGGCTGATGCAATCACTGCGCCTGCTTCTGCACTCATTTTTAATCCAAATTTGACCTGAACTTCATCTGCAGGTTGATTGAGACTCCGAAGTTTATTGATTAGCGTGCTAGCAATTGGTTTAATTCCATCTAGAGCCGCCTCAAAGGTTTGTTGCGACTTCTGCAAAAGCTCATCTTCTCGCCCAATTCGCCCTACACTGTCGGATGCTTCTGATTCTGCAACTTCAACCAGAACATAACCGCCGCCTTCTAAGGGAAATTCAATCAAACGTTTCGCCATAAAAAATGATTGGTTGTGACTTGCTAAAATATTTTCTTGATTGCCTTGCCAAAAGTTGGCTTTGTAAACTTGACTAGGCGATCGCCCTCCCTCTTCAAACCTAGGAAAGCGATCGCCTTTCGTCACAAACAAGAGCTACTTAGAAATAAAGTGGCACCACATATTGCCTGGGCCTTCGGGGGAGCAGGTGCGCTCAATTAAGCTGTAGGAATAAACCAATCCTTTGCCTTTAGTTTTATCCCAATCAGTATTCATCTCATAACCGCTATCCCAATACTCACCGTAGGGATCGTGAACAATAAAACCTTCAGCGTTGTAGCCCACCAGAACAATGATGTGACCAAAGCGAGTGAAGTAACCGTGCACAATCACGGGTTTGTCTTGAGCAATCCACTTCTTCACATCTTGAATCGAAGCAGTTTCGCGGAAGTCATCTTTATAGCCTTTTTGCTCCACTAACCACTTCAAGTCGTAGGGATCGTGTCTGGAGCGACCTTGCTCAATCAAGAAATCGTAGTACTCATCTTCGAGTTGGGCTTCCCTAGTGGGTTTAGCACCAAAAAAAGAAAGACACATTGCTACGCTGGTGACATTGCAGGAGCCGCCTGGATTGTAGCGATTATCAGTTTGGGCCAGATAAGGAAAGTCTTTAATGCGGTGTTGGCGGGGTAGTTCGCCCGGTGTCGGGGGTGAAAGCTGTTGTTGTGTGGCGACCACGTCTTCTTGAGAAGTCACCAAGCGGACATGATCGGCAAAGGCGTACCAAGTATTGCGCCCTTTGAACTCAACATCTTTAAAGGAAACTTTGATGAGCTTGCCTTCAACTTTGTAGGAGTGTAGATCGAGTAATTGTCCAGCGGTGATTTCTTCTTTTTGGTCAGCGGGTAGATCGGACGCCTGAGCAGTTTGTAATTTGAAAACGGTATTTTGCAGGATTTTGAGCTTCATAACAAATCACCTAAAGATATCTGGTTCCAGTCGGGGGATAAGGAACCTCTAGATTGGTCTGAGTTATATCAACAAGGCTAGGAGTCAAGTTTTCGTCATCGAATCACAATTAATCGCTGACTTTCTACCAGGGGAAAGAATTGCGAAATGGCTTGTGCCTGTACCTTGTCAGTGGAGGCTTAGAGAGCTACTTATGCAGATTTATACGCCAGACTGGGTCAAGCACGCAGTTTTCTACCAAATTTTCCCCGATCGCTTTGCCAAAAGCCACCATCCACACAAAAAATTGTTAAAAAATGCCAGTTGGGAAGCCTGGGACGAGATGCCAACGCTGCAAGGCTACAAAGGTGGTGACTTGTGGGGGGTAATAGAGAAGTTAGACTATCTCAAAGATCTGGGGATTAATGCTATCTACTTCACCCCTATTTTTCAATCTGCGAGTAATCACCGCTATCACACCCACGATTACTACCAAGTGGACCCGATGCTGGGGGGAAATGCAGCCTTTCGGGATCTGCTAGAAGCGGCTCACCAGCGCGATATTCGCGTGGTGCTAGATGGTGTATTTAACCACGCGAGTCGAGGCTTTTTCTTCTTTCACGATGTGCTAGAAAACGGGCCGCATTCTCCTTGGGTGGATTGGTTCAAGATTCACGATTGGCCTGTGTCCCCCTATAACGGGGAGTACCCAGCGAATTACGAAGGATGGGATAATAACCGAGCTTTGCCCGTGTTCAACCACGACAATCCAGAAGTGCGCGAGTACATCATGGAGGTGGCGGAATATTGGATCAAATTTGGCATTGATGGCTGGCGCTTGGATGTGCCTTTTGAGGTGAAAGCGCCCGGATTTTGGCAAGAGTTTCGCGATCGCGTCAAAGCAATTAATCCAGAAGCCTACATTGTGGGGGAAGTCTGGGAAGATTCCCGCGAGTGGCTAGATGGCACCCAGTTTGATGGCGTGATGAATTATCTGTTTGCTGCTCCTACGATCGCATTTGCGGCGGGCGATCGCGTGGTGATGGAACAGGTGCAAGGCCGCTCATATCATCCTTATCCACCGCTGTTTGCCAAGGAATACGCTGAGAAAATTCAGGAAGTGTTAGCGCTATATCCCTGGGAAATTCAGTTGACTCAGTTGAATTTGTTGGCCAGCCACGATACGGCTCGTTTGCTCTCGATTGCGGGGGGCGATCGCTCCAGTGTAGAGCTAGCCACGATTCTCCTGATGACGTATCCAGGCGCTCCTAGTATCTACTACGGCGATGAAGTGGGGCTGCCAGGAGCACTTGATCCGGATTCACGACGAGCTTTCCCCATGGAAGACAAGTGGGAGCAAGATGTTCTCAGCTACCATCGCTACCTGATTGATTTGCGGAACCGCTACGCAGCTTTACGAACGGGAGCCTATCAGGTGTTGTTTGCGGAAACCACCGTCTATGTCTTTGCCAGAGTTCTGGGTGGCGAAGAGGTGATTGTCGCTGTAAATGTGGGAACCGCTTCCGGGAAGGCCCATATTAGTTGGGATGAGACAGGATTGCGATCGCGTCCCAGTGAGATTCTCTACGGTTCCGCTCAACTAGAGTGGGGTGAAGAGAATCCTTCCCAGTTGAGCTTGACCATTCCTGCTCGCACAGGCTGTATTCTGACTGCAGCTTTGTCATAAAGTAGCTTCGTGATCAAACAGATGAAATTCTGGTTCAACTGCTGGCAAGAAGACATTCAACCAACGTTCCTTGATTGAACATCATCTCCCTATAGGGATGATATTTAAGCCAGTTTGAGAGCTAATGTTAAGCGAGGGGCAGCTGGGGTTCCGGTTGCCTCATTTTGCTATTCACGAAAAAGTTGCATTAGATGATCTGCACTCAATTGATGCACGAATTAAGTTAGCTTAAAGATTAAAAAGTACTAGGAGTTCGGTGTGGAATTGCATAGTTTTGAGCAACGGATGGAGACAATTCAGGAACGAATTTCCTCCTTAGCTCAATTCGCTGAGCAACTCTCTGCCGATCAAGCAGCCATTCTAAAAACATCACTGGATGAGCTTTCGAGCCTCACAAAAGCGCTGCCGGCTCCTTCAAATAATGACATAAGTTCTAATAATCAAGACGCGCAGTTCCTAATTTGTCAATCAGAGGAAAAGCTTTCAAAAATATTTCAAGCGAGTCCTATCGCAATTAGCATTTCTACCATCACTGAGGGACGTTTTATTGACGTAAATAATAGCTTTGTAGACTTGGTGGGCTATAGCCGTGAAGAACTGATTAATCATACGGTTTTAGAACTGGCTATCTGGCCCAGTGCGGAAGATAGAAAAAGGCTAATCGAATTGATAAACCGTCAAGGCTTGGTCCGCAGCTTAGAAGCTAAATATGCCAAGAAGTCGGGTGAGATGCGAGATGCTTTAGTCTCTGTAGATGTTTTGGAGATAGACGGGGAAAGATGTGCTCTTGCTTTCTTGAATGACATTACCGAGCGCAAACAAGCAGAAACGCAGCTTCAGCAGCTCTACCAACAAACGCAGTATCAGGTGCAACGGGAGCGAGCCTTAAATCGTTTTACTCAAGCAGTTCGTAACTCTCTCGACATCGATTGTATCTTTGCGACCGCAGCCCAAGAAATTGGTCAGATGCTGCAAATTGATTATGTTTCGATTTTGCAGTATGTACCGCAGCGGCAAATTTGGCTGAATGTCGCTGAGTACGAGCAGCAGCTTGGTTTGGTGCCTACGGGTGTAGGAATGGAGATTCCGGATGCGGATAACCCCTTGGCAGCTCGCCTGAAGCAACTAGAAGTGGTACGAATTGACAATACTCAGGTGCTCAATGATCCGATCAACAGCTCTCTAGCAGAAGAGTTTCCAGGTGCCTGGTTGCTGATTCCTTTGCAGTATCAAGGTAGTCTCTGGGGCAGCTTGACTTTATCGCAAAGAGACTCGCCTCACACCTGGCAAGACTCGGAAGTGGATTTAGGTTGTGCGATCGCCGATCAACTCGCCTTAGCCATTCAGCAGTCGGAACTGTACCAACAGGTGCAGCAACTGAATGCCAATCTAGAGCAACAGGTGCAAGAGCGCACCCAACAACTGCAACGAGCCTTGAGTTTTGAGTCGTTACTCAAGCGCATTACAGACAAAGTGCGAGACAGCCTGGATGAAGGGCAGATTTTGCAAACTGCGGTTCAGGAACTCGGTTTAGGACTACAAGTGAAGCGCTGTGAAACCGCTCTGCATGACTTAGCACAACAAACTTCTGCGATCGCCTATGAATTTACAGCAGTCCCACATACTTACTCAGGTCAGGTAGTGCCGATCGCCGAGTATCCCGATGTATATGAGCAGTTGCTACAAGGTCAAGGCGTGCAATTTTGCCCCATCTATTCCCGCTCCCAAACCAATGGGGAACCGGAAGCAATTTTCAGTTACCCCATCAGCGATGATCACGAGGTTTTGGGGAGCCTGCATTTGTGCAAATCTGCCCAAGCCTGTTTTGACGAGTCAGAAGTGCGGATTGTGCAGCAGGTTGCCAACCAATGTGCGATCGCTATGCGGCAAGCTCGGCTGTATCAAGCTGCTCAAGCCCAAGTCCAGGCTTTAGAAGGGCTGAACCAACTCAAGGATGACTTTTTAAGCACGGTTTCCCACGAATTGCGAACCCCTGTCTCCAACATGAAGATGGCGATTCAAATGCTAAAGATTGCGCCGAGCATAGAGCGGCGGCAGCGCTATCTCGAAATTTTGCAAATGGAGTGTACGCGGGAAATTGAGCTAATCAATGATCTGCTCGATCTCCAGCGCTTAGAGTCACAAGCTGATGGCATTGCCTTAGAAGAAACGATTCTGCTACCCGATTGGTTACCGAGCGTGATTGAACCGTTTCGCTCCCGCATCCAAGAACGCCAACAAATCCTGCACATGGATGTGCCCGCCGATTTACCACCGCTGATTTCGGACCATGCCAACTTAGGGCGCGTCTTAGCTGAGTTAATCAACAACGCTTGCAAATACACCCCGGCAGGTCATCAGATTATTCTGAGTACTTGGTGTGAATCTGAGTCTTTAGCGATCGCCCCAACTCCCCAGCCTGTCATTGCTTTAAGGGTTCGCAATCAAGCCAACATTCCTGCCGCTCAACTAGGTCGAGTTTTTGAGAAGTTCTACCGAGTCCCTCACGCCGATCCTTGGCAACAGGGGGGTACAGGCTTAGGCCTAGCGCTAGTGCAGAAGCTAGTAGAGCAGTTACAGGGAGTTTTGCAAGTGGAGAGCGCAGATGGCTGGACGACTTTTACCGTTCACCTGCCTACTCAACCTTAAACTTCCTGAAACCATAAATCTTACGCAATCGAAACCTTTCCCCAAAGCCCTCTCCGCGTCAGAGAGGAACTTTGAATATGGCTACCCTTCCCTCTGAGGAAAGGGGCTGGGGGTTAGGTCGCAATCTGATGAGCACTCAGTGAGCCAGTGACCTAAACACCCACAGCATTATTGGAAAGGCTACTCCGCCATCGCCAAAGTCGGCATCAGCACCGTATCAATCACATGGATGACGCCGTTATCAGCCAAGATGTCGGTTTTCAGGACATTGGCATCATTTACCTTCAAGCCCCCCTCTTGCCCTACCGCTACAATCGAGCCTTCCATTGTGGGAGCTTCATCGATCTGAGCCAAGTCATCCGAGCGGACATCGCCAGAGATTACGTGGTAAGTCAAGAGCCGCTTTAGCTTCAACGGTTCTTGCAATAACCCATCGATGGTGCCTTCCGGTAGCTTGGCAAAGGCTTCATCGGTGGGTGCCAAAACCGTTATGGGGCCAGGGTTTCTCAGTACGTCGTTTAAATTAGCCGCTTTGAGCGCACTCAAGAGTTGAGTAAACGATCCAGCCTGGGTAGCAGTTTCTAAGAGGTCAGCCATAGTTGCTTATTTAGCTTCTCGATAAAGTAGGTCTCTTGTTAAGAGATAGAAGCCAGAAACCGACTCGGCATCTTGCTACAGGCTGACTCGGCTAGGTTTAATGAGTGGATTGAATATTGCGCTGGCGCAACTGCTCCATAAAGAACTCTTCTAAAGTAGGCCGAGCTAAGCTGACCGTGATGATTTGCGCGCCCATGAGGCTGAGGCTGGCTAAGAAATCGTAAGGATCGCCCCGCAGGTTCCCTTCCCAAAATCCGTCTTCAAACTCTAGATTGAGCATGCGCTTCTTCAGTACATCCAAGCTGCCACCTTTACCCTTGACGTAGTAAGTGTCAGCCGTACCCAACAGCTCATTCAAGGAGCCGACACAGATTAACTCGCCCTCAGCCAAGATGGCGACGCGATCGCAAATTTGCTCCACATCCGACAAAACGTGACTGTTGAAAAAAATCGTTTTGCCTTGCTCTTTCAGCGACAGAATAATTTCTCGAATTTGGTAACGCCCCATCGGGTCTAGCCCAGACATCGGTTCATCGAGAAACACTACATCTGGGTCGTTAATCAAGGCTTGGGCCATACCAATGCGTTGCAACATACCCTTGGAATATTGCCGTAGTGGTTTTTTGCGCGTCGTTTTTTGCGACAAACCGACGAGTTCGAGCAATTGCGGAATTCGTTGCCGCTGCACTGAGCGCGGAATTTGGAAGAGGCCCGCGACAAACTGCAAGAACTCCCAGCCCGTCAGGTAGTCGTAGTAGTAGGCGTTTTCTGGCAGGTAACCGACTTTTTGCTTCACCAAGCGATCGCCCAAGGGCCGCTCTAATAAAAAAGCCTTACCAGAAGTGGGGCGAACAATGCCCAACAAGGTTTTAAGCAGAGTGGTTTTGCCTGCGCCATTTGGCCCCAACAAGCCAAAGGTTTCTCCCTGATAGACGGTAAGGGAGCAGCCTTTTAAGGATTCCACGCGCTGATTGAACCAGAACCCAGTGCGATAGACTTTGCGAAGGTTATTGGTTTCTACTACCGTCGGGCGATCGTATACGACTAGTTCGCCTGGTGAATCTGTTGCAGCAGTCATTACAGTTCCACTGAATATCCTAGTCTTCTAGATTAGCTTGGTCTTGGCTTCTCACAGCTACAGGGTTACTGCCATTCGTTGAGTGCTGTCACCCAATGCTGCAACAAAGCCGAAACTTGGCTGCGCCGCGCCTCAAAGGTGGCCGCAATCCAAATTAAAGCTAAACCCAAAACAATCAGCAACGCCCACAGCAGCAAAGAGTAGTTGTCAATTAGGAGCCAAACTTGCCGCAAAACTTGAATCATGAAGCTGGCCGTACCGACGTAGAGAAAGGCCCGGACTTGCAGAGTTAATCCAGCCAAAATCAGCCCAATACTAAAGCCCAGCGTTCCTAAGGCGATCGCTAAACTAGTTTCCGATTGATAGATCGCCGTTAAACAAATCAAACCCACGGCTAAACTCCGCAGCCAATGGCGCTTCTCGCGTTCCGTGGGCGATCGCAAAGCTGGGTCAACTTGCGCTACATAGAGCAGCGACCCACCCAAAACGGCGGCATACCACAATGGTTCCTCTAAGGCACGATCGCTGAAAAAGCGCAGAATCGCCCAGTCTGCCAGCAGGATACTGAGATAACTAAGCCGTGCTTGATTGCGAGTTTTGGCCACCCACGCATAAAAAGCTGCCACAATCAGCAAACTTTGCAAATTCACCCCACCCGCATTGGCAACCGCGATCACCCCAGGTAGCAGAATGGCTGATTGCTGCCAAGGCTCCAACGCCCAACCGCCGCGTTGCCAAGGTAGAACGTACATGCCATAAGCCATAGCACTGGCGATCGCGGCTCCCCAAGCGATTAGAGTGGCATCCGATAGCCACAGACTAAGCAGATAGCCAATCGCTAACAAACTGGTGACAATTCCGGTGTAAGTCCAAGACTCACTGTCTCGACCTTCCCGGAGGGCATAGATGGCGAGCACAGCCGTAATCCCTACCCACAGCAGTTCTCCGGTGGAGCTGAGCGAATTGAACAGTGCTAGCAGCATGAGACCGCTACTGATAATCCAGTGCAAGTGAGCGATCGCGTGAATTCGGGGCGCGTCAAGGCGGAGGTAGCGTACCAACCACCGGGACAGCAGGCGCTCGCCGATCGCAATTACAGCTGCCAAAGCCCCCAGCAATAAGATGCCATCGCCCGCATTGCCGCCTGTCGCTTGCATCAGTTGATAAATCAGCAACTCATAGGCCGCGATCGAGACACCCACAATTGAGAGGTAGGTTAATGCGAGTCGAGGTTGTTGTCGGCCCACGCCAATGCCAATGAGAGCAGCACCAAAGCTATATAAGCCCGTAGTAGCCGTGAAGGTAGTGTGAGCGCCCATCAGAGCCAAAGCCGCATAAACTACCGGAATCACATGCCAACTCATGAGATAAAGCTGCTGAGTTCGCCTCACCCACCAATCACTGGCTAGTTGCGCGATCAATCCCAAAGCCAGATTTGCGATCGCCAACCGTTCCAGCAGGGTAGGAACTAAGGAGACATCCGGCGACCATAGCAGCCGAACCACGAGTAGCTCGATGCCCCAAGCCAAGCCATAAAACCCTACACTGCTCGCTTGCTGCCAAATGCGGTAGCCAATCGCCAGCGTCGTCAAAGCGATCGCGACGGTGTAACCTACAGAGCGATCGCCGAACCTACCGTAAAGAGCTAAATCATAACCAGTCAAAATCAGCAGATTGATAATGCTGAGCGCGATCGCCCAACCATGACTGGCTTGAGCATAGATTTTGGCTAAAGTCTGAGTTTGTCTACGGCCAATATCGTGGACCAACCAAAGGATTAGCGTCGCGATCGCCACCAAGTTCAGCGCGATCGGCAATGTAAGCTGAGTCGAGAAACCTTGCCAAATCACCGCACTAGCTAAACCTAAACTGAAACCCAGGGTGAGAATGGCTGCGCCCAAATGCTGCAAGCGATCAGTGTTTACCAGCATTAAACTAGTCGCCACACCTAAGCCGATTAAGCGAGGAGTCGCAAAGCCCAGCGTCAAAGGTTGCACGACCACTAACGCCAGCGTACTCAACCAGCTTGCTTGGCGGATATGAGGCCACTGTCTGCGAGTTGCCAAACCAGTCATGGCAGCAGGAGCCAGCAACCAAAAACGCCCTACTGCACTCGATTCACTCAACCAAAGGCTGCCGAACAGTGTGTAGCTGATCGCGGCTAAGAGTAAGCCGAAATACCAAGCACTTCGTTTCCAGACAGGCCAACGAGGAGCCAATGTAAAACTCCACTCCAATAGCGCTCCCGCCAGCAACACTCCCGCCCAAAACTGAGTTGGTAAATTGGGAAATCGGAGGTCAAGTGCAGAAGCGATCGCCGCTAAACCCGTGACATGGGTCAAGTAAATTAGCCCAGAAGAAGCTTGAGGTCGCTGCCGCACCACTACCGCTAACGCCACAGTTGAAAGCACGAGATTGAGCGATCGCAGCAGGGGATTGGTCAGACTAAACAAAGTCAACGCAATGCCCAAGCCTAAAGCTAAGGCTTCGCTCCAGTCAGCTATTTGCGGTTGTTGCCGTTGTCGCCAATACTGCGCTACTACTAGCGTCAACGCTAAGTAGGGAAAGAACCCAACTCCAACTAAACTCGCTGCTGTAAATGAACTGCCTGCGATTTGCTCGTTCCAACTTAGAAAAGCTTGCCTCCCGTCAACCGGGATTAACCACCACAGCAACCAGTAACCTTGCAGCCCTACTAGAAAAGCAGCGGTGAGCAAGGCAACTTGAGGCAAGCGCCGTAAGCGATCGCTAAGCAGCCACAAGGCCAAGCCACTAATCGCGATCGCCTGCCACGGCGGTTGTACCGATACTGTGACTAACCATCCCAGTAGCAATAAAGCTGCGCCTGCCTGAGTCCACAAAATTCTGCCTGGTTTTTGTCTCGCCAGCCAGCACAACAGCCAGCCACAAATTCCCACCGCCAAGCCTAGTCGATGGATTGGAACTTGGGCGACCAAAACAGCTCTGGCAATCAGTAGCAAGGCTGAGGCTGCAACCGCAATGATGCTAGGAGCTAGCCATGTCTGCCCCGCTGTTGAAGAGGAAACGGTTTCTGAGTCAGGCGATCGCGCTTCTGAGCTTGTCTGAGCCGTGATAGCTGCCGAAGCTTGGTCTTGCTGCAACAATACAAACGCCGTACCGACTGTGCCCAGATAGGTGGCGATTAGCGGAAATCCAGACCACCCCCAGCCCCAATGCAGCCAGCTCAAGGCCACAGCATCTAGCAAGAGCCAACGTGAAGTAGCTACAGGGTGGACCGAGTTGCGTCTGAATCCCAAAAGTTGCAGCAGCAAGGCCGTCAGACCAAAGGCTGCAATAACCGCGATCGCTCCACCTCCAGGTTGTTGCCACAACTTAAACCCATCCATCATCCAGAAGTTGACCGGAATGATCAGCAACGTCGCCGTCTGCAACATCCGAGCTGTGAGCTGTAAGTTGGGTTGTTTCGTAGCCCATAAACCTGCAACCCAAAAGGCCAAAGTATAAGCAAATAAAATGCAGTACTGCCCGGTAGGAGGAAAGTTGCGCCACTGGCTCGCAGCTAGCACTCCCGACGAAACCACCACCATAAACACGCCCAAGAATAGCAGCCAGATGACACTAATCTCAGCCATCAATGATTGCAGGCGTTCGGCTAAGAAATTGCTTTGTCTGATAGTCGTGCTACCAACGCTAGTGGAGCTAGCAACGCTGTCAGAGCGAACTGGAGAGGATCGAGCGCCTGTTCTAATCCGGGGTCTTCGCGACGATCGCTCAACTGGTTCAATCAGAAAGTCTGAGTCAGGTTCAGCATCCCTCACTGAAGCATCGGTAACTGGAATGGGCTCCGGTAAGGCACAGGTGAGATAGCGATCGCCGATCTGCTTAACTTGCTCTTCTGAGAGTAGTCCTAAGTCTTGCCATACCTCCAATCCTTCCAGCAAGGCAGAGTTCGCCTGGACGCTGAGTTCAATCCTAATCAAGCGATCAGAGCCAGATGCCATGCTTCACTGCCCTCACAGTCCAAGTTCGAGATAGCTAGCAAGATAACAAGCTTTTTCTCTCTGCCTGCTCATACTCGCACTTTATTAAGCATCATCCCTTCAGAGGTGGGCTACTTAGAGCGATCGCCTATAAACCAACTCCAAAAACTAATGAAGTCTACGTTACAAAGCCAGGTCTTTGAGGACTGATCCAATGCTCAGCAATGCGACACTAAAGCAACAGTTACTTGGGCTGAAGTGCGTCCCTCAAGCTATTTGAAAGCCTGCTTTTGTGGTCTAAAACAACAAGAATTAAGTAGATAAACTTTTGTAATTGAGAATAAATACCTAGCTGATTCAAGCAGTAACGTTGAGTTTTGTAAGCGGTATCTCTCTTGAATAAATTACTGCGTTACTTTCTGTAGCAATTTTGGCTGAATTTAGTCTTTTAAATTGACTGAAACCCTTTAAGCTCTAGGAGATTTGGCTTTCTCCTCTACCTAAAGATAGAGAGCATAGAACCCTCAAATCACTTGGTTAAATCGCTCGTTCTTGACAGGTTAACGTCGATTCTTGATGATCCCTGAATTGTGTAACAAACGCTGCTTTATCTTTTAGTAAATTCTTAAATAACTTAATGATCACTCTCTCTATCTAGTGATAAGCTTTTAGGAATCAAGCGAAGATGTGAACCAAACACATCGATAGTGAATTTAAAAAAGCTTAATGCCGGGGAGAAAAACCATGTCTATTACAGACAAGTATAATGTTCAAGTTGAATCAGGAACCCGTAACCACAAGGGGTTCTTTGTTGAAGATACAGACTATAAATTAGTTGGAATCGACCAATCAGGCTGGGCGCTGATTTGCATGAATGACGCTGTGTGCCACTATGTTGATCCCGACAACCTCACAATCTTGGCAGATGGCTCGGTAGAAATTGCCGAGTAAACGCAGTTAAGCAGTAGTCTTATAGACTCATTCCTGTTAATCGGCTGTCCACAAGGGCAGCCTCTATTTTTTAGGGCTTTAATCTCGTCTTCTCTACTAGATAACAAGGAACGGCTTTAAACTCTGGCGATCGAAGCGTTATAACCAGCCAAAGCGACGATAAACGTGGTTCCTTGCTCAGGTTTACTCTCAACAACAATATTGCCTTGATGATTTTCCACAATAGCTTGCGCGATCGCGAGTCCTAGACCAGAACCCGTAGTAGCAGGTTTGGCAATGCTAGTTTCAGCGTTTTCGTGGGTGCGGGCAGGGTCAACTCGATAGAAGCGATCGAAGATATGCGGCAGCGCCTCCAACGGAATGCCAATACCTGTATCCCGCACCTGCACTTGCAACTGCACGATATGATTGCGCTTCACTTGTTGTAGCATCACTTCTACCTGTCCACCCACGGGCGTGTACTGCACCGCATTGCTTACCAAGTTGGTAAATAGTCGGGCCAACTGATCGCGATCGCCTTGTAATGTAAAAGGTTCGGGAGGAATTTCGCCTTTACTGCCATTGCGGGGACGATGCTCTAGTGGGTTTTCTGCTGGTTCCTCTAAATCTAGAGATAAACTGACTCCTTTTTCTAAGGCGATCGCTTGTTGTTCTTCCACGACGTCAATCAACAGTGCATCCAACGCTACCGTTGTCCAACGGGGCTGCACTATGCCACTGTCTTGCCGCGCCAAAAATAGCAAATCGTCGACTAAGCGCCCCAAGCGGCGAGTGAGACGCTCCACTACTTTCAACTGCTGTTGCTGCCATTGCGGATCAGGATTGGGGTCGGAGAGGGCTACTTGCACATTAGTCTGAATCGTGGCGATCGGGTTTCTGAGTTCGTGGGAAGCGTCGGCGGTAAATTGTTTTAGTTGTTGGTAGGAAGCTTGCACTGGTTGCATTGCTAGCCCAGACAGTAACCAGCCAATGGCTGCTACTGCCACAACCATCAGGCCAGTCCCCAAGCTCAGGTCAAAAATTAGTTGCCGAATTGGTTTCGTAACTTCAAACCAGGGATGACTGACCCGCAAATACCCCAGCACTTGCCGCCCTACTTGGACTCGTTGCGTCACTTGCCGCAGCAGATCGGGTTCCTGCACCCCATCACTAGGCTGCGATGGGAGATGTACCGTTTCACCAGTACTGTTGGGATGCAGAGCTACATTCAACGGTGCCGAAAGAGTAGACCAAAGCAGGTCTCCCTCAGGGCTAAACCACTCTAAGTCAATATGATCGTCTTCGACCGTGTCGGCATTGTTGCGAAAACTCGCTTCTATATTGATCCGTAAAGGACCACCCTCTTTATGGAAGTCCACAGGTTCTAGAACTAGCGATCGCTGCACCACTTCTACAACATGGTTGAGCGTGTCATCAATCCGCTCAATTAAGGTACTGCGAACATAAAGATAGAAGCCACTTGCAAATAGCAGCAGCAGTACAGCAGTTACTGTGGTGTACCACAAAGCTAATCGCCGCCGAGTAGTTTGAAACATCGTAAGTAAGTTAATACAAGTTAATGTTAAAGAAGCAAAACCTAGACTCAGTAACGAAAACGAGCTTTGCCATTTTTGTCAACGGAACAAGAGATGGCCTGGAAGGGCTAAAGATTCTGTGCTACCGTGTCTAGTGAGCATTAAGTTTCGGCTGACGGGTTTGTTCTTAGATTGACAGGCATCTCTCCGAATCTCAATCTCTACACTTTTTCTGATTCTGGAGTTTTCCATGTCAATCTACATCGGCAACCTATCTTATGAAGTTACCCAAGAGGATGTGAGTGACATCTTCTCGGAATACGGTACCGTAAAGCGAGTTCAACTCCCCGTAGACCGCGAAACAGGCCGCATGCGTGGCTTTGGCTTCGTTGAGATGTCAACCGAAGCTGAAGAAACCGCAGCCATCGAAGCTCTGGACGGAGCAGAATGGATGGGCCGTGATCTTAAGGTCAATAAAGCTAAACCCCGTGAAGAGAGAAGCCCCGGCGGCGGTGGCGGTGGTAACCGCAGAAGTGGCGGTGGTGGCGGTGGTGGTGGCAGCAGAGATGGATTCTCTCGCCGCTACTAAACCTCAGTCTTAAAGCAAGGCTTTTAACTTTAGAGTTGTGAGCGAGTGAGGCAGAGGCCAGCCCTTGTCTCACTCTGCTGAAGATGCACTGGGGTGATTCACAACCACCTAGCAAGTAGTCAAGCTCAGGAGGCAATCGCATGACCCAGGTGACTGTTGGCGAAAACGAAGGAATTGAGTCGGCGCTGCGCCGATTTAAGCGTCAGGTCTCGAAAGCAGGAATCTTTTCGGATATTAGACGACGACGGCACTTTGAGACTCCGATCGAGAAGAAGAAGCGCAAGGCGATCGCTCGAAGACGGAAGAGACGGTTTAATTCAGCTAGTTAAACAACCGGTTCTATGTGTAGCGGTTGAAGTATAGGAGTGTAGTGATTCGTTGCTACACTCCTACTGCTTTAAATGCACCTCACGCTGCTAGACCGGGTTGGCTTGGCCTAACTGAGCTAAGAACTGGAGAGCCTTAACTACATAGCTGGCACAGAGATAGGGTGAGGTGTCATAGAACGATCGCCAAGCTGAGGCTTTGTATTGTGGGTATTGGTCGGCGCGATCGGGAAATTTGTCTAGCCAAGCGAGGCGCACTGCGTGACCGATCAACACATCAAGTGCGATCGCTTCTTCAATTTGTAGGTTGGGGTTGCGTTCTGCGATCGCGGCCAATTCCATTAAGGTTTCGATATTCACTTGGCGGTACTCTGGCGCTGGAATCTTGTTTAGCAGGTGCTCTACGCGCAAAGCAAAGTTGGGTTCTCCAGGTGTCATCTCCGCCAAAATCAAATGACTATCCAAGCGGTTGCGACGCTCTAGCTTGTCGCCAATTACCAAGCCTTTGCAGTGCTTCAGCATTCGCCAAACTTTGAAGTAAAAGTCTTCCGGCACGCGATTGAGCGCTCCATCCAATTGACGTTTTTGTAACCAACTACCAGTAGGTGACTCCGATTCGGATTGCTCTGGCAACACCACCCACTCGATCGCCTGTTGTTGTTTGACATGCAACGATTCTTGCTGGAACAAGGTCTGATTCAAACCTTCGTATCCCGCTAAAACTTGGCGGAGGCGCATTTTTAGCTCGAAGGGGCTGAGTTCCATCAAGTGTTCGTAAGCTTCGTCTTGGGTGACTTGCAATTCACGGGACAAAGCAGTGGTAATTAATAAGATTAGATAGCCCACTCGCAGCGTCAGCAAACCATCAAAAAGTTGTGGTTCCGATTGGATCAGCAACCCGCAGTAGATCAAGATTTCTTGAGTCAGCACGCGATCGCGAATGTCTTCACCGCAGAACTCCTTGATTTTGTCAATCACCTCGGTGTAAGACATGGGACGGGTAATTAAAGAAGCCTCACTGTAGGACTTGCCCACCGTAATTTGCTTTTGCCGCACCAAAATATCAGTCACCGCATCCGATAAACCAATATCTACTTTATTGAGCAAACCCGCTGCTCGGCGAACTACCGCCCACAATTGCAACGTTCCAGCCTTGGTGTAGACCTCATTGAGGAGATCAACTACTGTCACCGAGCGTTGCGGGCCTTCAAACCCCGTCTCAAACTCTAACCCTCGCAACCTTACCAAGGTTTGTAAGAGTTCAATTTGCTCGTAGATGTTTTCCGTCTCTCGCAACCTGCTCAGCAGCAAATCGATGTTGGTTTCACATTCCAAGACAAATTCCTGAGTGTAACCCAAGGGGCCGCTCTTCTCTGGATTGAGCGCCAAGTACGAGCAAACAGGCGAAGCATCTTGAACTGAAGTGCTAGAAAACTCAAAATTATGCAGAAAATCAATCCGCTCAACTCCTGCCGTCAGGATCAGTTGATTCAGTCGTCCCAAGCGAACAGCAATGCCATTGCAGTAGCCATTCTGCAACTCTTGTATCAAATCCAGAAGCGCTCCGCGACCTGTTTCTAGCATTGCTTTGGTGATTAGCAATGTGAGAGTGGGTCTACCAAGTTGACACCAATGGGATTGAATATAGGCCAACTCACTTTTGATCTGAGCGACTAGAAAGTGGTAGTCCAGTGTTAGATAAAACTGTTGCGGATCGAGGCAAGAAGGCAAAAAGGCAATCGTTTCGCCACAAATACGGAAGACGCGGCAAGTGGTGAGACTGCGGAGCCGTCGTATAGGCCGACCACTCAGAGCAAGTTTGTCGTTGCGACCAATCTGGGTGTACGCTGCCGATAACTCAGTGGCATGGCGAACTTGTAACGGTTCTACCTGCTTCGGAGTTTGGGTGGCAATACCATAGGCCGCGAGTTTCTCCTGAATGGCTTCATCCTCAGCCAGCATCGCAATCTGAATCAGCGGTTCGCGATGCCGCCCGACGCACAGATGCCGTCCTAGGGGATCAATATCTCCCAAGGCAATTAAACCATCGCTGACCATACAGCCGAGAAAATAGAGACTCTGTGCCCAAACCAGAGGGATGTTTTCATTGGGTAAACGCTTCTGGCTCTGGGGATTCTGGCGCTCGGCATCAATACTTTCCTGGGGGACGTAGTACAGCTCTGGCAGCAGGTGCAGACCATCCTGCTCGACGAGCAATGTTTTCAGCTTGGCTTGGTAGTCTTCTACTTGAGTGCGATCGCCTTGGAACAAGCCATCCAGCAGCAGATAGGTGAAGAATAACGGCCACTCACATTCCACATGCTCGAATTGCTGCAACTCCCAAGGTTCGTAGTGCAAGCGGGTGGTGTCTTCCAAAACTGTCTGATGGCCGTCTCGCAAGAAACGCTTACAGCCGTACTTGCCTTGCAGCTTTTTAATGATGGCGTTGCGAGTGCGCTCCATCAACGGGCGATCTTCCACAGCGAACGCAGGAAAACCAATCACACTCAACAAAGCCGCATCAATTTCTTTAGAACCAGATTCCCGTGGCAATAGGGATTCTAGGGTAATTCGCGCCCGCGCAATCTCGTCGGGTAACACGTGAATGACTGACGCTTGGCTACCCCGCACGCCAAACAAATCTAGACCATTGATCGCCTCCAGCGCTGCCTTCGCCATGCCGATGGAACTAGCATTTAGCTCTGGATTGCCGTGGTTGGTCTTGTTGCCCCGTTCCCAAATGCCGTAGTCTGGGGTGCGGTAAGCCCGCCCGATGTAGTAGACCAAGTTTTGGATAAAGTTGACTTCGTCAATGCTGTAGACGATAGACAGTCCGGAAGCGGTCATCTGGGCCAAGATCAACAAAAACAAGGAGGTAGCATCGAGCTGTAGGTGGCCCCATTCCCCATCTCCTACGACCGTATCGCCAGTATGAGTGTCGTACTTGGCGTGGAGTGCATCTAGCGCTGATTGTGTCGCCTTAAACTTCTCGACTTTATGAGTCTGCCGCATCATGGCAAACAGCAAGCCGCGCATCAACTTCACGACGCTGTGCTCTAGTTCGTAAGTACGCCCTTGATCTTCGTCTACTTTGCGATAAGCCAGTGCCAGCCCCCACACGGCCAGAATGCTATAGACGTTATCCCGCACCCAGGCATCGGTGTAGTCGCCATGAGCATTGACCGCTGTACTGGCGGGTAGCAACCCTGTAATGGGATTTTGGCGCGTCAGGATGATGGTGTTGATTTGGCGGTAGTAGTCATCTAATCGCGCTTGCAAATCAAGGGATGCGGTTGCCATGTTTCGGTTACTTGGAGAACTGAGCCTAAAGTTGTAGAAGTCAATTTTAGTCTTTCGGCCACGCTTGAGTGATGCGATCGCGGCGTTGCCAAAGCCTGCTGAGCTACAGGCTGAGTACCTTTATTATCCCCGGTTTAAGAACGATTTATACCAAAAGCGCGATCGCTGCCTCTGGTGCGATCGATCCCAGTAATTTCACCATATCTTCATTGGAATATTTGAAGTCATGTCCGTATCTTTACGAGGAATCCGGTAGAACAAGAGTTAGGGAAAAAGAACGAGACGAAACAAATCATTTGGCAGAAGTGGTCTGCTCGGCCAAATGGATACATTGAAGCTAGGAGCAGACAAATTACTCATTTCTTACTCCTATTACGAGGTGCTTTGTATGTCCCGTCGCTGCAATCAAAATAAATCTCCTTTTCTTAAAATTGTTTACTCCCAAGTAAAAGTAAACGGTAAGCTTGAACTCGTCCCAATGGAAATGTATGCTGATGGCTCTCTAAAGCGCTGCGAGTTCTAAAACTATGAAATCGTATTTTTGAACTGTTTTCTGTAATTTAAGTTTCATTCAAGCGATCGCTTTTCTTGGTTTTTGTATCAATTTATTTGGCGAACTTTAAAGCTTGAATCATTTGCCAAATACACATTGGTGGAGCGATAGCTGCTTACATAATTTGAAAGGTGATATAACAAATTAAGCAGGTTCAAAGCCTACTACCTCACAAAAAACCTCAGTTTGTGATATTAGAAGTTGCTATTCTTGATATTAAACCTGGTTTGAGTCAAGAGTTTGAAATTGCTTTCAAAACTGCCTCAGCCATCATTGCTTCTATACCGGGCTATATTTCTCATGAATTGCAACGTTGTGTTGAAAATGTAAATCGATATATTCTGCTTGTACATTGGCAAACATTAGAAGATCACACAGTTGGTTTCCGACAATCACCGGAGTACCAAGAGTGGTGTTCTCTACTGCATCATTTCTACCAACCTTTCCCAACAGTCGAACATTACGAATTGGTTCTTTATAACCCCAATGCTGAATCAGAAACAGCATGAAACGCTTGTGCATTAACGAGTAGTCCAGAGTCCGATTCGCTACCATGTACCGCTCGCACCTATCGTCCTCTTCCTATATTTAGTAATCGGGAGGAGATCGAGGAAATACTAAGTTTTGGCTCGGTAGAAGAGCTTATAGTCTTACCAGTAGCAGTAGGCGAAAATTTTCCGGATTGGAAGTATGCACAAGATGTATGTCTACGTCTGGCTGAACATCCAGATAGTAAGGTATGTGCTAATGCTTGTTTAGGACTTGCATATGTTGCATGCACTAAGCAACGTTTAGAGAAACACCTTGTCAAACCCATTCTGCTCCGTGAACTCCGTGGCCAAACTGAGTTGCGCTGGCGGATTAAAGATGCGATCGGAGATATTAATCATTTTCTAAATTGGCATCTGGCACATAAACATGAAGCAGAGTAAGCACTAGTAAATCGCTTAGAAGTGTCTTAGGCTCCTGTGTCTTGATTCGGCTTTTCCGTACTAAAGTTGCCCTATAAAGAATTTGTCAGGATTTGATACGAGCACTCCTGTAATGGGTAGTTGAAACGAAAACTGCGAAACCAGCAGCAATTTAGTAGCGCTCCGGGCTAGAGTGCGGTAAAATCTAGCGCCTGAGAGGGCTACTCAACAACCATTACTAGATGCGTGAGGCAGTGCAAGTGCGGTCCATGTCTGAAGCACTCAAACCATTTCCTGTACTGGGCCTTCCAGTTCACCTATCGAACGACTATGCAGGTTGGCTTGCCGCTCGGCTGCAAGAAAAACGAGGAGTGCATGTCGTCACGCTCAATGCGGAAATGACCATGCAGGCAGAAGATTCTCCTGCTTTAGCTAACATCATTCGTCAAGCCGAGCTAGTGATTCCTGATGGGGCTGGGGTAGTGTTGTACCTGCGATCGCAAGGGCGACGGATAGAACGGTGTCCAGGGATTGAACTCGCAGAAGCCCTTTTACAGCGGGCAGGGCAAGCAGCCGAGCCTTGGTCTGTATTCTTTTACGGCGGTGCTCCTGGTGTTGCGGAGACTGCGGCGAAACGGTGGCAAGAGCAAGTTCCAGGGTTGGCGATCGCGGGAGTGCAAAATGGTTTTCTTCCCGCCGAAGCTCAGCCAGAGTTTCGACAAATGCTGCAAACCTTACAACCTCGCTTAATCTTTGTTGGCTTGGGCGTGCCTCGCCAAGAGTTGTGGATTGCCGAGCATCGTCACCTCTGCCCAGAAGCCGTTTGGATTGGGGTAGGTGGTAGCTTCGACATTTGGGCAGGGGAGAAAGTGCGAGCCCCTGCTTGGTTGCGAGACAACCATTTGGAGTGGGTTTATCGGCTATATAAAGAACCTTGGCGGTGGCGACGGATGCTGGCGTTACCAAAATTTGCAATTCGAGCCCTAATTTATCGCTTAACCCAGAGACATCCCGTCAGCCAACAGCTACCATAATCTCTACGTCACAATCACGCTGCTCAAAGGCACTGTTTTTCTCTATGCCCCAGGTTTTGCACGGCAAATCTCCCCAGGCTGCTGCTAATAGTTCTGGTTCCCCAGCCAGCGATGTTTATGCCCACCTCCAGGCACCGCTCAGTGACACTCAGTCCCCAGGCAACTCCACACCGCAGCCTGCTGCCACCAAACCGATCATTCAGTTGCAAAGCGTCACGAAAACTTATCCCAATGGCAGTCGTGGCTTGTTAGGCGTGAATTTAGAAGTTAAGCGGGGCAGCTTTTTGTTTGTGACTGGCCCGTCTGGTTCTGGCAAAACTACGTTTTTGAAGCTGCTTTACGGTGCAGAACGTCCGAACCAGGGTGATGTAGTTGTGGATGACTACAATTTATCCAAGCTGCGGGGCGATCGCTTGTCGCTGCTGCGGCGGCGGATTGGCATTGTCTTTCAAGATTACAAGCTGATTCCTCGTCGGACAGTGGCTGAAAATGTGGCCTTTGTCCTGCAAGCCCAAGGCTATACCCGTAAAGAAATCCAGCGACGGTTGCAGCCCACGCTCCGGATGGTGGGTCTGCAAGACAAAGCCGACTGCTTCCCTGATGAACTGTCTGGGGGAGAGCAGCAGCGGGTGAGCATTGCCCGTGCCGTTGTCAGCACACCACCGTTACTGCTGGCCGATGAGCCAACAGGTAACTTGGATTCAGAGAATTCTTGGCAGGTGATCAAGATCCTGAAGAAGCTCAATGGGATTGGCATTACAGTGATCGTGACCACTCACGATGAGCAACTGGTGAGAATGTCTAACCACCCCGTCGTGCAAATCAAAAATGGCAGGTTAAGCTCCGTAAAATCTTAATGGGTTAACCAAGCGTGTGGCATAGGCAGCCGCAACTCGCAATAGTCCCGCTATGAAGGACTTACTGCGAAACATTAGGTATTAAAATTTACCAGGAATAGATTCTGCTGCATTAGCAGAGCCAATAGCGATTAAGCGCAAGGGTACTATCGGGAATACTGATAGGAGATACTTGCTAGCAAGCGTAACCCTAATTCATGCCCACTAGCTTAAATCGCCCTCGGTACCCAGGAAAATCGTATGCCAGCCTTCCTGAATAACCTATTTTCTTCAGGACCCTTCATTCCCCACGGACATTGTTACTTATGGCAGCCAGGTTTGGTATGGCTTCACTTATTAGCTGATGCTCTAATTGCTTTAGCCTACTATTCAATTCCCATTACGTTGCTTTACTTTGTCCGCAAGCGAGATGACCTGCCGTTTAGCTGGGTCTTTCTCCTGTTCGGCTCGTTTATCATTGCCTGCGGTACCACGCATTTAATGGAGATTTGGACGCTGTGGCACCCTACCTACTGGCTCTCAGGCACGCTCAAGGCTGCCACAGCGATGGTGTCGGTTTACACAGCGATCGAACTCATTCCTTTGGTGCCTCAAGCTCTAGCATTGCCCAGCCCAGCCCAACTCAAGGCAACAAACCAGGCTCTGCAACAGCAAATTTTAGAGCGAGAGCAAGCTGAAAAACAGATTCAAGCGCTGAATGCCGAACTTGAGCAGCGGGTTTCGGCACGGACTGAACAACTAGAGGCAGCAAATCGGGCCAAGGATGAGTTTCTCTCTATTCTTTCTCATGAGTTGCGGACTCCGTTGAATGCCATGCTGGGGTGGGCTAGGCTACTGCGATCGCGCCAGCTCAACGAAGCTAAGGCAGAACATGCGATCGAGACGATTGAGCGTAACGCAAAGCTTCAGGCCCAACTAATTGACGATATCCTAGACATTTCGCGCATCATTCAAGGTAAGCTGCGCCTCAACGTTCGTCCTGTAGAACTTGCTGCTGTAGTAGAGGCCGCGATCGATGTCGTCCGTCCTGCTGCTGATGCCAAAGCGATTCGGATTCAGACTATTCTTGATCCGTCCGCAGGCTCGGTTTCTGGAGACTCCGATCGACTCCAGCAGGTGATGTGGAATTTGCTCTCTAACGCCGTGAAGTTTACGCCGGGGGGAGGCCAAGTTCAAGTCTGTCTAGAGCGTATTAATTCCCACGTAGAAATTACAGTTAGCGATACAGGTCAAGGAATTACTGCTGATTTTCTACCTTATATTTTTGACCGCTTTAGTCAGTCGGATAGTTCTACTACGAGACTGCAAAACGGGCTGGGTTTGGGTTTAGCCATTGTGCGTACCCTCGTGGAGCTGCATGGGGGCAGCGTCTATGCGGAAAGCACAGGCGACGGTCAGGGATCTACTTTTAAGGTGAACTTGCCTTTAATGATGATTCCCGGAGAACTGAAGCATTTAGATAGGCTCCGCTCTACTGCGGGCGATGAGGTCGGGTTTCCAGGTACTTCTGTTCTAAGTGGCTTGCAGGTGCTAGTGGTGGATGATGAAGTGGATGCACGCAGATTAGTGACGGCTGTGCTAGAGCAATGCGGTGCTAGCGTTACGTCTGTCGCTTCTGCTAGTGAAGCATTAGAGGCCATTGAGCGCCTCCAGCCGCATGTCTTACTGAGTGACATTGGCATGCCTCATGAAGATGGCTATGCCCTCATTCGTAAAGTTAGGGAACTGGCGTTGGAGCAAGGGGGTACTATCCCGGCGATCGCCCTGACTGCCTATGCCAGGTTGGAAGATCGCATCCAGGCACTCTCAGCCGGGTTCCAAATGCATATTCCTAAGCCCATTGAACCCGCTGAGCTAGTAGCAGCCGTGGTCAACGTCGCTGGACGCACAGGCCAAATCAGGACTTAAGACCACTGACGATAACGAGCGATCGCTTCCTTAGCTTCGGGGGTGGCAATTTCGGCTAAAGCTCTGGCAGCACTTTGGCTAACTCGTTCCACTTCATCCCTAAAGGCTTCGATCAAGGCAGGCACAGCCACTTCCGCATGCTTGCCCATGAGTTGCAGGGCATAAGCTGTACTAGCTCGCACTGATGCCGCTTCATCCTGTAACAACGGCATGAGCAGCTCCGCGATCGCCGTATTCTCCGATTCAATTTCTCCTAAGGCTTTCGCCGCCATTGCCTTGACCTCATCCGATTTGTCTTCCAACGCCACAATCAAGTTGGGGACAGCAGCGGTGGCGACAGGTCCAAGACCTTGAAGCGCTTCAGCCGCTGCTCGGCGGAGACCTGCATCTTCCTGCTGCAAAAATTCGATTAATGCAGGTACGGCGGCAGCAGAACCAATTTCTCCAATCGCTTCAGCCGCCCGCGCTCTCAGATCTTCATGCCCTCGCTCAAGCGCCTCTAAAAGACGCGGGATGGCTGCTTGCGCTCCAGGGCCAATGCTGCCTAGCGCCGAAGCTGCGTAAACCTCAATGTCATGCCAAAAGGCATCGATCAGGTGAGGTACGGCTGCCTCGGCTTCATCCCCAAAGCACTGAATCGCGATCGCGGCATCTTGACGAACTTCTGCTTCTACGTCGGCTAAGCCCGCGATCAAAATCGGCAGCACTTCATCCACCGGAGCTAACTCACCCAGCGTTGCCATCACCGTAGAACGAACAAACCAACTACGGTTATTTACGGCTTGGGCTAGAGCTTGAAACACCTGCTGTTTGGTCGAAGCTGGCAATTCGAAGCGCTCTACCATCGTAGAAATGCCTCTAGCGGCACTAGTTCGCACCCGATCGTCTTCATCCTCCAAATTCTGAATCAGAGCCGAAACTGTGGAGCCAAGGTTGATTTTGCTGAGGGAGGCGATCGCACTGTCTCTGACTGCCGCAGAGCGATCGTTAACAGCCTTGAGTAAAGCGGGAACCGCTGCTTTAGCGGTTGCACCATGTTCACCTAACATTTTGGCAGCGCCAGCCCGAACCTCAACGGCTGGATCGCTGAGGTTCTGAATCAGCTCAGATATAGTCTCACTCATGGTCTGGGTCTCGCTGGGTCTGGGTCTCGCTGGCTGGAAAAGCAATTTGGCTTCAAGAAACGCTGCATACGGGATTAACCCACTGCAATGCCTCGCTCGACTTGACGTTCCCGAATGCGTTCTAAGCTACCGACTGGAATCGCTGCAATCAACTGACGAGTATAAGGTTGTTTCGGTTCGCGGTAGATCGCCTCCGCTGGGCCAATTTCTTCAATCTTGCCGCGATTCATCACCATGATGCGATCGCTCATAAACTTCACCACACTCAAGTCATGAGAGATAAAGATGTAGGTGAGGCCAAATTCACCTTGCAGCTCTTTGAGTAGGTTTAGGACTTGGGCTTGCACCGATACGTCTAGCGCAGAAACCGATTCATCGCAAATAATGAACTTGGGGTTCAAGGCCAATGCTCGCGCGATCGCAATCCGTTGGCGTTGTCCACCGGAAAATTCATGGGGATAACGGTGCATTAATTGTGGGTTCAAGCCCACTCGCTCTAGCAAGTAGGCCGCTCGTTCCTGGTTCTGCCGCTGATTGCCCCGACGATGAATTTTGAGCGGTTCCATCACCGCTGCCCCAACTGTCATGCGTGGATCAAGTGAACCAAAGGGATTTTGGAAGATAATTTGCATTTCCTGCCGCAATTGCCGCAAAGCTTTACCTTCTAAGCTATGGGCTGGGCGGCCTTCAAACAAAATCTGGCCTTGAGTCGGCTCGATCAAGCGCAACAAAGTCCGAGCCAGTGTGGTTTTACCACAACCCGATTCTCCCACCAAGCCCAGGGTTTCCCCCGGATAAACATCAAAGGAGACACCATTCACAGCCATGACGTAGCGCTTGGTTTCTCCCCAAACCCCTCGCACAGGGAACGCGACTTGTAAGTTCCGCACTGATAACAAAGGAGATTGCTGTTGCAGTTCAGTGAGCCGATGGTCTAGGTCAAAATCACTCATCTCCGCCGCGTTCCGCACTGCTTGGAACATATCAGTTGGCTTTTCTTGGATGACAGTCTCGCCGCTGGGAGTCGTCACCACTTCCATAAAGTCGGAGACGGTAGGGAGTAATTGCAAACGGCGATCGGGTCTGGGGCGACAAGTGAGTAAGCTCTTGGTATAGGGATGCTGGGGGCTAGAGAAAATCTGCCAGACCGAGCCATACTCTACGATTTTGCCTTGATACATCACCGCCACCGTGTCGGCAATATCCGCAATCACGCCCAAGTCGTGGGTAATGAACATGATGGACATGTTGCGGCGATCGCGCAGTTCCCGCAGCAAATCTAGGATCGTGGCTTGGACTGTGACATCTAAGGCCGTGGTGGGTTCATCGGCAATCAACAAGCTGGGGTTGCAGCTAATTGCCATTGCAATCATCACTCGCTGAATCTGACCGCCAGAGAGTTCGTGAGGGTAGCGGTCTAGGATGGCTTGCTTTTGCTCGTTAATGTGGCGATTCAGTTCCGCTTCGCTGGGGGTGGGTCGGGCAAACTCGCCTTGGGGTAATTCTTCTAAGTAACGCTGTTTTAACTCTTCATCGCTGGGCAACAGCTTCACTTCTTGCAGTAGAGCGATCGCTTGCCGCCGAGCTTCTGCCTCAGAAACATTTTGGTGCAGACGGATGGCTTCGGTGAGCTGAAATCCACAGGTATAGACTGGATTCAGCGAACTCATCGGTTCCTGGAAAATCATGGAAATTTGGTTGCCCCGATAGGTGCGGCGATGGCTGGGCGGCACCTTGACCAAATCGATCGCCCCTGTATCGCTCTCTGCCGCTTGGAACCAAAGTTCGCCACCTGCCACTCTACCCGGTGGAGGCACCAACCCCATCACTGCTAGAGACGTGACCGATTTGCCTGAGCCTGACTCTCCGACAATCCCTAAGGTTTGTCCGCGTTTAACCTCAAAGGAAATTCCATCTACTGCTTTAATCAACCGTTCATCGGTCTGAAACTGAACGTGCAAGTTGCGAACGTCGAGGATGGTGTCAGTCATGGAGTCGTAGGCCACAGGCTCACTGAATCTAAATGAAAATTAGCTGCATCATAACAACACTGAGGAAGGGATGGTGACAGTTGGTCTGGTTTTTTAGTAGGTCGTCAGTACAACTCGTAAGTTTTGCAATAACTCTTCTGAGGTGTAAGGCTTGGGTAAAAAGCTCTTGACGTTGTTGCTATTGGCAAACTCAGTCATCGGGCAATGAGAAATCAGCCCGCTGACGCCAATAATCTTGACTTGAGGATTAATTTTTTGCAGCGTCCGAATCGTGGTGGGGCCATCCATCGACGGCATCATCATATCGACGAGCACCACATTAATTTCGCTTTGGTGACGTACATATATGGCGATCGCTTCTACTCCATCTTTGGCCGTTAAAACCTTATAACCGTAGTACTCCAGAGAGGTTTTGGTGACCTCACAAATCGCATCCTCGTCATCCACTACCAGCACGACTTCACCGTGTCCAGCTTTGAGTTCGTCGTACTCAGTTGCGTCCGGTTTGAGGTCATAAGTTTGGGCGATCGGCAAGTACAACTTAAACTCTGTGCCTTGACCAACTCGACTCTGAACTTGGACAAACCCACCGTGACCTTTCACAATTCCCACAACGGTTGATAACCCTAGTCCTGTGCCTTGACCCACCTCTTTCGTGGTGAAAAAAGGTTCAAACACGCGATCAATGATGGCGGGAGGAATCCCAGTTCCCGTGTCAGTTACGATAATGAGAACGTAAGGCCCCACTTTGGCATCAATATTGAGTTGGGCGTATTCTTCATCTAGCCAGATATTGGTAGCCGCAATCTTTAAGGTGCCTCCATTGGGCATGGCATCGCGGGCATTGACGCAGAGGTTGAGTAGGGCTTGATGCAGTTGAGTCGTGTCGCCAGATACCATCCAGAGGTTTGGGTCTACCTCGGCCTCAACTTCAATCCATTTGGGAAAGGTTTCTTGAGTAATTTGTCTAATTTCTGTAATTAGGTGAGACATTTGCAAGGTAATGCGCTTACCTTCTACTCCCCTCGCAAACAGCAGCACTTGCTTGACCAGAGCAGCAGCTCGCTTGGTGCTAGCTTCCATTGTTTTTAGCAATTGCTGCTTTTTAGCTTCTGGCAGCTTTGCTGGCATGAGGAGCAGTTGGGCCGACGACAGAATAGGAGTAAGCAAGTTGTTGAGGTCGTGAGCAATGCCGCTGGCTAAAGTACCAATGCTTTCCATCCGCTGGGCTCGGAGGGCTTGAGACTCCAATTGTTTTTTGGCAGTGACATCTAGCAACATAGCAATCACGCCCGTCACTTCACCTTGTGCATTGCGGAGTGGGGCGGCAGAGAGGTTGAGTTCTAGGAAGGAACCATCTCGCTTTTGGCGACTTACCTCTACGCCTGTAAAAGATTCTCCTTGGAACACCCGTTGCCGAAATGCCCGAAATTCTCCTTGCTTAGCCGTAGGCACGATGGGCAAAATTTCGCCCAAAACTTCTGATTCGCTCCAGTCAAAAATTTCTTGGGCGGCTGGGTTCCACACTTGCACTCGTCCTTCTGGATCAAGCACGACGATCGCCAAAGGAGATGCCTGGATCAGTGCTTGGAGCATCTGGCTGGTTTCACGCAACGCTTCTTCGTGGCGCTTGCGATCGCTAATATCTACAATGAACCCTGCCATCTGGATTGCCTGACCATCGCTGTCAGCAAAGAAATAACCCTTGCTCTCGACTGTGATGTAAGTACCGTCTTGGCGAGCAACTCGAAATTCTTGGTGAAAGGGCTGTTTCGTAACGATGACGCGATCGATTTCTGCATGAAAGCGGCTACGGTCTTCAGGATGGATGAGAGTGACCCAGCGATCGAGCCCACCTGCCATTTCCTCTGGTGAGTAGCCCAAGATAGCAGTTAAGTTGCCGCCGTAAGTGACTTCGTGGGTCTGCGAATTCCAGTCAAAGAGAATTTGCCCACTGGCTTGAATGATCGCTTCGTAACGATTTTTCCACTCGGCCAACTCAGCGGTATGATGACGCAAATCTGCTTCGATCCGTTTGCGCTCAACCACTTCCTGCTCTAACTGTAGATTCTGGGCTTGCAACTGCTTCGTTAAGTTCCGCAAGTTGAGATGCAATTTCACCCGTGCCAACACTTCTTCGTGTTGTAGTGGCTTGGTGATGTAATCGACCGCTCCTAAATTTAGACCTTTGACTTTATCGATGGTCTCGGTCAGGGCCGTCATAAAGATGACCGGAATGTCTTGGGTGGCGTGGTTCAACTTCAACCGACGGCAAGTTTCAAAACCGTCAATTTCTGGCATCAGTACATCGAGTAGGATTAAATCGGGAGAGGCATACTCAGCGGTTTGCAAAGCACTTTCGCCATCCTCAGCGATTAAGACTTGAAACCCAGTATCGGCCAGAAAATCGAATAAAACTCCTAAATTAGCGGGGATGTCATCCACGATCAAGATCACGCCCGACGCGGTAGTATCAACGTTCATGGATGCCTCTTGTTCATACTCTTGGATGAACGCTTGAATGGGTTGGGCTTGGCCTGCTCGGACCAAGGGAGCTGAGAGGAAAGAAGAACCAATGGAATAATTGCACCAGTGCTAAATTTTGATGGAGACTGACAAAATATGGGATTTGCACCATAACAACACTGTGCCCAAGGCAATAGACTGCCACCCAAAGAGTAGCAATTCTATATCTACCTCTATAGGATGACAAACCCCTCAATAAAGCGTCTCTTGTGCAACCTTTATTTACGAGTCTCAGTACCTTCTAGTATCAGTTTAACGATTCAGCTATAGGAGCGATCGCCGCGACTGTCAGGCTGGTTAGAGTAAGCTGCTGCTACTGAGCTGTTGTCGCCGATCTGGATATAAGGAATCTTTAACTGTGAAGTTTGAGAGCGACTCACGCAATCAAAAAGTAGAGTTACGGCGACTTTTGTTGCAACAGCGACAAGCGATCAAAACTCAGGATTGGCGAGCCAAGAGCGATCGCCTATGTCTCCAAATACAAGCAGCTTCTCTATTTGCTAAAGCCCAAACTATCTTGGCTTACTTCAGTTTTCGCCAAGAACCAGATTTGATGCCTTTAATCAATCAGGCTAGCGATCGCGTTTGGGGCTTTCCGCGCTGTGTCGGTAAGTCTCTGTTCTGGCATGCTTGGTCCGCTACCAGCAATTTGCCTTTGCAGTCGGGAGCTTATGGAATTAAAGAGCCTCATCCCGACTGCCCCGCTCTAGAACCTGAGCAAGTTGATTTGATTTTGGTCCCTGCTGTAGCTTGCGATCGCCAAGGGTATCGGCTCGGTTATGGCGGTGGTTTTTACGATCGCCTGCTGAGTGACCCCGCCTGGGCTACCAAACCTACGATTGGCACTGTGTTCGAGTTTGCTTGCCTAGCAAACTTACCTGTTGATGCTTGGGACCAGCCTCTATCAGCGGTTTGTACAGAAGCTGGCCTGTTTGACGTACCAGAGATACCAGGAGTCTAACCCCTGATATCTTCTGGCTTGTTAGCTGGCGTTGCTTAAGCTGCGATGCAACTGCTCGCGGGATTCAGCAAGGGCTTCAGGTAGTTTGCTAGCATCCCGTCCGCCTGCCTGCGCTAGGTTAGGTCGGCCACCACCACCACCGCCACAGAGTTTGGCGATCGCGCCAATAAATTTACCTGCCTGCAAACCAGACTTGACCACGGCAGGACTGAAAGCTGCTACTAGACTGATTTTGTCGGGTTCAGGCACCGAAGCTAGCACGACTGCACTCTCACCGAGTTTCTGCGCTAAGCGCTCTGCCGCAGTCTTCAGCGATTCCGGATCTACACCTTCTAGTTGCGCCACCAAGAGCTTGAAGGTCCCAACAGATTCAGCTTGGCCCAGCAATTGATCTGATTTGGCGAGCGCCAGTTCAGCTTTAGCGGTTTCCAGTTGCTTCTGGGTGTTTTTCAGTTCATTCTGCAAACTGGTGACACGATCGGTGAGTTCTTCTGGCTTGGCTTTGAAGCGATCGCTCAGATCCCGCACCACGCGATCGCGGACATTCAAATAGTCCAATACGGAAGGGCCAGCTACCGCCTCAATCCGCCGCACACCTGAGGCAACCCCCGTTTCCGAAATGATTTTGAAGACGCCGATCTCTGCGGTGTTGCTGACATGGGTGCCGCCACATAACTCCATCGAAACGCCTGGAAAATCCAGCACGCGAACTTGATCGCCGTACTTCTCGCCAAACATCGCGATCGCCCCTTTGGCTTTGGCTTCAGCGATGGGTACCACCTCAATTTGGGCTGTATGAGCCTCAGCCACCCAGAGGTTGACTTGCTCCTCGACTTGTTGCACTTCCTCTGAAGTCAGAGGGCGAGGGCAGTTGAAGTCAAAGCGCAAGCGATCGAAGGCCACAAGAGAACCTGCTTGAGAAATTGAGTCATCCACCAATTTCCTCAACGCAGCTTGTAATAAATGGGTGGCGGAGTGGTTGGCTTGGGCGCGTCGCCGACAAGCTTGGTCAATTTGCGCTGTGACCGTACCGCCCACTTGCAGCGTGCCTCGCTCAATCCGCCCGAAGTGAACAAAGAAATCTGATTCTTTCTTTACATCATGGACGCGCACGAGCACTGCATCCCCCGAAAGATAGCCGCGATCGCCTACCTGACCCCCAGATTCCGCGTAGAAAGGCGTTTTGTCTAAAATGATCTGGACTTCGGTTCCTGCTTCTGCGGCTTCGGCAGATTTGCCATCGACTAGCAATACGGCAACTTGAGCCGTGGCCGAGCGTTCCACATAGCCGAGAAACTCGGTAGCGTGAACATGCTCAGCCAGAGTGTCCAGAGAGCCTTGAACGGTGAGGTCGATGGTTTCGTGAGCTTCACGAGAGCGATCGCGCTGCTTCTCCATCTCCGCCTCAAACCCTTCTAGATCGACAGTGAGGTTTTTCTCCTCAGCAATCTCTTGGGTGAGTTCGACCGGGAAGCCGTAGGTGTCGTAGAGCTTGAAGGCATCGGGGCCAGAAACTTGAGTTTTCTCCCGCTCCAAAATTTCTGCCAGCAACTTTTCGCCGCGATCGAGGGTTTTGAGGAATTGGGCTTCTTCGCGCTGCAACTCTGCTTTGATGCTGTTTTCCTTCAACCGTACATTCGGATATGCGGCTTCTGCCAAGGCGATCGCAGCTTCTGCGACTCGTGTGGTAAATTCGCCTTCAATGCCAATCAGTCGGCCATGTCGCACTACCCGCCGAATCAATCGCCGCAAAACATAACCCCGACCGATATTAGAAGCGGTAATGCCATCCGTGATCATGTGGACAACTGACCGGACGTGATCCCCGATTACCTTCAGCGAGACTTTGGTAGACTCGTCGGCCTGAGCGTAATCAATCCCCGCGATTTCTGCAGCGGCTTGAATAATGGGAAAAATTAAATCAGTTTCGTAGTTGTTCGGGACTTGCTGAAGGATTTGAGCCATTCGTTCTAGGCCCAACCCTGTGTCAATATTCTGGTTTTGCAGTGGGGTCAGTTTGCCTTCGGCATCCCGGTTGTACTGCATGAACACCAGGTTATAGAACTCAATGAACCGGGTGTCGTCTTCTAGGTCAATGTGAGCGTCACCCTTTTCTGGGTGGAAGTCGTAGTAAATTTCGGAGCAGGGGCCGCAAGGTCCGGTGGGGCCAGATACCCAGAAGTTGTCCTTCTCACCCATACGCTGAATCCGATGCGCCGGAATGCCAATTTTGTCTCGCCACAGCGCAAACGCTTCATCGTCTTCCTCAAACACACTCACGACTAAGCGCTCTGGAGGCAACCCAAATACCTCAGTCGCCAGTTCCCAGGCCCAAGCGATCGCTTGCTCTTTGAAATAATCGCCAAAGCTGAAGTTGCCCAACATCTCAAAGAAAGTGTGGTGGCGGGCGGTCCGACCTACGTTCTCAATATCATTAGTGCGGATACACTTTTGAGATGTCGTTGCTCTCGGGAACTCAGGCGATCGCTGTCCCAGAAAAATCGGCTTAAAGGGCAACATACCCGCGATCGTCAGCAGCACCGTCGGATCTTCGGGAACCAACGAGGCACTCGGTAGTATCTGATGGCCTCTGGCTGCATAAAAATCAAGAAACTTTTGCCGAATTTGAGTGCCGCTGAGGGGGGTAAACATGGAACCTTTTTAAAGCGAATTCAGACTGAACAATGACCTCTCATCTATGATGCCGCATGATTCGCCCAACTCTAGGCTTTGGTAGCATCAAGATTCTTAAGAGGAATGTTGTGAGCATGGAACCCAAGTACACCTGATCATTTGTCTTCCCCGGGAAATATACGGTTTCAGCTTTGGCTGAAAGTCCTAACCTATCAAGGGGATCAGTAATTAAACTGCTGGTTGCGGATGGTCGTTAATGGTAGGTGTAGATAGTTTCAGCCTGAGTATACTCAATAACACTTAGAGGTGGGATGCCACTCCTAAGGCGGATTTGCGAGATCTAGGCGTTAACAGCAGTAGCAAAGTCTTGGATTTGCTAAGGTTACGGCCTTGATTTTTTCACTAGGCTTCTAAAACGCCAATGACTGCTTCGATCCTGATAGTTGGAGAAAATTATTTTCTAGCCGCCCTGCTAGATCGGGTTGGCGATTTGGCAGACTGCACCATCGAAACAGCAACGAGCGCCAACGAGGCAATTCCGCTGATTCAGGCTCAGCAGCCCGATTTGCTAATCTTACAGGCTAGTTCCGACAGCCTCTATTTATGCCAGCAAATTAAGGAACAGTCTCGACTGGCCTGGATTTATTGTCTGTTGCTAGCAGATGATGCCCCAAGGTTGAGTGAGGCCGTTTCCCAGATTTCTAGTCAAGCGGTGGAGTGTTCGGCAGAGGCCTTAGAACGAGGAGCCGATGCTTACTTAGTGATGAATTTGAGTGTTCAGCATGGCAGCCTGGTTGTGGCAGAATTGTCGGCGAGACAAAATCGTCTCCTCCAAGCTCAAGTCCAAGCGGGATTGCGAGTGGTGCGGAATCATCGAGAGCTGATGCGGGCCAATGATTTACTGTCAGCGATCGCCCTTTCCGATCCCCTGACTGAACTCAATAACCGCCGAGCGTTGGAGTGGGAGTTGCCACGCCAAATCCAGAACGCCCGAACTCGCACGTTGCCTTTGAGCTTGGTGATGTTGGATGTGGATTATTTCAAAGCGATCAATGACACCCATGGACATTTGGTGGGCGATCGTATGCTCAAGCTGCTTTCGGCTCGCCTGCGGCATAATCTCCGCTTCTATGACACCCCTTTTCGTTACGGCGGCGAAGAATTCGTCATTATTTTGAGCAACACCGATGGTCATGAAGCCCCTATCGTCGGGCAACGCATTTGCCGTCTGATTAGTGAGCAAACTTTTAGAATTGACCCAACCTTAGAAATCCACGCCACGATTAGCGCTGGCATTGCTTCCTTAGAAGCAGAAGATGACTCTAAAGGCATTAGTTTGCTGCGACGGGCCGATCAAAATTTGTTGCAAGCAAAATCTGAGGGTAGAAACCGAGCGATCAGTAGTGCTCCAGATTGCTCTCGATCGCTGGCTTCAGATTCAGCCCCTTCGGTCTAACGTAGTTATCACCCACTTCTGCGTCACCCAGCTCAGCGCCATCTTAAGTGAGTAACTTAAACTTTGGGAGCTTGAGCCTTAAGAATTTCTGTAGATACATCGCGAAATTCAGTAAGTGAGCCAAAAGAGTAGCTGAATCTGATAATCTCAAGGGATTTCGGCTTGTTTTCGGCTCGATCAAACAGCTCAAAGGCGCTAATTCAAGGCGGTGCGGGCCTGATTTCGGGCGGAGGAGTTCCTGATCAAATTAGACTTAATTTATAAAAAATACTGGGAATACTGACAGAGACGCTGACTCAGTTGTAAGGATAGCGATCGCTCAATGGCCAAGAGGTTAGAGGTTAAACGCTCATGGGGCAACTGAATAACACTCCATCAGAACCGCTCCGCGACCCATTAGCAAGCGCGGAAGCAGGAGAGCCACAGACGGAGCAGACGCTCAAAGCCGTGTCGCAGGACCTGAAGCGCCTGCATCAAGACTTAATTGTGCAGTTTGCTCAAGATATCGCCCGCCTTCAGGCCGAGAAATCTCACTTAATCGAAGATATTGATCAACTGCGCGACCAACACCAGCAGTTGAAAGCTGACAGTCACGAGGTGTTAGGTCAGCGGCAATTTGTTCAGCAGCAGACTTGGGCTAAGCAACTAGCGCAGGCGATCGCGGACCATTGGCAAATCTTTTTGAGGCAGCGACTCAACCAGTCAACTGCTCCAGTTCGTCAGCCTTGGGGACAGGCAACCAACGCTAACCCGTTGAGCCAAGGCAGCCTTGCAACCAATGATGAGATTTCCCAACTGCTGGTGCCTTTAGAGAAAGCTTTTAGCACCACCTTCAAAACTTTGCAGCAGGAGCTAGACAGCCACCAAAGCTGGTTATCACAACAGTTGAACCGGGTGGACAGTCCAGAACAGCAAGGAGAAATCATTTTATCTGCGCTAGTTCAGCGCTTACGCGAGCAACTACAGGCAGGAGAAAACAGTTCTGCTCAACTATTAGCAGGCGATCGCTTCACGCCGTCTCTAGATGCGACTTCAGAAGGGCGATCGCTGACTCAATCTTCGCAAGCAATTAATCTGCCCTTCGAGCCTAGACCGATTTCCAAACCAGAACCTCCCTTAACTGCACCGCTACCCAGTGCTCAGGGTGCTCAGGAGCCTCCCACCGTTTCCCCTCAGGTGAAGCCCCAAGCCAAGCGCCCCTCTCAAGTGCAAGTGGGTTTAATTTTAGTGTTGCTCTCATCTGTGGCGTTATCGTTCCATAACGTCGTGGTCAAAGTCCTGTTTAGGTCTCACGAGGTGCTCGGTTTAGGTCAGATCGGTGGCGTGATTATGCCAGGGCTGGGTAACTCGTTACTGATCTTGTGGATGCGGATGTTGATTGTTGTGCCTTTACTGGCTCTACTGGCACCCGTGCTGTATCCCCCCATGTGGCGTGACATTAAACGGTTTTTGCTAGCACCCGATCGGCGGCCTTTGAGGAATGTTGTGGGGAGTGGGGGGTTTTTGTTTCTGTCGCAAGTGCTGATCTACACGGCTCTGGCTCAAATTGCGGCTGGCACTGCGATCACCATTTTCTTTATCTATCCCACCATTACCGTGTTGCTTGCTTGGAAGATTTTTGGCGATCGCCCCACTGTATTTCGCTTAGTGGTCATGGCAGTGATTTGCTCTGGCGGTGTTTTAGCCTTACCCCAAGTTACAGGCCCCGCAACCGGTAATCTCTGGCTAGGAAGCGTTGCCGCTGCCGCCTCTGGATTTGCCTTTGCTGGCTATGTGATTTTGACTGGGTTGTGTACCCGTATGCTAAATCCGGTACCTGTCAGCCTGATTCAATTCGTCACAATTTTTGTTCTCTCCAGCGTCGTTTTGATGTTCCCGGCTCAAGCGCTGACTGTCAAGATTCAGCCAGCTATGTGGCCTGGTTTCATGCTGGGCTGTTTAGTTTTAGGCGCTGCTACTCTACTGGGCTACCTCTTTACTAACATTGGTATTCGCTTAATTGGTGCCGCTCCTGCCTCGATTATTAGTGCCACAGGGCCTGCATTCACCGCTATCCTCGCTTGGTTGATTATTCAAGACCAACTGGAAAGCCGCCAGTGGTTTGGCGTGCTGTTAGTCACGCTAGGAGTAGCAGGTTTGAATTTAGAACGGCTGCGAGGACAGCTGAAACCGAAGTCCAGCTAGTAGAATGCTTGGCATATAGCCTGGATCTTCGGAGTTCATGTTGCATCAAGCATTCCTACCGCTAGCCCTAACGAGTGGCCTGGCGCTTTATTTAGCCTGGAACCTAGGAGCCAACGATGTAGCCAATTCAATGGGTACTTCCGTGGGTTCAAAAGCTGTCACGCTGCGGCAAGCGCTGGTGATTGCAGGCATTTTGGAGTTTACAGGCGCGGTTTTGTTTGGGCGTAAGGTTGCTGGAACTCTAGCAACGGGGGTAATAAACCCAGAATTATTTGCCACGCAGCCCCAAGTTTTAGTCGCAGGGATGGTGGCAGTTTTACTCAGTTGCGGCCTGTGGTTGCAAATCGCCACGAGTTTAAGTTTGCCTGTGTCTTCCTCCCATGCAGTGGTTGGAGCTTTAGCCGGATTTGGTTGGGTTGCGGTTGGGTCGCAAGCGGTAGACTGGCAAGCCATTGGTTTAATTTCTTTGACTTGGGTGGTTACGCCGCTGATTAGTGGAGCGATCGCCGCCTCGTTCTACGGTTTGGTGAAGCGTTGGATTCTCGATCAACCCAATGCGATGCAGAGCTTATATGAATGGATTCCTTGGTTGAGTGCGGCTTTGTTCAGTGTGTTTGGGGTGATTGTGTTGCCATCCCTGAGTCAACCCATTCAGCAGTTTTTCGCGATTCAGTTAGGTGTGACGCTGCCCCAGCACGATATTCCATTGCTGTTAGGCGCGATCGCCACGATGGGATTAACTTGGGTGAGTTGGCAACAACTCGCTGAGCGTGGGCAGCAGGATGATGCTAGCAACCCGGTAGAGCGGCAACTTGGGCAATTTCAAGTGTTGAGTGCTTGCTTTGTCGCTTTTGCTCACGGCTCTAATGATGTGGGAAATGCCGTCGCTCCTTTGGCTGCGATCGCCTACATCCAGCAAACGGGTACAGTCCCGACTGAGGATTTTAGTGTTCCTATTTGGATTTTGATCCTAGGTGGCGCAGGCATTGTGGGAGGGTTGGCCGTTTGGGGCAAAAAGGTGATTGCCACGATTGGTGAAGGCATCACAGCTTTGCAGCCGAGTGGAGGATTTTGTGCTGAACTCGCCACCGCGGCAACCGTTCTGTTGGCATCTCGTGCTGGTTTGCCTGTCTCTACTTCTCATGCCCTGGTTGGGGGAGTGGTCGGCGTTGGTTTAGTGAAAAGTTGGCAAGCCGTGAAATTCGCCACCTTACGGGAGATTGGTCTTGCCTGGTTGGTCACTATTCCGATTGCAGCGGTGCTGTCAGCCCTGCTCTTTGCTGGCATTCGCCTGCTGTGGTTATAAAAGCGATCGCTTCAGTGCAACCGATCCAGCTGACCAAAACATGAGATTGGCCGTAATCAAAACGCTGCTCCTGCGGCCCAGGCTACAGTTGATTAATAACCTATCTGCGTACTTGCTCACCTAACCACTGAAGATAGGCTGGAGAACCTGCCACGATCGGCAAGGCAATAATTTCTGGCACGTCGTAGGAATGCACTTCCTGAACCTTAGCGACCAAAGCTGCAAATTGCGCTAAATCTGTTTTGATGAAAAGTTGCCATTCTTGGTCTTTGTGGACTTGCCCCTGCCAGGTGTAAATCGAGTGGATAGGGGTGAAACTGACACAGGCCGCTAGCTTCGCTGTAATCAAAGCTTCTGCGATCGCCTCTGCTTCGGCTTGGGAGGTGGCTGTCACTAAAACAACTCCATAGCCATCGGTCGCTTCTAGTTCCATACTTGACCTCCCACTCAACTTCTGATTTAACTTTCGATTTGACTTCAGGCAGACGTAGCCCGCTGCGTTTCTACTTTAGACTGAGCGGACATCAATGAACTAAGCGCTACTTTAGGCGCTTTTCGGTCATGGTTAGAAAGATTTTGCTGTGGTGGATTTGGGCGGGGTTTGTCGTTTATACCATCCGCTTGGCACCGCTTGATCAACCTGATACTTGGGCGATCGCCCACAAGTTGTTCACGCTTCAGTGGACAGACTTGAATACTTATCTTGTGGTGATCTTCTGGCTCATGGGAGTGTGGCCCATGATTTACGCCTGCCTGATGTTTGCCGATGGTCGGATGCAATCGCTCCCGGCGTGGCCTTACTTTCTCGGCTCCAACGGGACAGGGGTGCTGTGTTTGCTGCCCTACTTAGGGTTGCGGCAGCCGAATCAAGAGTTTTCTGGGCCTAAAGATGCCTGGCTACGAACGTTAGATTCTCGCTCTATGGGAATTGGTTTAACGGTTTGCGCGATCGCTTTGATTGCCTATGCGCTGCTAGTAGGAGATTGGGGAAACTTTGTACAGGAATGGCAAACGAGGTCTTTTGTACACTTGATCGCCATTGATTTTTGCCTAATGTGCCTGATTTTTCCGCTCTCGACCTTGTTGAACGATGACATGGCGCGTCGGGGTCTGCATAGCCCGCAGCTTTTTTGGCTAGCCGCTCTGGTACCTTTGTTTGGGCCTTTGCTCTACCTTTGCTTGCGACCTCCTCTACCCGAATTGAACCCAACATCATCGCCTCCTGCACCACCAACCGCAGGCGTTACTTACGACTCAACTCACGGCTGATTCTTGGCCCCCAATCCAGAGGCGCACAAGAGATAAGCTCAGAATGATCAAAAACAGGACTAGCCCAATTGTGCAGGCGTAGCTCATCTCTAAGTCTTGAAAGGCTTGCTCGTAGAGGTAATACACAATTGTTTTAGAGCTATTGCGGGGTCCTCCTTGGGTCATGATGTAAATTTCTTCAAAGACCTTAGTGGCTGAGATTGAAGAAATCACCGCCACGAGAAATAAGTAGGGCTGCATCAAGGGAACCGTGATATCCCAATGTTTTTTGATGCCATCGGAGCCATCGATCGCGGCGGCTTCATATAAGTCTGCCGGAATTGATTGCAGACCCGCCAGATAAATCACCATGTAGTAGCCCAACCCTTTCCAAATCGTCACTGCCATGACGCTAAACAAGGCAAATCGAGGACTGGTTAACCAAGGAATGCCTTCTGCCATCCCGAACGCCTTGAGAAATTGATTCAGCAGGCCATTGTCGGCGTATAGCCAACGCCAAGCAATCCCAGCCACGACCATCGAGATGACGACAGGTGTATAGAAAGCCACCCGAAACCAACGAATGCCGCGCAGCTTTTGGTTAACTAAAATCGCTAAACCGAGAGGTGCTATGACTAAAATTGGCACCACGCATACTAAGTAAAGCACTGTATTGCGGAGCGTTTGCCAAAACACCGGATCAGCCCAGAGACGCTCTAGGTTGCTGAATCCAGCCCATTGAGGAGTTTGGGTGAGGTCGTACTCGAAGCGGGTAAAACTGAGGTAAAACGCCTGTAGCGCAGGCCAAAAAACTGTTAGAGCCAAGACAATCAGCGCTGGCAACAGAAATAAGTAAGGAGTGAGCTGTTGTCTGAGAAAAACGCCATCTTTAGAAATTAATTTCTGCATTGCGGCTCAGAGAATGCGGCGAGAGAAATGGGAAGGACAAGAACAGTGCTTCGACTTTCATTATCGGTTCTGCCTGTCACTGCCAATCAAGGTTGAGCCCGAAAACTGTTGGTAATGTTGGTGCGAATTCTTTGTAGCTCTGCTTGGCTGACATCCCGACTGCTGACCAGGACTAAGACGCGATCGCCCAACTCGGAGCAAATCATGAACACCGAAATATTTAACTTGGAGTTGACATCGCCGTAAGTCAGGGTGCCGTCTGAGGCAACGCGAACAAAGCGCTGAGCTAGCAAAAATTGTCGGGTTCTACTCAAACAAGCAGTTTGGGTAGTCACTCTGGAGGGCAACCATTCCGACCAAGCTCCTCCTAGCCCACCTGCGGTTCCGGGAGCAGCCCAGAACAGATTTATATTGCTTCCTAACAAAGCTGCGATCGCCCAACTCGTTCGTAAAGATGCAGTGCAGGCCAAGGAAATGTAGGACTGGAGCGATCGTTGAGTCCAGCGAATTAGTAAATTATGTCTCAGACCAAGCGAAGTCATTAATTTGCAATTTGCGGTTGATTATTTTGTGAAAGGCTTACTGCTTAGGTGCTTCTGCCATAGAAGCCAATGCGGCAGTTGGAGTACTCGCCGCGACCCAACGACTAGCGATCGGCATCCGCCATCCGGTACCAAAAGCGCGATCGGTAATCTTGATCCCTGGAGGAGCTTGGCGGCGCTTGAACTCAGACCTTGTCACCATTTTGACCACGCGATCGACCACGGCAGCATCATGACCAGCAGCTACGATCGCATCGGGAGGCTGGTGCTCATGAATAAAGCGATCAAGAATGTCGTCGAGAATGTCGTAGGGCGGTAAAGAATCTTGGTCTACTTGTCCTGGCTTGAGTTCGGCGCTGGGTGGTTTGGTGAGGATGTGAGTCGGGATCAGTTCGGATTTTGGATTTTGGATTTTGGACGTGAGATTCAAAAATTGATGGGCTTCACAAGGAGAGTTCAGCCATTCACAGAGGGCGTAAACGCAGGTTTTGGGCACATCTGCGATCGCGGCCAATCCACCGTTCATATCGCCGTAAAGGGTGCAGTAGCCCACCGCCATTTCGGATTTGTTGCCCGTCGAGAGCAGCAGATGACCGAATTTATTAGCGATCGCCATCAACAAGTTGCCCCGAATCCGAGACTGGATGTTTTCTTCGGCAATGCCAGGATCAGTACCAGCAAATAAGTCTGCTAATCCTTGATCGTAATCCTGCATTAAATTTCCGATCGGCAGTGTATGACTTTTGATCCCCAGTTTGTCGGCTAAATCTAAGGCATCCGTAATGGAGTGCTCGGAACTATGGGGTGAGGGCATCAGCACACCAAAAACATTTTCTGGCCCCAATGCTTCTGCTGCGATCGCGGCTACCAATGAGGAGTCAATGCCACCGCTCAGACCCAATACCACCTGCGAAAAGCCACACTTGCGGGCATAGTCTTGAACCCCTAGAACGAGAGCGGACCAAATTTCTGCCATTTCGGAACTGGGGTGAGGGGCGATCGCAGCAGGAGAAGCATCCAGCGCTCTTAAATCTTGCTGTTCTGCGTCATACTCCAGTAACACTAGGTCACTAGAGAATCCCTGAGCCTGGGCAATTAGCTCTCCTCGGCGATTCAGCACAAAACTGTTGCCATCAAAAATTAAGTCATCATTGCCACCAACTTGATTGACATAGATAATCGGCTGCTGATAGCGAGTGGCGCTATGTTGCAACATAGCTTGGCGGGTTTTGCGTTTGCCAACGCTGTAGGGGGAAGCAGAGAGGTTAATGGTGAAAGCCACACCTGCTTGAGCTAAATCAGCGATCGGGTTGGTCGTGTAGCTGCGCTTGCCCCAAAATTCTTCATCATTCCAGAGGTCTTCGCAAATGGTCACGCCCACATGCAGGGAGTCCAGGTGAAAGTGATTGATTTGACGACCTGGCTCGAAGTAGCGGTCCTCATCAAACACGTCATAAGTAGGTAACAGCCGCTTGTGAAAAATCTGGCGTACCTGTTGCTGCTCTAAAAGCGCGGTGCTATTGAATAACGGCTTGCCACCTTCTTCGAGCGATCGCTCATTCCACTCCACCGTCCCCACTAAAGCGGCTAATCCGGGTGGTAGATCCTGGGCCAACTGCCGCAACACTCGTTGCATTGTTTCTAGAAAGCTGGGATCTAACAGCAAGTCGCGGGGTGGGTAGCCACACAACGACAGTTCTGGGGTCAGGAGTAAACGCGCACCTTGGGCTGCTGCTGCTTGGGCTGCTGCCAGAATCCGCTGAGCATTCCCGGTCAAATCGCCAATGGTGGGATTAAGTTGAGCGATCGCAATTTTCATCTACAGATTGCTGAAATCTTTTGGAGCTGAGCTGTTTTCAGTTTAAATGAGTTGCCAGATTAGTTCTGGTTCAGGGTGATCAGATCGAGGCGTAACTTGGCTTCAGCTTATCCGCGCTACAGTTGCGATGTATATAGTGTGGTATTTGGTTCGCTTCCCCCCAAATAGGCAATGGAACTCAACCGTTTGCTCTACGAAAAATCAGTTCCTGACAAAGGTCATTTGATTATTCCATTTGTCTTTGGCATGGTGGACAAAGCTTACATCTACTCCTATAGCCTGCTAGCGGAGGTCGGACACAAAAGCGAATTCCACCAAGCAGAAAATCCAGCTCAGATGTACTCTAGTCACCTAGATGAAATTATTCGCATTGCTCAAGAGCATTTAGCCGAAAACTCTCTGTATGAAAGCAGCCTAGAGAGCTTTAAGCATCGCTATACCTACTGCCATAACCTGATTATTGTCTCTGAAATGGCAGGTAAATATTTCTACGATCACTATCCCCCCAACCGACTCAACAACATCGCTGCCCCCAGAATCTTTTCTAGTGAATCTGAGTGCATCAGCTGGGTGAAACAAGGTTTAGATCAGTCTCGATCCAGCCCCAAACCAGAACTAACTACAGAAATTGTAGAGCCTGGTTTGTCACCACCTGATTAATATTTGACAGAGCTGAATTTAGAGCAAGTTTAGCGGATCAACATCGACGGTCATGCTGACGTTGGGTGGGCAGAGCGATCGCAACTCATTCCAGTCTGGCAACTCCACTGCTCGATTCAGCGGCAACTTCAGTAGCACTTGCCAACGATACCGCCGCGCTACCCGCAAGATACTCGCTGGCGCTGGCCCCAGTAATTCATAGCCTGACTCTGCTTGTTGAGGCGCGAGCACCGCAGCAATGCGTTTGGCTGTTTTCTGGACTGCTAGTGGGTCGGGACTGCTAAATTTCAGCAGTGCCAGTCGATTGTGAGGCGGAAATCGTAAGGTTTGTCGTTGCAGTAACTCGGCGCTGACAAATGGCTCGTATTCGTGCCGTTGCACCGCTTCCACCACAAAATGCTCCGGCGAATAGGTTTGAATAATCACCTGTCCGGGTTCATCGCCTCGACCTGCGCGACCTGCGACTTGGGTCAGGGTCTGAAAAGCTCGTTCACTGGCACGAAAGTCTGGTAAGTGCAACAAGCCATCTGCTGCGATCACACCCACTAGCGTTACTTGAGGTAAGTCAATTCCTTTAGTCAGCATCTGTGTGCCCACTAACAAATCTGCGTCTCCTTGAGCGAATTGGGTCAGTAAAGCTCGGTGCGATCCTTTGGTGCGGGTGGTATCGCTATCAAACCGCAGACAGCGCAGGTCAGGTAAGTGCTTTGCCAGTTCTTGCGTGACTCGTTGGGTGCCACTGCCAAAGAATTTGAGGTAAGGGGAGCTACATTCCGGGCATTGAGGCGGATGGATAGCTGTATGGTTGCAGTAGTGGCAGCGCAGGAGTTGAGTCGCCTCAGCGTGGGTGTGATGGTAAGACAAGGAGACATCACAGTTGGGGCAATCCACCACATAGCCGCAACTACGGCAGGAGACAAAGGTGCTGTGTCCTCGGCGATGGATAAATAAAATTCCCTGTTGGCCTCGTTCTTGAAGTCGTTCTAGGGCTACCTGCAAAGCACGACTGAAAATGGTGCGGTTCCCCTGCTGAAATTCCTGCCGCATATCAACGACTTCAATCGGTGGCAGAGGCCGCGATCGCACGCGACTAGGCAAAGACAAGTAATGCGGTGCGGGCGGGTTAACGTCTTGGTTAGATTTGGCACTGACCCAAGTTTCAATCGAAGGAGTGGCGGAACCTAAGATCAAAGGGCAGTTGACTAACTCAGCTCGCCATTGAGCCACAGTGCGCGCATGGTAGCAGGGAGCAGGTTGGTCTTGCTTAAAGCTGGAGTCGTGTTCCTCATCTAAGATAATCAGGCCGAGCTGCGGCAATGGCGCAAACACCGCCGATCGCGTCCCAATTACCACTTGGGGGCTACCGCTAAGCATTTGCCGCCAAGTATCGTACCGCTCCCCCTCCGAGAGGGCGCTGTGGTAAACACAAACCTTGCTGCCAAACCTAGCGCGGAAGCGATCGGTGAGCTGAGGCGTTAAACCAATTTCTGGCACCAACACCAACGCTGACTGACCACGTTGCAGGACGGGGGCGATCGCCTGAAGATAAACCTCGGTCTTACCGGAACCCGTCACTCCATGCAGTAATACCTGGGCAAAGCCAGAGAGTGAAGTGATAGTCGCGAGGGCTTGGGCTTGGTCGGGGGTGAGTTCCTTAGGTTGATCGGGGGCGATCGTGACCCCTGCTTCAGCCCGTAAAATTTCGCGCGGCTGAATAACAATGCAACCTTTTTTAGCTAAGGTTTGCACCGTACCAGAACTAGTCCGACAAAGCTGGAGGAGATCACTGAGCCACAGATCCCCTCCTTCTCGCTGAAGGGCTTGAATAATTTCTTGTTGGCGTGGGCTCAGGCTGCCTTCTAGATGGCTAGCCGCCACTAAAGTAACCGCTTGACGTAGCTTCGGACGCACTGTGGCAGGAGGTTCCAGGTAACTCTCGATCCAGCCTTGCTTCAGCAGTTCTCGCAGTCCGCGATCGGCACCTGGAATTTTTTGCTGGAGATACTGCCAAGTGTAGTTACCCTGCTTTTGAGCTTGGAGCCTGCTTAAAACTTGCTGCGCGACTGAACTTAATCCGCTGGGATCAATTCCATCTAAAGCTTTTAGCTCAATTAGTCGGACTCGTCGTTGCGATCGCCCTAACAAACCAGGCGGCAGAGCCACTCGAATCACTGCCATCAGCGAAGTGCAGTAGTAGTCAGCAACTTGGTTCAGCAGAGTCCAATAGGTAGCCGGAAAGAAACCTGTGCTGACCACCTCTTCTACCTCTCTAACCTGAGTTGGAGGTAGATCTGGAGGCAGCTGAGCTAAAAGGTGAATTGCGATCGCACCGACTTGTTGAGCCCCAAACGGCACTGTCAGAATATCCCCCGCCTGCACCGTCAAATCAGGCGGCAAGGCATAAGTGAAAAGCCCTTGGGCTCCAGGGCAGTCTACTAAAACTTCAACCCAGGAAAAGGTGGCAAAACGATAAGAGTCATTGATCCCAGACTCAGCCAATAGGGGAGTAGCAAGACTAAGACTGGAATCAAACATACGAGAACGCATCCCAACTGCAAAGGCCCGAGACGACCCGTAAAATCGCTCTGTCTCATTTTCGCCTAACTTCCTCGATCCAGAAGAAGCCAGCCTGAGTTTGTCCTAAATTCTTTGCTCAAGCGGCAAATCAAGAGATTTAACGCTCAAAACTATAAAGCTAATTGCTGAGTTCGTATTAATCAACTGGTAGATAAAATTAATATTAAATAAGAAAGATTTTCTGCGATTCAGACTTCAATCTAAGGAGCATAGGGCATTTCTCCCCAACGGTAGAGAAGGATGTTTTTGCCAATATGAGATCCTGTTGTTACAGAAAAGTTGATCAATCCAACTTTAAAACTAAAAAAGTTAAATGATTTTATCGCACCTACTGGCTATTCTTTTAGGTACTAGTGCTTTTTCTGACTAGTCACTACGGATATCAGTACCCCGCTTGACAGAACAGGGTGCTTCCAGAGACTGCGAAATAAGGGTTTGCGAGTTGATTTCCCCATCAGCTTCAGAAGACCTAGGTTGACTTTTTAACACTCGTACTAGAGAAGAAAGTGCTGAAAATTATTTTTGGCCAACTTTATTCTCGAAGTACCTAATATTCCAACTGGAGCAATTTGTCTCTGGTAATTTACGTACCCTATTTCAAAACTGGAATCAAATATCACTTATATGGTTGTTCTTGGATTCAGTCTGAGTGAATGAAGCGCTTTAGCCGCCTTAAAAGCTTAAATCTTAGCCCCAAAGAGAACACTGCTAAGCCAAGTGCTACCTCGTTATATGTATCCACCCAATAGCCTCTCTAACCCAGACACCCAGTTAGATTTTGATATGCGCTTTTCTGAGTTTGACCCTGCCACTACCTTACAAATCGAAACAGAACCTGACTTCACAAGTGTGACGACTTTTGAGGAGGCTGATTTAGCTGGAGGTGAGGTAGAGCCAGGTGTAGCCGATTTGGTCACCCCCGACGCTCTAGATTTAGGGGATAGCAGCCTCTTAGAGTTGGAAGATCCAGATACCACAGTACAAATCGCGACTAGGCTGTCAGGTTATAACAAAACTGTATCGGATGACGCTGTAGGTGCCTTCTTCAAGGAGATGGCTCGCTACCCTCTACTCAAAGCCAACGAAGAAATCGAGCTGGCGCGGCGAGTGCAATATCTCGTTGAAATCGACGAACTGCATGAACGCCTCAGAACTGAATTAGACCGCCATCCTAGCAAGGCAGACTTAGCCGCAGCTCTGGAATTGACAGAACGGCAGCTAGAACACCGTCTCTATCAGAGCCGCGTCGCCAAGCGCAAAATGATTCGCTCAAACTTGCGATTGGTGGTCTCGATCGCCAAACGATACTTGAATCGGGGCGTGCCTTTCCTGGATCTGATTCAAGAAGGTGCTTTGGGTCTGAACCGCGCTACTGAGAAGTTTGATCCTGATAAGGGATACAAGTTTTCTACCTATGCGTACTGGTGGATTCGCCAGGGCATCACTCGGACGATCGCCAATGATGCTCGGACGATTCGTCTTCCGGTGCATGTGGTGGAGAAGCTAAATAAGCTGAAAAAAGTCCACCGTGATCTGAAGCGGGAACTGGGTCGTAACCCTAGTGAAGAAGAAGTAGCAGAAGCTTTAGAAGTCTCACCTCGGCAACTCCGGGAGCTGCAACAGGTACGGCGGCGATCGCTCTCCCTTAATCATCGTGTCGGTAAAGGCGAAGACACCGAGCTGATGGATCTGCTAGAAGATGGCAACACTCAATCGCCAGAAGCGCAGATCAGTGAAGTGATGATGAGCCAAGATATCTGGGAAGTGTTGGCCGATGTGCTGACCCAGAGAGAGAAGGATATTATCTCTCTACGCTATGGCTTGGCCACCGGAGAACCTTGCACCCTGGAAGAAGTTGGTGGTTTATTTAACCTTTCACGAGAACGGGTGCGCCAAATTCAGAGCAAGGCGATGCGGAAACTGCGCCGTCCTCAGGTGGCTGCACGGTTGAAAGGTTGGCTGAAATAGACCTAACCCCTAGCCCCTTCCCTGCCAGGGAAGGGGAATAAGATTCAACAGCTACGGTAGGCTAGAGCGAGGGCCTTTTGGTGTTGGCTAAGTTGCCCTTGAGTTGTTTAGCCCGTTTCGCATCCTTATGGCAGTGTCTACTTCTCCCTGCGTGGTGCGTCCTGCGATCGCCGCCGATGTCCCGACTATTTTTGCCTTGATTCAAGCCTTGGCGGAGTACGAGAAGCTATCTCATGAGGTGGTCGGAAGTCCAGCAGCTTTAGAGTCGCATCTGTTTGGCGATCGCCCCTATGCAGAAGCAATTGTGGCGGAGGTGGCAGGTCAAGGCGTGGGGTTTGCGCTGTTTTTTCACAACTATTCCACTTTTCTAACTCAGCCGGGAATTTACCTGGAAGACTTGGTTGTGCTGCCAGAGTACCGAGGGCAAGGAATTGGCAAAGCGTTACTAACTTACCTAGCTCAACTTGCAGTGACTCGAAACTGTGGTCGTCTAGAGTGGAGTGTTTTAGATTGGAATGCTCCAGCGATCGCGTTTTATGAACGGATGGGAGCCGATGTTCTACCCGATTGGCGTACTTGTCGCGTTACGGGTCAGTCATTAGCGAATTTGGCCGCGATCGCCTCTGCTACAACTCCATCCAGTTAGGCGCAACAAGTTTTGGTACTTGGCCTTATAGATTCTGGGAAATTGTTAAAAAGGATACGATTTTTCTTGCTCTGAACCGTCTTGTCCTGTAGAAATTTCTTTTAGATAGAATAGTAAACCCAAAGCTTGGAGACACGACGCTATGACAATTTGGGTAAACGAACAGATTGATCCCTCTGGCATTCTTTACTCTTGCATCGCTTCTTGCAGTGAAGATCACGCGAAAGATTGCCATGAGTCGTTTGAGAGTAACCTCACAGAAACCCAAAAACAAGCAGGCTGGGTTGCAACCATGCGGACGGTTAATTCTTGGGATGAAGTTCCTGCGAGTGCTTTAAAGCTGAACTAACGGCCTCAAGGATTTGTGTGAAATAGCGTAGATGTGCCACAACTGGCGCACTCTGCGAAAAACTGTTTGCCACTTTTGCGAATTTTCGCTTTGACATTGCAAGCAGGGCAAACCGCCTTAATTGAGTTATTGCCGCTACATTCAGAGCATTTTAAGTAGTAGCCATATTTGCCCTACTCGACCGACAAGCTGGAACTGTGGCAATGTTGGCAGCTTTGAGCTTGAGAAGCCACGACCTCTTTAGGTTGTGGCGATAAACGAGGTTTTGGTATGGAGGTAGCTGCCTGAGCGGGCGAAGCAAGCTGAGAAATTTTGAGCTTTGGCGTTTCTACTAAAAGTGGTTCAGAAATGGGTTGAACTAAAGGCCGATGGTGCTGAACTAAGAAGTCAACTATCTTAGACAGTTCTTCGTCATTGAACCAGTAGCCTGCATCTTTAAGATTGAGGCTAAACAGGCTGTTGGCTTTTCGATATTTTTCAACGATTGCCTGTACTCGCTCTACAACTTGATCAGCCTTAGCGATCTCTTCTAAAGTCATTCCTTCAGGGCGCTTGATCATGCCAGAGTCAGAAATTGCAACGAGAACATCTAGGCCCATGCCACCAAAGTAAGTTTGTAACCCTAAAATTTTTCCTCGTAGTCTATCTGCATGGTCATTCAGGTATTTCTTCAGAAAGTCTGCTTGTCTACGAGCTTGCTGAATGGGAGATGGCATTCCTTGAGGACTGCCGTTGAACCAACGAATCCATTCACTGTGTTGATTCACTTCAACTTGCTCTGAAACACTTTTACTTTCAATAATTACGACTCCATGTCGGTGCAGGATCAAATGGTCAATTTGAGCCGCATCATCGCCTTGCTCCAGACGCAAATCATTGAACACATAAAGCTTTTGCTCATCGCTAAAGGCGCGGCGTAGGTAGAATGCCATTTGCTCCTCGGCTGTACGCCCTGCCTTAGCAAACTTATTTTGGGAGACAAAAGCATCCAATTCTTTGACAATCATTGGCTATCCTGCATGATTTTGAAGCTCAACTAGTCGGGCGATCGCTTGTTCCAATCTTTTAAGGCGATCGTTCATCTTAAAAAAAGTTTTCCCAGAACGGCTCTGGCTCTACAATCAAGGGAAATTCTTCATCCCCGAACCCACCGTGACTTACTGTCTGGGAATCCTGACTAAATTTGGTTTGGTCATGGCTGCGGACTCGCGCACCAATGCTGGCGTTGACTACATCTCTACTTATCAAAAGCTGTTTGATTTATCTCAGCCCGGAGAGCGGATTCTGCTGCTTTGCACCTCAGGCAATCTGTCGGTGACGCAAGGCGCTTTGACCCTGCTGCGGCAAGACCTCCAATGTGGGGCGGCAGTGAATCTCCATACCTTGCCCAACTTCTACGAGATTGCCCGTTACATCGGCGAAAAGCTGCGCCAAATTCAGGAGCAAGACCGCTCTTGGTTGCAGCAAGATGGCATTGATGCCACCTGTACCGTGATTCTCGGGGGTCAGATCAAAGGGCAAGAGCCAGAGCTGTATATGATTTACAGTCAGGGCAACTGCATCCATGCCACTAAAGACACCCCATTTTTGCAAATTGGCGAAACTAAGTATGGCAAGCCGATTCTCGATCGCACCTTAACTTTTGAGACGCCTCTAGAAGCAGCCGCTAAATGTGCCTTGCTGTCGATTGACTCCACCATGAAATCCAATATCTCGGTGGGGCCGCCGATCAGCTTGGTCATGTATGAAATCGATAGCTTCCGGATCAAGCATGAACTGCGGCTCCGGATTGGCGCACCTTACTTAGCTCAAATTCGCAGACATTGGGAAGCCTGTTTGCGTCAAGCCTTTGAATGTATGCCAGAGATTGAGTGGGAGCACGCCCTCCAAGACTCAAACGAAGATATCCCCATTGATTAGAAGCGATTAAGTGTTCGTGGCAAATTGGGATAGCCCAAAGTCTGTGCGGGCTTGAATCGATAAGTGGTATTTCAGGCTAGATTGCACTGCACCCGCTCGATTCAATGTCCCAGAAATGGGAGCTGCGTAAGCTGGAGGGGCACTGGCAACTAAAGCAATGTGATGATCCGCCACCGCTAGACCTTGGGTGGGATCATAGCCGCGCCAGCCTGCTCCAGGGAGATAAACCTCTGCCCAAGCATGGAGATGTCTCTCGGTAGCTTGGCGATCGCCCGCTTCATAGCCGCTGACAAACCGTGCCGCCAACCCCATCGCTCGGCAAGCTTCCATAAACAACACGGTCAAATCGCGGCAGGAGCCTAAGCGTTGCGCCCAGGTGATCCCTGGTGCTAGGGGTTCGCCAAATTCCCGAATCGTATGTTTACAGGTTTGGTGAATGCGTTGACTCAGCTCGGAGAGAAACGCGATCGCATCTCCTCCAGTGGCTTGGTGAATTTCCTGTGCCAATTTCACAGCGACGGGATCAAGGCTGGTGGAGTAATGCAGTGTTTGCCCGCTTAGGTAGGGTTTGAGCTGTGTATGGAGGGAGGCAGGATAATCAATCGGCAACTTCAGCGCCCAAGCCTCCATCAAATAGTCGAAGGGGTTGCTGCGGAGGGTTTCGACTTGCGACAACACTTGAATCTGCAAGCGATCGGTCAACTCTTGCTGGAACCAGAGCTTAACCACCGCATTGCCATCTAAATCGGTAATCTGCGAGATGCCCAGTGGTTTGGGATCAACCACCAGCGAGAAGGACTGCAACGATTGGCTGGCATCACAGCGGGGACGCAGCCTGACCAAGTGCGGAGCCAGCGTCACAGGCTGACTGTAGCTGTAGGTAGTGGTGTGGGCGATTTGGTAATGCAAGGAAAGTCAGGAGGAGTGAGGGGCCAATGCTTATACCGGATTGACGGCGACAAAGGTAGAAAAGACTTTTTCGCCAATGTCATTCAGTTGTCGCTGAATTTTATCTAAAAACTCATGTAACCCTGCTTCAATGATGTCGTCAATCGTCAGGTAGCCGAGTTCAGATCGTAACCGTCCCACTGCCCGCTCAGTCGGATTGCTCCAGGTTCCGGTTGGGGTGCCTGTGATGCGATGCAGCGATCGCTCAGCTTGTAGGATGCAAAACTGAATCGAGCGGGGAAATTCGCGATCGAGAATCAGAAACTCTGCTACGGCAGTGGGGTTAATTCGGTGCCGCTGCCGCTTACGATACATTTCATAAGCGCTCGCTGACCTGAGCAACGCCATCCATTGCAACTCATCCAAGGTGGTCCCCACATCTTTGGCGGAGGGGAGCAAGATGAAGTACTTCACATCCAGAATCCGCGCTGTTTTGTCGGCTCTTTCTAGCAATCGACCAATCTGACCAAAGTGCCAACCTTCGCCGTGGGTCATCGTGGCATCCATGATGCCTGCGAATAAGTGACTAGACATTTTTACCTCAGTAAAGAAGTCCTGCCACTCTGGCAGCGAATCAGTCTCAGCCGCCTCTTTCACCATAAAGTAGAAGGCATTGAGCTGTTGCCACATCTCGGAGGAAATCACTTCTCGCACGGAACGGGCATTCTCTCGCGCTGCTGACAGACAAGAGAGGATGGAATTAGGATAGTGGCGATCGAAGGTGAGAAACCGCATTACATTCTCTGCGGTCGCCTCACCATAGCGCTGTTGAAATAAGGGCAAATCGCCCGTCGTGAGGATCAGCGGTTCCCATTGCTGGGTAACTCCAGGGGGGGAATCTAGCAATAAATTCAGATTCACTTCAATAAAACGAGCGACATTTTCGGCTCGTTCCACATAGCGATTCAGCCAATAAATTGAATCTGCGACTCGACTGAGCATCTCTTTTATCTCCTTACTTGCAGACCACCCAAGTATCTTTGCTACCGCCGCCCTGAGAGGAGTTGACGACGAGGGAGCCTTTTCTGAGCGCCACTCTGGTTAAACCGCCAGGACTGACATAGATGTTTTTGCCGTAGAGAATGTAGGGGCGCAGATCGACGTGGCAGCCTTCGATTTGCTCTTCCATCAAGGTAGGCACTCGGGAGAGACAAAGGGTGGGCTGAGCGATGTAATTGCGGGGGTTAGCCTTAATTTTCTCGGCAAAGGCTTCCCGCTCTGCTGCCGAGGCTTGGGAACCAATCAACATGCCATATCCCCCCGACTCGTTCGCTGCTTTGACCACTAGTTTGTCTAGGTTAGCCAAAACATGGCTTTGCTGTTGGGGTTCCCAGCACAGATAAGTCGGGACGTTGGCGAGCATTGGCTCTTCACCTAAGTAGTAGCGAATGATTTGTGGCACATAGGCGTAAATCACTTTGTCGTCAGCGATCCCAGTTCCTAACGCATTGGCGAGGGCGACTCGTCCGGCGCGATACACGTCCATCAAGCCTGGAACACCGAGCATCGAATCGGAGCGAAAGGCAAGCGGGTCGATAAAATCATCATCAATGCGGCGGTAGATTACATCCACGCGCTGCAACCCTTTGGTGGTCCGCATTTGCAGATAGCCATCCGCCACCACGAGATCGCGCCCTTCCACCAGTTGCACACCCATCTGCTGGGCCAGAAAGGAATGCTCAAAGTAGGCTGAGTTATAGATACCAGGGCTCAGCACCACCACGGTAGGATCGCTCAGATGCTCTGGTGCTAGATTCAGCAGAGTTTCTAGCAGGTGACTGGAGTAGTCTTCTACGGGTTGAATCGGCATGGTGTTGAAGAGTTGCGGGAAGGTACTCTTCATGACCCGGCGATTTTCTAACACATAGGACACGCCAGAAGGACAGCGGAGGTTGTCTTCCAGCACATACCAGCGACCATCGCGATCGCGCACCAAATCAGTCCCGGTGATGTGGCACCAAATCCCTCCCGGCGGGTTTAATCCCAGGCAAGGCTTGAGAAATCCGGTGGCCGAATAAATCAGCTCTGCCGGAATCACGCTATCCCGCAGAATTTTTTGCTCGTTATAGATGTCATGCAGAAACAAGTTCAGGGCGTAGATGCGTTGCTTTAAGCCTTGTTCTAGTTCTTTCCATTCCTGCGCCGAGACAATGCGGGGAATAATATCAAAGGGCATGATGCGCTCGGTGCCCTGACCATCGCTATACACATTGAACGTTACGCCCAACTTCATCAAGGCGATCTGGGCAGATTGCTGGCGACGTTTGATTTCACTAGCAGAGAAAGAATTAAACCGCTCGATTAAGAGGGTGGCTTCCGGACGGGGCTTACTTTTGGCAATAAACAACTCGTCATAAAAACCCTCTGGATCATAGTGATCAAATCGCACGGCAAACCACCCACCTTGCTGGAGTCATTCATCCTTGATAGAGGCTGAGAGAGTTCGATACTGTAGCCACTGATACGGAATCTTCTTTAGAACGCTTTAGAGTCAAATAACAATTTCTATCACTCGCCGCTGTTCCTGAAACCTGCCCGAAACTTTTCTAGGGAATCTTAATACCCGTTCTCCGAACTTCCACGTTAACTTGCTAGTGAACGCGATCGCCATGCTTAATCTTTCTATGGCTTACATTGGCAATCTCAGCAGTACCGAGCAACTCCAGGTCGAGAACGTAGGAACCCAAACTGCGATCGCCTTGACCAGCGCCAGTACGAGTCAGCAGCAGAGTCAGTGGACTAGCCTCACCACAGGTCATTGGGTGGTGCCGCCCACCTTATTCCGAACTCCGGCTGGCTGGATCTTGCGGATTGAATCGGCTCAAGGTCAATTCTTTGTGCAACTGGCAGGGGGCAGGCTCAATCTGTTGACTGCGCCACCCAGCTTGACAGGGGCAGAAACTTTACCGCTCCAACCAGTGGCTGGAACCAATACTGGTGCTGCTGCGGCATCATCTATGCCACCCATGCTGCCGATCGCTCCCCTATCACCCCTGCCACCGATGTCGCCGCTGCCGTCTATGCCACCCATGCAGATGGGAGATATGCAAATGCAGCTAGAACTCATGCAGATGCGAATGGGCAATATGCAAATGCAGATTGGCACCCCTCCCGTCACTTCAACTCCTTTAACTCCTGCTCCCGCTCCCGCACCTTCCTCCACCGAATCAGCCCAGCGCTTCTGCTCGCAGTGTGGCAAAGCCGTTAGCCTCAGCGATCGCTTTTGTGCTCAATGTGGTCATGCTTTAACCGCACCTTAGGTGTGCTTGGGGAGGCGGGGCACGCGGTGGCGAATCGGACCCAGAACTTGATTGAGTTCGCGCAGTTGCTCGGCGGTTCCCATAGAAATGAGCACATCTCCGGTCATCAAGGTGGTGTCGGCAGTGGGACCGGCAATCAAGCTACCGTCAGCCCGACGAATTGCTAGCACTAAGGCTCCGGTTTGCGATCGTAGGCGAGCTTCCCGTAGAGTTTGGCCGACATAGGGGCAAGTGCCTGGCTCCAGCAAGCACTCCTCCATGTAGAAGGCTCGGTCTGTCCCAGTCAAAATACCATCGACAAAATCCATCACCTGAGGTCTGAGGGCAGCGGCGGCCATGCGTTTACCGCCCGTGATATAAGGCGATACGACGGCATCTGCACCCCCTCGTTGTAGCTTTTTGAGGGCTTCTTCGGTGCTGGCTCTGGCGATCGCCCGGACTTGCGGATTCAGAGTTTTGGCCGAAAGCACGGTGTAGAGATTCTCGGCATCGGAAGGCAAAGCTGCTACCAAACAAACGGCTCGCTCAATCCCCACCCCAGTTAGTACCTCGTCGAGCGTGGCATCGCCTTGAATGGCCACATAGCCTAGCTCCTGCGCTTCGTGCACCTCCGCCAGATCAGAATCAATGGCAATAAAGGGGATGCCCTCGGCCTTAAACTCTAAAGCAATCTGACGACCCGTTCGCCCAAACCCACAGAGAATATAGTGTTGTGTCAGTGATTCCATGATGCGCCGTCGCTGCTGTAACCGCAGTCCTGCTTGAAAGTACCCTTGAATCAACGCTTCTGTGAACCGATTGACGATATAGCCGATCGCCACCACTCCCATCAAAATCAAGATGATAGTAAATAACCGTCCGCGATCGCCCAGCTCATGGACTTCCATAAAGCCAACGGTCGCTAGGGTGATCACGGTCATGTAGGCGGCATCCAGCCAGCGCCACCCCTCAACCCAGCAATACCAAACCGTGCCAATCAGAAACACTCCCATGAGAGCGATCGCGCCGCCGATCAATTCAGCTTTAATGCGTCGATATCTTTGCTCAATGGTGGCTTGAGAGTTAAAGAGGTTATCGGGATTCACATAGCAACGCTAAAGGGTCTCTGTTTGCAGAATAACCGCGATCGAGGGGTGTGGTGCAAAAACGTTGCGAGCTCCTCTCTCTAGGACAGGTGACTCGTGGTACAGCCGCGAGTTGGTGACAACTTGTAAAGTAAAGCAAGGGGCCTTCATCAAGGGAAAGCAATGTACGTACTGATTGGGGGAGCAGGGTTAATCGGGCTTAACTTGGCCCAGAGATTGGTGGATTTAGGACATACGGTGGCGGTGATAGATATTGACCCAGTGGCCTGCCGCTACGCCCGCGAGCAAGTGGGAGTCATGGCTTTTGAAGGCAGTGCTGTCAGCACAGAAGTTTTGCTGGAAGCGGGAATTCGCAAAGCCGATGCTTTGGCTGCGGTCTTACGGGATGATGCCCTAAATTTAGCAATGGCTACTTTAGGTAAGCATTACGGGGTGCCGCAAATCATGGTGCGGATGCGGCATCGAGACTTTGGTGAACCCTACCGCATTGCTGGAGCGACGCATGTGATCAATGCGATCGAGCTAGCGGTATCGACGATGGTGAATGCGATCGAATATCCAGAGGTGGAATCGATCATGCACTTTGAGCAAGGCCAGATTGAAGTGTTGAAGCTAGCAATTCCCAACCAATGTCATGTGGTCGGGCGCAGTGTGGCAGAAGTGGCGCAAGATCAACGCTTTCCAACCGGATCTTTGATCATTGGCTATCAAACCCACCCGCAAACCTCGCTGAAAATCCCCAACGGCAGCACCGTGTTAGAACCCGGATCAACCATTTTGATTGTCACTAAGCCAGGAACCTTGCATGAGGTAATTGATTTTGTGCAGGGCTGCACTTGATACAAAAGCCTTTTGAAGGAGATATGTCATGAGGTGGAACTCCTATATGGAGTTAGCCTTGCATCACAATGCTTGAGATAGAGAAAATCTAAGGGCTCAAACTACTAACATGAAACCTGAAATATCTAATAACAAACACCCTTATTACTTATGAAACCCGAATTTGCCATTCCTTATCAAACAGGTGCTAAATTATCTCAGCCTTCTGATGGTCAGGTGAAATCCATTTTGCCAACTCCACCTAGTAGTCAAGAGCCTTCTAAGGTGCAGAAATAAGTAGTTATTTGCTAGGGGTGGTCGCTATTGAGGGCGAATGAGGTCAGGCATTGACTCGGCCCTCAAAAAGTTAAGGTAGAACCACCTCAAGCAAAAACTTAGATAAAACTTCCTGGCAAATTGAACTTCGCGGTTCGGCGATCGCTGCTACTTATTCTGTTCTAGAAGTTGAGAAATCAGAAATTGAATACTAGCTTTAATCGTCTTCTAGCTTTAATAATTGCTCATCAATCTGGCGCAAACGCGATCGCACGATCACTTCAGACAAAACCCGTTTCCGCAGGGCATCATTGAGCGCGCCTTTCTCTACTAAAAGTAAGCGTCTGCGGATGGCATCGAGCTTAATGCGATCGCCAAAGGTCTCTGCCGCTCCATTGCCCACATTGGCAGTATCAATGCGGCGGTTGAACAAGTCTCGTAGAGTCTTTTCCGCCGATACCACGCGCACCTGATAGCCAGAGCGCATTTCTTCAAAGATAGAGCGGGGCAACACGCCAGTTTTGAGTAAACCATCCAGTTCGTCTTGAGCCGCTTTGGCAGCAATTAGCTGCGCCTGTAACTCTTCCACCTGTTGGCCTGCATCGGAGATTTGAGACAGTTGCAACTGCCGAACTACCCAAGGTAAGCCCAGCCCTTGCACCACCAACGACAGCAACACTGCCCCAAACACCAACACAATTAATTCGCCACGTCCGGGTAAGCTGGCTGGCAAGCTGAGCGCTAAGGCCATCGACAACGACCCTTTGATATTGCCGAGAAATAGCACATGTTGCCAGCGCAACGGCACAGCACGATCGAACCAACCCACGACTGCCAGCAAGGGATACACACAGAGCGATCGCCCGACTTGGTAGGCCAAGACTCCTAGCAACACCGCAGGCAGCGTCCGCCACAGCACGGGTAAATCAATTTCTAAGCCAATCAGCAAAAAGATAAAGGTATTGACCCCGAATCCCGCGTAGTCCCAGAAACTCAACAGCGTGATCCGGCTAGATGCAGACACCCCCCGCGACAAGCCCAAGTTGCCGAGAATTAACCCCGCCACGACCACCGCTACCACCCCAGATACGGCAATCAACTGGGAAAGCTGAAAGGCTCCGAGCGCCACGGCCACAGTGAGCAGAATACTGCTGAGTGGGTCATCTGAGCGCACAAATAACTCAGTGCTTAAGTATCCTAAAGCCGCCCCGACTAGAGAACCCCCCACAATCACCACGATTAGTTCTTGAATACTTTCGCCTACAGTGACGGAGCCCGTTTCATAAACCTTCAAAATCAAGCTGAATAGAACGAGAGCGATACCGTCGTTGAATAAGCTCTCTCCTTCGACAATGGTGGAAAGCCGTGCTGGAACTGGAACTTCCTTAAACACAGCAATGACCGAAACCGTATCGGTGATCGCTAGAATCACGCCAAGCAGGAGGGCTGGAATCCAGGCGAGTTCTAAACCAAATTTCAGGATGATGGCTGTGATCCCCGATGCGATCACCACACCCGGTCCTGCCAACAATACAATCGGCTTTATCAGACTCCGCAAACGACTGATATCGGTGTTGATCGCCGCTTCAAACAACAGAATTGGCAGAAACAAATTCAGAATCAGGGAAGAATCCAGGCCGATGCGATTGGGCAAAAATTCGGCGATCGCCAGTCCTGCCAACACCAACCCAGTCACATAGGGAATCCGAAATCGTCGCGACAACAAGGCAACGACCGTGGCGACGAGCAACAGAATAATCAGCGTGGGAACTAAGGCTGCAACTTGCCCTTGATTGGAAGTGATCAGCAATAAAGATATGTTTCCAGAAAATCCAGTCAGTTGGCTCAAGTGCATGGCTTAGGAAAGAGGTAGTTGCAAACGACAAGATTGATTGAGCAAGCTGAAGTTGCCCTATAGTTCAGTCCAAAGTTTAGTCGTTAAGAAACCTTGAATAAACTCTGCCTGGAAGCTGCACAGGTTTTCGCAAAATTCGATTAATCTAGGAGTTTGACCAGTTCTTCGCAGTTTAGTACTCGTACAAGGATTAAGTCTGTGAGCCCAGAAACGCTAGTCCCACATCTTCCTGTAGAGCCAGCAGCTGCTCCTTTTAATGCAGCTGAGTTTGATGAATATGTCATGACCACCTACGGGCGTTTTCCCTTGGCGCTGGAGCGAGGATTGGGTTGCCGCGTTTGGGACACAGAAGGCCGAGAGTACCTAGACTTTGTGGCGGGGATCGCCACCTGTACTTTGGGTCATGCTCACCCCGCTTTGGTGGCCGCTGTAACGCAGCAAATCCAAACGCTACATCACGTCTCCAATCTCTACTACATTCCGCAGCAAGGTGAACTGGCGAAGTGGCTGGTGGAGCATTCTTGTGCCGATCGCGCCTTTTTCTGTAACTCTGGCGCGGAAGCAAATGAAGGAGCGATCAAGCTAGCTCGTAAGTATGCTCACACGGTTCTGAATATTAGCGATCCGGTGATCATCACCGCCCATGCCAGTTTCCACGGACGCACCTTAGCAGCGATTACGGCCACAGGCCAGCCTAAGTACCAGAAGAACTTTAATCCGCTGGTGCCAGGGTTCCACTATGTGCCCTACAACGACTTGGCAGCGCTAGAAGCGGCGATCGCGGAGTTAGACAGCCAAGAGCGGCGAGTGGCGGCAATTCTACTGGAGCCGTTGCAGGGCGAAGGGGGCGTAAATCCGGGGGATGTGGCTTACTTCCAGCGGATTCGCGAAATTTGCGACCAAACAGGTATTTTGTTGATGCTGGATGAAGTGCAAGTCGGCATGGGCCGCTCTGGCAAGCTCTGGGGCTACGAGAACCTGGGGATTAAGCCGGATGTCTTTACGTCTGCCAAGGGTTTGGGTGGCGGCATTCCAATTGGGGCGCTGCTGTGCAAGTCTTTCTGCGATGTCTTTGAGGCAGGCGACCATGCCAGCACTTTCGGTGGCAATCCGTTTGTCTGTGGCGTGGCTTTGAGTGTCTGCCACACGCTGGAGCAGGAAAACTTGCTGGCGAATGTTCAAGCCAGGGGAGAGCAATTGCGGGCTGGGTTAGAGGCGATCGCTCAGCGTTATCCCACCTTGCTCGCTGAGGTGCGCGGTTGGGGTCTGATTAATGGTTTGGTGTTGCAGCCAGAGGTTAGCTTAACGGCTGGGGATATTGTGAAGGCGGCAATGGCTGAGGGTTTGTTGTTGGTTCCGGCGGGGCCGAAGGTGTTGCGGTGGGTGCCACCATTGATTGTGAGTGAGGCGGAGGTGGCTCAGGCTTTACAAGCGGTGGAGCGGGCGATCGCTAGTTTATCAATTTAGTTAAATCCGAGCCTTGGGGGCACTCGCCCCCAAACCCCCGCTGAGGGACGGTTGCGTCCCCCAGACCCCCTCCAAACGAATCTAAGTGTGAGTGCTTCGATACTTGGGGTTGTTACTTCTTAGTTTCTAACTTCTGGCTCCTTATCCTTTCTCTCTGTCTTCACTTTTCATCTCTCATCCTCCCTCCTGCATCCTTTCCCTCTACGCTGGATGGAAGTAAAAAGCTGCCCCTAACACGGTGTAGGTTGCTAGGAGTAATGCGCCTTCTAGCCAGTTAGAGCGTCCGTCTAGGCTGATTAGGTTGGCGACGACGACGGCGATCGCGACGGCGACGATTTCAAAGGGGTTGAAGCTGAGATCCATCGGTTGACCAATGAACTGACCGACTAAGACTAGGATGGGGGCGACTAGCAGGGCGACTAGCAGGCTGGACCCCATCGCAACGGAGACGGACAGGTCCATGTTGTTTTTGATGGCGACGCGAACGGCGGTCACATATTCTGCGGCACCACCTACTAGGGGCAACAGAATAACGCCAGTAAAGAGGGGTGTCAGTCCTAAGCCTGCGGTAGCTTCCTCGACGACGCCGACAAACAACTCTGACTCGAAGGCGACTCCCAACGTGGCTATGATCAGGACTCCAATCCAGAGCGGTAGGCTGGGTTTGTGCGTAGTTGTCTCGGAGTGCGAAGTTTGGGCAGCCGTTGATTCTTCTAAATCTGATAGCCCGACCTCATAGAGATAACTATGGGTTTTAAGAGAAAACAACAAAGTTAAGCCGTAAACGATGATCAGAACTGCGGCGACGGTAAGGGAAAGGTTGGTCATCGCCTTTGGTTCAACGCCATCCGAGGTGTAGAGTACGACCGCAGGTAAGACGAGTGCGGTCACTGCCAGGGTCATGGAGGAACCATTTACCCGCGCCACAATCGGTTGAAAGTCTTGCTCTTTGTAGCGCAAACCACCCAAAAACATCGATAGGCCCATCACCAAAAGTAGGTTACTGATGATGGTTCCTGTGATGCTGGCTTTCACAATATCAATCAGGCCTGCCCGGAGTGCAACCAAGGCAATAATCAACTCGGTGGCGTTGCCAAAAACGGCGTTTAATAACCCACCAATGGAGGGGCCAGTAATGACAGCGACTTCCTCGGTGGCTGTACTCAACCAAATTGCCAACGGAACGATCGCGATCGCTGAGGTGATAAACACAGCCAGTGATCCCCAGTGCAGTTGTTCTGCCGCAATGGAAATAGGGATAAAGACTAATAGACCAAGCGAAAACAGTTTTTTTACCATAAAGCCACTTGTGGCGTGGATGAGATAACGGGCATTGTCAATCTAGCAGGCTAGATTAGAATATGCTGCCTATACACTTCAATTTCGTTGGTGGCATTTTCGATGATTTCCAGCCAACCCAAAATTGTTGCAGGCATCTACGAAGTTTGTATCGGTGTACTAGACCCACTAGCACCGCTTCAGTACTGGGAGCAATTTGGCTATCGGATTGGGCAAATTGGCGAGTTGCCGTCAGAAACAGCTCTGCAATTGTATGGCGTGAATTCAGCAGTGCGATCGCTGCGGCTGTACCACCAAAATGCCGATCATGGCTTGATTCGCCTCATGGTTTGGGAGCACCCTACCAACGAAGGCTTAGGTTTAGATTCCATGAAAGTGAAAGGCAACCGTTGGGCCACCACTATGACCGCTGATGCTCTCACTCTGTGGAACCATGCCGAAGAAGCTGCTGCTGCGGGATGGCCCATCCGCTACATCCAGCCGCACTGGGAAGTCATTTATAACAAAGATCGCAAAAGTCAGCCTTTTACCAGCGATGCGATCGGCGTGCGCGAAATGCTGCTCCTGCAACCTCTGGCCCGCCAAGTCTTGTTTCAGCGATTCGGCTACAGCCTGCCCCACTACGGCACCATCCACGAACATGCCCGCTTCAAAACCAGCCAGTTCACTCACATGGGACTGGTGATTCAAGACGACAGCAAAACCAGCCTCAAATTTTACGAAGACGTGCTGGGCTTACTGCGAGTCCGCGACGACGTCGAAACCAGCTACGAAAGCTCACCCGCCGGACGCCAAATCTTTGACCTAGAACCCGGAGAACACTTCCTCGTCACCGCCTTCGACGAACCCCGCTCCTCCACCACAGACCTGCAAGCCGCCCGCTCCGGTAGACTCTATATCATCCGCTTCCCCGAATCCATCCCACTCCGCGATCGCCACACCCAGGCCCAACCCGGAAGCCTCGGCATGTCCCTTTACACCTACCGCGTCCAAGGACTTCAAGCAATGTGCGATCGCATCCAAACCAGCCCAGCAACCCAACTCACGGCCATCATCCCCAACGAATTCAACGAACCCAGTTTCTCCTTTACTGCTCCCGATGGTTACTTTTGGACATTAGTGGGTGGGGAAGGATGAGGGATGAAGGATGAAGTAGGAAGGATGAAAAAGAAAGAGTGAAGGGTGAGGAATCAGACGCTAAAAAGTAACGACCCCAAACTCGAAACCCCTAAACATCAGCTTCGTTTGGAGGGGGTCTGGGGGACGCAACCGTCCCTCAGCGGGGGTTTGGGGGCGAGTGCCCCCAAAGGCTCGGATTCAACAGACTTCGCTATACCCCAAACACCCCCAACCTACCAAGGACTCCCCACCACCGTAAACGCCGCCCAATAGTAAGGATGCGAGAGATCCTCATTCTGCCCTGCCAGTTCTGGAGGCAGCGAAAACGGTCCCCTAGAACTCCGCAACTGCCCGTTCTCAATCCGCACCTGCTTCCGCAATAGCGAAATTTGCACCTGTCGCAAAGCCTCCGCCTTAATTGGAGCCGTTTGTAGTTGGCGATAAAACTCGCTCATCAAGCTTAAAGTCCCCCTATCGCTGACATACCACAAACTCGCGATCGCTGACTTCACCCCCGCCTGCACCGCCAAACCCGCAAACCCCAGCTCAGCATTGCGATCGCCAATCGCTGTTTTACAGGCACTCAGCACCAACAAATCCACCGGAGGCTTTTGCCACTGCAACTGCTGCATTTCGTTCAGCTGCAACTTGTCATCCCACAACTGGATATAGGAATGGCGAGGAGATCCTGGTTGAAAGTCAGCGTGAGTCGCCAAATGAATAATTTTGAAAGCTTGACTGGTGCGTTGGCGCTGCAAATTCGCCAGAGTGAAGTCTTGATTGAGAAAAAATTGCCGAGATTTAGTATTCCGAGCCACCAAGAATAACTCTACGGGAACGCTTGGCAAAGGGATATATTCCTTAAAGCTAGAAGCGCCCATCGCTAAAACAGGTGCCCTACGAATATCGCTGTAGAGAGTATCCGTCAAAGTAAAAGCAGGAATCCGAGACAGACTGTACTTCTCGACTAGAAACTGCTGCCCATCATGTAGCGCTGACAAGGGTAATGTACGCAGCCCTACCCCTAAGCAAAAGATCAACGTGTCGATTTTTTGAGCAGCCAACTCTGCTTCTAACGGCGAGAGCATCCATTCATAGAGTTGCTGTGCGGCTGGCAAATATTGATTACTAGGCTTAAGGCGAGGGTCGGCGATCGCTAGGCTAAACTGCTTGACCTTAGGCAACAACACCGAAGCAGGAGCCGCTGCAACGCGTTTTTGCACTGGGGGTTGACCAGGGCTAATGAGTACCAGTTCTAGTTGTTTGGCTCTGGGCACAACATAGATCAGAGCTGGCTTTTGGCCTGTTTGCGTTGCTAGTTGACTCAGGGTTTTGGCTACATCTGCCGCCGTAATAGTTGGGTCTGGAAAATTGACGCGAAAGTAATCTTCGTATTGCTTTTCCCAAGTTTGTTCAATCAGAGGGACTGCCTCTGTTACCCTTCCTTGGTCAAGCGCAGTATCTAGTGGAGCGGCATGGACAACAGAGGCGAAGAAGAGGGAGAGTACCAGCCATAAACCAATGCGGCGAATCACTTGCTTCATGACGACCTCACTCTGAAATTGGGAAGGTGGCTCCTGCTAAATAGTCGGCAAAGTGCTGTTTGAAGTAGAGCCAAGAAGTAACATCTGACTCATCTTGCGGAGATTGAGGAGCTGATTGGTAAGCGGGAACTCTAGTGTTGATCTCTGACTGTAGCTGTGGTGGCAACTCAGCCAAGCCACCTACCTTGCTACCGTAAGCACTGTAAATGAGCTGACCAGGGCGATCGCCCATCTTCATCCAGGGTAGCCAAGGCCCAATGCGATCCCAACCGAGGTGCAATTGAGAAACCGAATTGAGTTCAGGATTGAGCAGCTCTGCCAAAGGCACCGTAAGTTTGAACAGTTCCGCCGCTTGATAGATAGCTTGAGGGCTGTACTCCCGAAACCGATCGTCTCCCGCTAGAGGGTTGGGATAAGTTGGGAACAAATCAAATACGAAGGTGGCAATTTCACCATCCACTTGGGCTGGAAACTGACCTTGAAAGTAACCTTGCACCGGGTTGTTAGCGACATGCATTACAGGCAATGTCTCACCCGTCCAAGGATTGTGCCATTGATGCAAAATCTCGTTGGTGTTGGGGTCAAGGTAGTAGGTTAGCTCTCGCGAGACAAAATCCCAGACTCCTTCCTGCTCTGCTGGGATACAGCGGCTGACGCTCATACCCACCATTTTGAATAGGCGTTGCCGTTTCTCTCCGGGAATGAAGGCATAAATTGAGCCTGCCCAAGTTAACCAGCTTTGTTCCCTCGCATCCAGAGAGGCCCGTACTTTGACAAAATTCTTGGCATCAAACTCTCGAACTTCAGCAACCATGAATTTCCTCCTGGAATGCTTTAGTCTCAAGTTAGCTCATGCTTGGGCGATCGCTCTGCTAAATTTCTGAAGGATCTACGCCTAATTCTCGTAACTTCGCAGCCAGGCGATCGGCTCTTTGCTGTTCTTGTTCAGCCCGTTGGCGTTCTTGTTCAACCTGTTGCCACGCATGTCCAGCTCGCTGTCGTTCTGCCTCCGCCGATTCTTCTGGCGTGGGTACTAGCTGGCCTTCAGCCGTAAAGAAGCGCAACTGAGCTTTATGAATGCCCAAAAATAGCTGTAATTGCTGACTCCAGAGCAGACCTTGAGGATTGGGTTCTAAGGGTTCATAGCGACCATCTACCAGGTGAAATCCAGCAAATTCCAGGCGTTCCGGGTCGAACCAGAAATAGTCTGGAGTCCGAAAAATATCTTGATAAATTTGCTTTTTCAACCCTCGGTCGGTATCAGCAGTAGAGGGCGATAGCAGCTCCACGATGATGTTGGGATATTTGCCGTCTTCTTCCCAAACCACCCAACTTTTCCGAGGCTTCCGCTCTGTGCCAAGGACGACAAAGAAATCTGGCCCCCGGAATTGCTCAGACTTGCGCTGGCGAGGGCTGTAATAAATGGTGAGATTGCCTGCCGCAAAATAATCGTCGCGGGCTGTTAGTCCTCCCTGGTGCCAGCACCAATCCAGGCACTTTAACAGCAGCAGGAGTTGTTGCAAATGCAAATAGCTTTCCAAGGGTGGCTCATCACTCAGCAAGTCACTGGGGGGAAATATAACATCCTCTAGTGCATCTTCTGGCGTGCCCAAGTTAGGTGCATAAGTCATGGCAGCGGTGGCAACTCTAAGCTTAGTTTAGCCAAGTTTCTGATGGGTTCCGGCTCATCCTCACCGAGTCGTGATTTCCCCTAGGCGATCGCCCGTTCTATTGGAGACAATAGAAGGTAGAGATTTTGATTCAAGTTCCCGCCTGACTTCAGGCATCTAGTTATTGCACCCAACGACCTATGAAACTCGAAGAAATTCTGCCGCAACTGCAAGCGTGGTTTCTGCCAGAAGAGCACAAAGAGCGAGACTTGCCCGGAGGCGGGCGTTGGTTCTTTGTGCCGCACCAAATTATTACGCAACGGCTCAATGCGGTCTGCCCTGGTGAATGGAGTAGTCAGTATAGCGACCCGATTACGACAGGCGACTATACCGTGATTCGCTGCGAACTTACTATCTGTGGGGTCACGCGCACTGGCATTGGCGACGACAAAACCTTTCCAGAGATGAACGATCGCGGTAAAGCCAAAATCATTGGGACACCACCTGTGCGCGCTTTTCGTAACGCCTTCAAAGATGCAGCCGAGCAGTTTGGCCTGTGTGCTTACCTCGATGAGCAAAAGGGGCGGCAAGGCAAGGAATCTTTTATCCGCTACATGCAGGGAAAAGGCGATGGCAGAGCCGCTAAGTTTGCTTTGGAGAACGGTTGGAGTGGGGAGCCTACGCCGATCGCAGAGGGTCCGGTGGGTCGCGAGCGGTTGATGCAGGAAACTACTCACGAGATGAAGCGTTTGGGCTGGACTGAGCTTCAGGGCCGTAACTATCTCAAGCAGCAGTTTGCAGGTAAGGAGACTCGCTCGAAGCTGACTAACAACGAATTGAGCCAATTTCTGGCCTACCTCAAGTCCCAAGTTCCAGCAGCGATCGCTAAAACAGCGTAGCTATTCTCGACCTGGCCAGTGGCGGATCACTTCTGCGACTGACCAAGCTTGGGCGATCGCCCCTTGGGGATTGTGAGGGGCATCGCCATCAAAAATTTCGGAAATCGAACCGAGGCAAGCTTGTTGTTGCAGGTGATCAAGCAATGGTTGCCAGTCAAAAGGTAAGGGTTCGCTGTCCTGGGTGTCGAAGAAGCGTTCCCAAGCTCGCACAAAAGGACCAATTAACCAGCTCCAAACGGTGCCTTGATGGTAAGCACAATCACGAATCGGTTGGGGTGCCACACCTCCTGGTTGACCCAGATAGTACCCCACGTAGTCAGGATCAGCGGGGTCAAGGCTGCGTAAGCCATAGGGAGTGAGTAGGCGATCGCGAGCCACTTGCAACACTTGACGGGCTTGTTCTGCTGGGAAGCCGCAGTGGTGCAGAGACAACGCCAGAACTGCATTGGGACGGATTTTGGGGTCTGGGCGATCGTCCGGTTCAATGGTGTCGTAAAAGTATTGCTGCTCGCGATTCCAAAACTGCTGCAGCGACGCTTGGACCTGATCGGCATGTTGGCGGTAGCGTCGAGCTTGGTTAACCAACGTCTCAGGATTAGTAACAGCCTCTTTATCTAAGCGTTCAGCCCACTGGCTCGCCCAGCGCAGAGCTGAGTACCACAAAGCATTGATTTCTATCGGCTTGCCCCGCCGAGGCGTAATCGGCTTACCCTCAACTACCGCATCCATCCAGGTGAGAGCCACGCCGGGAGCATCCCAGGTGACGAGGCCATCCGCGGCATCCACCCGGATGTTGTAGAGTGTACCTGCAATAAAAGCTTTGTAGATTTTTTGCACCACTGGGTATTGTTGCGCCAAGAATTCCCAGTCTGCGGTTGCTTCCAGATAGAGACCAAGAATTTCAATCCACCACAAAGCAGCATCAATGCTGTTGTAGGAAGGCTGCACCCCCACGTCGGGAAAGGCGTTCGGAATCAGACCCAAGTGGCAATAGTGCCCAAAAGTTTGCAATAAGCCTTTGGCTAAGTCAAAACGTTGCGTTGCCAAGGCTAAGCCTGGTAGGGCAATCAGCGTGTCCCGTCCCCAATCGTTAAACCAGGGATATCCAGCAATTACAGTTGGGCCTGTAATCGAAGCGCGATACACCAAAAATTGGTCGCCTGCCCTGAGTAATTGATGCCACAAATGGCTCACATCGCTAGGTTTAGGCTCAGGCGGTTTTTCTGGGGGAGTGGAGGTTAAAGCTTGGGGAGACGCAGGTAGAACCGCAGCAAAGTCGTGGGCCAGTCGCTGTTGCTCGGCTTGAATGGCTGTTGTGAACAAAGAGTGATTGAGCAAAGGCAGCTCTACTTCCGGCCAGCCGACGCTAGCCTCTAGGGTTAACTGCTCACCGGGTTGCAGAACCGCAGTCAAATACCCAGGGCTGTAGAGGTCTTCGTAGTCAGCTAGTCCGCGTTGAGTTTCTGCTGGGTAGTGGTAGTTCCAGTACCAGAGGCCATCGGGTTCATAGTTGCCTTGTGTCCAGCGTAGATGCCACGGTGTGCCCACAATACCAGGACGAATCGCTTGCAACAGCAGTTGTTGCTGCCCCACAATTTGGGAAAAACGGACTTCCGGTTCGGCTCGTTGTTGGTGGTGAAAATCGCGATCGCCAATCAAAGGCCGCAATCTTAGTGTTGCTACCTCACTGCCTGCATAGCTGTATTGGATCAAAGTTTGGTGTCTAAAGCAAGATGACGGATTGCCCTGGGCAAGAGATGACGTGGAGTCGCGATCGCTTACCCATCCATAGGGCAAGATCAATCGGCGGGTGAGTTGTCCAGGAAAGTCTCCCCAAACCCAAGTTGGAACGGGGTCCACCGTAAAAGATTGCAAAAGTCTAAAGCCCTGAGGAGCAATGGCATCGTTTAACCAAAAATGTGTGCCTAAGGCAAAGACCTGTCCCGCAATCTCCAAACTTGCTTCAATGTGAGAAAGGAGGAGCGTGCGTTGGCTAGGCGGATCGAGGGCGGCAAATAGCCAACCATGATAGGTGCGAGTATGAGCATCACAAACGGTTCCACTGGCAAAGCTACCTAATCCATTCGTTAGCAGCCATTCCCGTGTATCTAAATCATCCATGCTGCTTAAGTTTTTATACCTAGTGTATGACCTTCCCGCTGGATTGTCTGCGGTCTGATGGTAAAACCCTAACCTAAACGTTCTAGACGTTGTAGAGAAATCTTGCAGCTTGCCACTTCAGCCCTAGAGAAACTACTTATGGCATTAAAATAAAAGTCGGACTCAGCACCTGGGCAAGCTTCAACTTTGAAACCCGCTACTAGATCAAAGCCATGAGAGACTTTTTGGTTAACGTATCTCGCTACCCCACCTACTTCATCAGTATTGGTTTGGGAGTCTTCCTAAATGCTGTCAGACCTTTAATCCCTCTTTTTAAGAAGCCCACCACCGCGATCGCCTTGACAGGCATCTTCGTCGCAGGCTTGGTCTTTCTCAGTCTGACGCTCCGGGCCATGCTAGGACTAAGCCCCGCTTAAGCACTTCATTTCTCTGGAGAGAGGTTGACTGCTCAACCCCTGCCTAAATTAGAAGTCTGTACCGAACATCTGCCCTGACATGAGGCTCATGTTCTGAGTACGGACGCAGTAAAATGTACGTCTCGCTTTCGAGTTAAAGAGCAGGTTTGTTATGGCTACTAGTCGTCGCGTCTCTCGCGTTTCAGAATTAATTAAACGAGAAGTCAGCCAAATGCTCCTCTCTGGCATTAAAGATGACCGAGTGGGTACGGGCATGGTCAGCGTCACCGACGTAGACGTATCGGGCGATTTGCAGCATGCCAAAGTCTTCGTCAGCATTTATGGCAGCGATGAAGCGAGAGAGGAGACAATGGCGGGGCTGAAGTCAGCGACAGGCTATGTTCGTAGCGAATTAGGACAGCGGGTTAGGCTCCGTCGCACCCCAGAAGTGATTTTTGTTGAAGATCGCTCCATTGAGCGCGGCACACGAGTTCTCTCTCTGATTAACCAGTTGAGTCAAGACCGTAAGCCTGATGATGCAGCCGATGGAGTTGGCCAAGACGCAGACGATTGGGAGCAAGATTTGGTTGGAGCTGAAGATGAAGATGAGGATTAAAATCTTTGGTCGGATCTAGCGTGACTTCTCCATTGCCCAACTGGGAGAGCTTATCCCTGGCTGAGCAAGTGGCTCAGATGGTTGTTGTCCGAGCCTCAGGATATTTGTTTGACCATCAAATTCAGTATCCCGTTTGGGAGCCTCCCGCTGCCACATTGCAACACTGGGTGCAAGATCTGGGTGTAGGTGGCGTGATTTTGTTAGGCGGGAGTGCCGCCGAAATTGCCCTGCGATCGCAACAACTCCAGGACTGGGCGCAAATTCCCCTCCTAATTGCCGCTGATATTGAGGAAGGGGTAGGGCAGCGCTTTTCCGGTGCTACGTGGTTTCCGCCCCCGATGGCCCTCAACGCGATCGCCCAAACTAATTTAGCCCAAGCTTTGCACTATGCCAAGGCGATGGGAGCTTACACGGCTCAAGAAGCGCTAGCGATCGGCCTTAACTGGGTGTTGGCTCCAACTGTGGATGTCAATAACAATCCTAATAACCCAGTGATCAACGTCCGGGCATTTGGGGAAACGCCAGAAACGGTATCGAAGCTGGCAACGGCGTTTATTCAAGGTGCTCAACAGCATCCCGTTCTAACAGCTGCTAAACATTTTCCAGGCCATGGCGACACTGCTACAGATTCGCACCTGGATTTGCCCGTTCTTACGCATTCTGAAAAACGTTTTGCTGAGATTGAACTGCCTCCTTTCAAGAGTGCGATCGCCGTAGGTGTCGATGCGGTAATGAGCGCTCACCTGCAAATCCCTGCTTGGGATGTCCAGTTTCCGGCGACCCTTTCTCACCGGATTCTGACTCAAGAACTGCGGCAAAACTTAGGTTATGAAGGCTTGATCGTCACCGATGCCTTAGTCATGGGCGCGATCGCCAACCGTTATGGCGTGAACGAAGCTCCAGTTCTAGCAGTAGAAGCAGGCGCGGACATTTTGCTGATGCCGCTTGACCCTGCAGGTGCCATCAAAGCGGTATGTGAAGCAGTAGAAACAGGTCGGATTACGCCAGAACGCATTCAAGCGTCGGTAGAACGGATTTGGCGGGCCAAGTTCAAAGTCTGCTCTCCTATGCCCGAAAGCGCTGACATCACCCACGCTTGGGAAAATTTACCGCCACCGCCAATTCAGTTAGAGCAACTCTCGCCACCAGAGGCGATCACCACCGTCAATGGCATCCTCCAGGACTCCATGCAGATGCACCTGCCTAAAGAGTCGCGTCTGAGTCAACCGAGCGAGGGCCAAACTTTACGTAATGTCGTGGTGGTGGACGATGCCTTAGCTTGTGACTTCTTAGGGCGATATACTCCTGCGATCGCCCTACCCCAGAACAAAGGTTATCACTTGCAATTGGTAGATAGTCATACTCCAGCGATCGCCTTTGAGCCTCAACCCACAACTCCCCAAGCAACTCTGCTACAACTATTTATTCGCGGCAACCCGTTTCGCGGTAGCGCAGGACTCACCCAGACGGCGCAAGATTGGTTTCAATTTTTGCTAAAAACAGATCAACTTCAAGCGCTGGTGATCTATGGCAGTCCTTATGCGGTGGAGAAATTTATTCCTCACCTTCCTGCTGATGTACCCTATGTCTTTACCTACGGCCAAATGCCTGCCGCCCAAGCGATCGCCCTAGACGCTTTATTCCACCCGCAAGCCTGAGGGCATCCCTCTCCTAGAAGGAGAGGGGACGGGGAAGAGGTTAAGCACCCAACCAACGGGCAATATCTTTAGCGTGGTAGGTGAGGATCAGGTCAGCACCCGCGCGCTTGAAGCTGGTCATGGTTTCCATCACGACTTTTTCTTCATCGATCCAGCCGTTGAGCGCTGCGGCCTTCACCATCGAATATTCGCCGGATACGTTATAAGCTGCGACAGGCAAGTTGCTTGCTTCTTTAACGCGCCAGATGATGTCCATGTAGGCCAGAGCAGGCTTCACCATCAGCATGTCCGCGCCTTCGGCAATGTCCAGCTCAATTTCCTTGATCGCTTCACGGGCATTGCCAGGGTCCATTTGGTAGGTACGGCGATCGCCAAACTGAGGCGCAGAATCAGCCGCATCCCGGAAGGGGCCGTAGTAAGCAGAGGCATATTTGGCTGCGTAGGAAAGAATCGGCAGATCTTGGAAACCTGCTTCATCCAAGCCCTGACGAATCGCTTGCACAAAGCCATCCATCATTCCAGAAGGCGCGATGATGTCAGCACCTGCTTTCGCTTGGGAAACCGCTGTTTTCTTCAGCAGCTCTAAAGTAGGATCATTCAGCACCCGTCCACTCAAATCCCCGACTTGCAAATAGCCGCAGTGACCATGAGAGGTGTACTCGCACAGGCAAGTGTCAACAATGACGATCAGGTCAGGGACTGCTTCTTTTACCGCCGTTGCCGCTTTTTGGACCATACCACACTCATGCCAAGCTCCGGTTGCATCAGTGTCTTTGTCGGCAGGAATGCCGAACAGAATAATTGCCGGGATGCCCAAGTCATAGACTTCCTTGGCTTCCTCCACAATTTTGTCGATGGAGAGTTGGTAAACGCCTGGCATGGAGCGAACTTCCTGAGCGATCGCCTCTCCCGGAACGGCAAACAGCGGGTAGATCAAATCGCTGGTGGTGACAATGGTTTCACGTACCATCCGACGAAGCTGAGGATTGGCACGCAAGCGGCGAGGGCGATGGGTCGGAAACATAGCGTCTACTAAAGGTAAAAAATTTAGAAAAACTTACCTGGCTTAGCAACCTCGTAACGAAAGGTTGGCTAACTCTTGAATTTCTCAACAGCTTATTAGTTTAAGGCTTGTTGCTTGCTCACTTACAGGTCAGTAACTTTCTGTAAAATTCTGGATATTTTTTAAACAAAAAAATAAGGACACAGCATGCTGCGCCCCTATTTTCGATCTTAATAAATCGCGATCGCCTTAGCTTATGCAGTAACTGCAACAGGAGCTTCAACAGCAGCGGGATAAACGCTGACTTTCTTGCCGCTCTTACCTTTTCTTTCGAAGGTGACAACACCATCAACGAGAGCGAAGAGAGTGTCATCGCTGCCACGACCGACGTTGCTACCAGGGTGGAACTTGGTGCCACGCTGACGTACTAGGATGTTGCCAGCGCGAACCACTTGACCGCCGAAGCGCTTCACGCCTAGGCGCTGAGCATTTGAGTCGCGACCGTTACGAGTACTACCTGTACCTTTCTTATGAGCCATTGTTCCCTCAGAGATCTCTACAAGTTTTGCAAGTTGACAACGCTGCCTGACTTGATCTTAGCCTTCGCCCGCACCCAACTCGGTGCCATTCAGGTTGATGGAGTTGATCATCAAGCGGGTTAATTCTTGACGGTGACCCTGCTTCTTACGGGTTTTTTTCTTAGGCTGCATCTTGTACACGATGATTTTACGGCCTCGCAGTTGGCGCAGGATGGTACCTTGAACTGCTGCCCCTGCTACTAAAGGCTGACCAACAGAAATTTCACCGTCGTTTTGCACAAATAGCACTTTGTCAATGGTGACAGCGGCATCGACATCACCCGCAATCCGCTCTACATCATAAAAGCGACCGGGTTCTACCCGCAGTTGCTTACCACCCGTCTCAATAATTGCGTAAGCCATGAAATTCTCCTAACAGTTGCCGTACAGGTAGCTGGCTAATGCTCTTTATGAAATGCTTTGCACAATCAGCATGCCAGCTTTTTGTGATGCCTTCACCTGGTCCGAGCAGGAATAGACAGACAATTTGCCATTATGTCTAATTTAACGCCTTGCTGTCAAGGAGCGATCGCGGTTGTCGCCGTTGTTGCACCCATAAACCAAGACCCAAGCCCACCAGCAAAATGCTCACAAAATAGCCAAGGGAAAGGAGGCGCGATCGCAACGGTGGCTCTACGGCCTCAACTTCAATCTCTTGAGCCACTTTGAAGGATGAAAATTGACGAGCCGCACCGGGTTTGGGTGTGACTTCAACTTCCACTTGATGGGGTGCGCCATCAAAAAACTGTTGTTGCCAAGCAAATTCACCTTGGTTATTGGGTGTTGCTTGGTGAGTAAATGCAACCCAGCCTGCTTCTAAAGATTTGGCTTTGATGTCAAACACCACATCAGTTGCTGGTTGACCCGTTTTCACATCGATCGCCTGTACAACCAACTCAGCAGGTTCGCCTACCGTGGCATGGTGATGCCCTAACAGCTTCACCTCTAAACCTTGCGTGTTCGTACTAGACGGCAAAGCGGCGATCGCCTTATCTCCATGCTCATGTTCGTGAGAGTGCTCATGGGAGTGAGACAGTTCAGCACTAATGTTGACGACTAGCAGAGCAGCGATCGCGACCACAATGGCTCCGCTCAGCAACAGCCGAACTCGCTGGGGGGCAATTTCTCCAGGTTGCAACTCTTGCTTGCCACCAATCACCCAACCGCCGCCGAAACCTACTGCCACCAAAATCACGGCTAGGATGGCGAAGTTGCGATATTTAATTGAATTTTCGGGGACGGACAAAGTTAAGGTTTGCTGGAAAGGTGCAAAGGCATTAGCAACGGTTGGTGTAACTTCAACTTGGAGTTGGTAGTCACCGCGAATCGGGAGCATTTGCTGAAATTGCAGTTGACCGTTAGCGGCGATCGCCGCCAAATCCAGTAGCTTGGTGCCCTCAACGATGGGAAAGTCGGTGGGCAACCAAGGATTGGTAGGCGGGGTTAGCAGTTTGACATGAATGTTGGCATTTTGCAGTGGCTTCCCGGTTGCATCCAGCGCTTGTAGCGTCATTTGCACTGGATTTTGGGGCTGCGCGGCATCGGCCTCAAAGGGTAGTAACTGACTGGTAGATGGTTCAGTTGCCAGCTTCACCGATGGCTGTGGTAGTTGCGATCGCCCAACTGCACCATAGCTTAAAGCTCCTAGCAGCCCTAATAAGCTGAGGAGCGAAACAAGTTTAATTTTTGCCATTGCGACTTAAAGCCCTTGAGGATGCTGACGAGTAAGAATTCTGACGGAGCACGAAATTCTAGTGGCAGCTAACACTCAAGGTGTGGTGGCGTAGCGAGTGCATTTGGTTGTGGGCGGCAGGATAGCTTGAGAAGTAAACCGTCCAGAGCGTCAACGCACACAAGGAAGTAAATAAGGTGGCTTGCACAGGCACCGAAAGCGTCCAACGGACAGCCTGTTGCTGTAGAGAGCCAGAAGTCAGGGATGCAGTTCTCATGGTGTACCTCGCACTTTAGAGCTATAGAACTTCCCATCGGCGGGCATCCTGGCTAGGAAATTTTTACTTAGCTGAGCAAAAAATTCCTTCACAGTTGCGGGACAGCGTCGGATTTGCACCGAACTTTCCCCGTTACCTCTAGTGACTGTTCCTCACTAGAACCGCATGAGTAGGGCAATCATATCACTGTTTATTGACATAAAGGTTTGTGCCGCAAAACTGCAACCCCAGATTTTGGTTCCTAGCGCAGCATTTCTTCTAAGGCATGCTGGCTCCATAGCGTTTGGTATAGTCCAGGCTGCTTGAGCAGTTGATCATGGGTGCCCGTCTGCACAATCTGCCCATGCTCCATGACAAAAATGCGATCGGCTGTGGCGGCAGCGGCGAGTTGGTGAGAGATAAACAGCACCGTTTTACGTTGTGTACCTTCCGACAAATTTTTCAGAATTTGGGTGGCGGTTTGGTTGTCCACGCTAGAGAGGGCGTCGTCCAAAATCAAAATGGGCGCATCAACCAACAAAGCTCGGCCCAAGGCGCTGCGCTGGCGCTGCCCACCCGACAAGGTAATCCCTCGTTCACCTACCACTGTTTCGTACTGGTGCGGGAAATTGAGAATTTCTTGGTGAATTTGAGCTTGTTTGGACGCGTACTCTACCTCTGGCTGTTCTGCTAGAGGGTCGCCGTAGCGGATATTGTTCTTGACTGTGGTGCTGAAAAGGAAACTGTCTTGTGGCACGTACGCGATCGCAGATCGCAAATCCTGCAAGCGCAACTGAGTAATGTCGTAGTCATCGACAAACAGTTGCTCTGACGCAATATCCAGCAGTCGGGGGATCGCATTTGCCAAGGTGGACTTACCTGATCCAATTGGCCCTACGATCGCGACGGTTTCTCCCGGTTCGATTGTGAAGCTGACATTTTGCAGCGCTGGTATGACGGCGCCAGGATAGGTAAAGCTGAGATCACGGGCGCTGAGGCGACCTTTGACCTCTGCTAGAGCTAACGGCACCACATCGGGCTCGTTTTTGATCTTCGGTTCCACCGTCAAAATTGACTCGACGCGATCGATACTGACTTCACCCCGTTGATAGGCTGTAATCGTGAAGCCGAGCAGTGCCGTGGGGAAGATCAGGCGTTCGACATATAGGAGCAAGGCGATAAAGTCACCGACACTCAGCGCTCCTGTGGCGATCGCTCTAGCTCCCTGCCACAACAGCACCAAAATGCTGAGGCTGGCAATGCCGATCAGCAGCGGAAACAAGGTATTACGGGTTCTAGCTAGCTTTAGGTTGGCCTTGAGCAGTTGCTGATTCAGTTGTCGGAAGGCTCGCCGCTCGTTTTCCTCTTGAGCGTAGATCTTGATCAGGGCGATGCCGCTCATGTCTTCTTGAATCAGATCGCTCATTTTAGACAGTTCTTCTTGCACCTCTAGCTGCTCATTGCGGAGGCGATCGCTAAACAAGCGCACCAACATCAACATGAATGGGTAAGGTGCGATCGCCAATAAGCTCAGCTTCCAGTCAATCGTCAGCATGACGGGCAAGGTCAAAGTATAGGCAAAGACGGTATTTGCCAAACTGAGCACAGCAAACCCCACCAACCGCCGAATATTGTCTACATCACTCGTGGCGCGGCTAATGAGATCCCCAGCAGTGTTGAGTGAGAAGTAAAACGGCTCTAGGGTTAGCAAATGATTGAAGATCTTCTGCTTCAAGTCAAATTCGACCTGCCTCCCGGTGCCAAAGAGCAAAATCCGAGAGGCCATGCGAATTCCCCACATGACCGACGCTAGGGCCAAAATCAGCCCTACATAGTACAAAACTTGGTCGAAGCTGAAGGTGACTTGAAGGTCGTCAACAGCGTCGCGGATGACCAGCGGGATATAAACCCCAACTAAATTGACGATCAGCAGCGATAAAACGCCTAAAACAGTAGTTTTCCAGTGGGGTTGTAAGTAAGCCGCAAGTTTCCGTAGCTGAGAGCGAGCCATGAGCAAAAATCCAGCAACCTTTTGATCATCCTAAACGAATTACCTCAGCAGCAGGCAACCCCCCTGCGAGCCAAGCTAAATGCCCAAAGGTGCGAGCCAGCCGCGTAAGAAGTAGTACACCGAGAGCAAATATTCCTCAATCACGCGAGTCGTGACCACCAGAGTGTCAGCGCTGGGGACAAAGTCGGCAATCCGTAATCTGCGCCTGAGACTGCCACCCGACTCAAAGGTATAAAAATTCGTGGGTCGAGGAATAACTCGAATGCCTACCCTGGCAAAGGTTAAAGCGGCTCGCCTAGTATTCGTGGCAGAAGAAACTAAGATCACGCGATCGCCCAAACGCCGCTCCATTAAGATTCGTCCTACGGCGACAGCACTAGTCCGTACATCCACGCCCGTCGGTTCCACCACAATGTCGTCTCTAGCCACTCCCATATTGATCAGTAAGGTTTCAATGTCCCTCGCTTCCACGATTTCCTCAGGCTTGCCTTGCAAATCACCCCTAGGGCCTGCACTGACGATCACCAAAGGCCGATTCCCTAGCCGTAGTTGGTCCTGATACAGTTGGGCGGCGTAAATAATGCGATCGCCCGTATCCGTCAGCTGAATCTGTCGCCGATAGGGTAGATTTGCCTGCGTGGTTCCCCATCCCAACACCACGATCGCTGCCGCTGTTTGTCCTTCTGGAGGGGTCAGCGTCGTCGGGCACTGGAGGTCACAAAGTTCCCGCCGTTGCTGATCGAACTGAATGGCGGCCTGCTCGGTTTTTTGGGCCAGCGCATAGGCCACAAAGGGAGTACTAGAAATTAGCAAAATTAACAGGGCAGCGATCACCAAAGTACCCCCCGGCTTTTTCAGCCCACCCTTGTCCATCTTGGCGGCAGCAGCAGCCAGCAGTAACAAGGATAGGCCAAGGGGCTTGAAGGGCAGCGATAACACGCTCCAAACTGTGGAGACAACTCGGCTGGTTGGCGTTAGGAAGGCCAGAATGATGAATAACACCATCACAAAGGCACCGAGCCAAGTGTAGTACTCCTTCGGAATCAGCTTCTGTAGGACGTACCAGATAATTATGCCGACTAGCAGCCACAGCAGAACTAAGGTTAATAGTTCAAACATTGCGGCACTTCCTCACATCACCAACTAGGGAGTTTTGCTTTACTGGCGGTACTAATGACATTGCTCGGCAGGTCAGTTCTTGTCTGGGCCCATTAGTTTGCATTTGTGAATGTTCAAGCAACTCTCCCGTAGTTGGGCTAACGCTAGCATGAAGTGAGGACAACAAAGCATCATCAATCTGTTTTCCAGCCCGCTATTTGTGGCTCTGAAGCTCCACTGCCCCGCTACAAAAAACCACCCTGCCGGGTTAAGGACAGAGTGGTGGAACTAGAGCATGCTGTCTTTTTTCAGCCTTGAAAGTGAGGCGATCGCGGCTGAGGTCGTGGGTTAGTAGGCCCCAGTTTTGGCAAAAATCACAAATACTGTTTTGAAGATGATTGTCAAATCGTACAGAGGAGTCCAATGGGTTTGGTAGCGCAAATCTAGCTCAACAATCTTCTCGAAGTCCTTGACTGAAGAACGACCATTCACTTGCCATTCTCCCGTAATACCGGGCTTTACACACAAGCGCTGCCAATGGTGCTCATCATAGTGAACAACTTCATCACCAGTCGGAGGGCGAGTGCCGACCAGACTCATTTCCCCGCTCAGCACATTCCAGAATTGGGGAAATTCATCAAGGCTAGTGCGTCTCAAAAAACGACCGACTTGAGTGACGCGAGGATCTTCGCGGTTCTTGAAGATTAAGCCTTGGGCTTCATTGGGAATCAGCGCCTTGAGAGCTTCGGCATTTTCCACCATAGAGCGGAATTTGCGAATTTCAAAGGGGCGACCATGTAGGCCGTAACGCTTTTGCTTATAGAAAATTGGGCCAGGGCTATCTAGCTTGATCGCGATCGCCACAGGGACGAACACGAGCGCCAGAATCAATAGGCCGATTACACTGCCGAAAATGTCAAGCAACCGTTTCGCTACAGAGCAGGTTGATGGATGAGGAACCTGAAAGACAGATTCCGGTACAGTGAAGGGGCTAGATATCGGAGACAATACAGAATGCGTCGTCATGACAAGCCTGTCACTATAGGACCGTAGAAGCACGTACGCACCACTAATATATAGACGGGACTCGATTAACAGTGATAGCCCTCTCCACAAGGCTTGTCCAAATCTTCATTGCCTGGTTCATAACCCTGCGGTTTTATAAAGATTCGATGAAGCTGCTTTGGAATTTCAGCCTAACGCGCGTAAGCAGCATTGCTGATAGTTGAAACCCTAAGTTAGCTGCTTGACCAGCCTGTCTTGATCTTCTGAATTTTGAATCCCTCAATTTGGTGGCCTCAAACAGCCGAAGCTCGGCGATCTCTATCCAAAAGATTTACCTAACACAAGACTTAAATTCGACTCGTTTGAGCTTACCCCTTCCTTCTGGGTCAGCCATCATGGACCTGCGTAAAACTTTTATCGAGCCAAATACCTTCAGGTCACTATGCTGAGCTAATGCAATTTGTGTTGGCTATTAAGTAAGGGCCGCTCAGGGATTAAATTGAGTAGATTTGCAAACCTGGCAGGTTAATCCGGAGAAGATGCTACAACAGATGATTATTCATGTCTTAGCTGAGTCAAATCATCGGTACTAGCTTGGCACCTTTGTACTCTGGAATATGGCTTTACAGCCCGAAAAGCTAGCTTCAGAGAGCAGTGATGCCTTGACAACTAACAGCTAAGAGTTTACGACTTTAGGGTGCAAACGCTAACTCAGGCCTAGGAAACTAGGTTTTGGCTCAAACTGCAATCTGATGATAAGGACTCTGAGGCGTGGAAGTAAGAGTAAGCCGCTTAGAATCGATTATTCAGCAAATTGGTGAAGCTGTACTAGTGACCACCGAGACGATTGACCGCTTGGCGGAGCGGGTAGATGCTTTAGCAGTTCAGGTACAACAACAATCTCAACAGGTGCAGCAACAGGGATACCAAATCTTTGCTTTGAGCGATGCTGTGCAGACGTTGGCTGAAACTCAAAACCATTCCCTGGAGCGATTGAATCACCTTACTGAGGCATTGGAACGTTTGGTTATTTCAATTGATGACAGCAGCGATAATAGTGACTATTAGGCTACTATCAGCCGCTCTCGGAGCTACTGCCTGCGGCTAGTCATCCTCATTTGGGATTGCTATAGTCATCCAGAGCAATCACGAAAACTGGTTGTCTGGTACGGAGTCTGGTACAGGCTTCGAGGTGTAAACCAACACTAATGGCAGACATAAAGTTAACGATGCCCCGACACTTGAGCTTAAGTAACGTAAATTTACGTATTAGTAAGCGATATTTTTACCCATGTGGGTGAGGGCCAAGCGGAAGGGTTGGCCACAAACTCTATAGGTAGGGACTAAAAGGATCGCAACTCCAATGAGACTGGCAGACAAACTGGCAAACGACTGGCGATCGCAACTTGAAACAGACTGCTCAGAGCAATCTGTAGCGCATCGGGAAAGTATTATCCGTTGGCTGATGGGAGAGGATTTAGCGCGTTTTGACACGTTAACTTCTGACCAGCTCGCGATTGTTCAGCAAGCAATGGATTATCGCTATCGCATTTTGCAGCAGCGCTATCTGGGTGTAGGGCCAGAGCGGGCTTACCGTAAGCTAATTCAGCGCCTTAGCAGCTTATTTCTCATTCGTAACAAGATTAAGACTTGGGTCGCACTCAGCCGCGATCGCCAACGCTCTGTTGTGGATGTGTTGCAGGAAGTGATTCAGGAACTGTTGCAAAGTGATGGCTACATGCAACAGCAAGTCACTTGGATTGCTCAGTGCACCTCAGACTCTCGGATGCGGAATAACTTGCTCCTAGCGAGTGTTGAGGAGTACTGCCTCCGACCCATCCGCAATCAACCGTTGCTCGTCTATCGCTTTGTTAATTACTTGCGCCGCTCTCAACGCGGTGGCATGACTCAAGTTCCCAGTGGCGATTTAGTGCGGCTAGTTTCGGAAGAAATCACCCCCGATGAAGCCGAAAACCCCGTCAGCTTGCTCGACAATCAGGCCGTTTCTCAGTACCAAGACGAACAAGCTTGGGAAGAACAGCAGATGGCTCGAACTGCCGTGAAGCAATCGTTTGAGCAATACCTGGCAGAAAAAGTAGAGCCAGATGCAGCCCGTTGGCTACAACTTTATCTCCAAGGCCACTCGCAAGAAGCGATCGCTCGAACCCTAGATCTGCCGATCAAGCAAGTTTATCGATTGCGAGAGAAAATCAGCTATCACGCGATTCGGGTTTTCGCGCTGAAAAATGAACCGGAATTAGTGGCGAATTGGCTAGAGACTTCGCTGCAAGAACACAGCCTGGGTTTAACGCCGGAGCAGTGGCAGCAATATGTCGATAAACTCACTCCAGAGCAACGCCAGCTGTTAGACCGTCTTCGGGAAGGCTGCACCCTAGAAGCGATCGCAGGTGACTTGAACTTGAAGACCAATCAAGTCATGGGGGAATGGAGCAAGCTTTATCTGGCGGCTCAAGAACTCCGTAGTGCCTCTTGAAATAACTGCGGTAACTGCTGAAGTTCTTTACACAATCTGGTTGAATCTGCTGAGCTTAATCCGGGATTTTAATGACTGGCCCGATTAGGATAGTAGGTAATCAAGTTTAATGAGTTTCTATGGCGTCTCCCTTAGGCGATCGCGGCGGGCGTCAGGACACCAGCCCTGGTAATCATCCCTCTTTATCGTCAACTCAAAGCGACGGTATGGCTTGGCTGGACTCCGCGCAAATGTTTCAGTTGATTGATAGCCTGCTCCCGTTTGAGGCTTGTCTCTATCACCAAGTGCTGCCTTTATCCGTAGAAGGGAGCCGCATGAACTTAGGCATGGTGAATTTAGAGGATACAGCCGCTTTAGACTATGTCCGCAGGATTTTGGCTTATATCAACTGCTCATTGGTCCCTCGCTCCATCTCCTCAGAAACTCATCAGAAAATGCTCTCTGCTTATCTCAGCCACGCAGACCAGCAAAAGCAGAAGTCGCAGAAAGCGGCTCCTAGGCTCGCTCAACCTTCTACGCCTAGCTCCACCTCCAAACCTCGCCCCACCGATCCGTCAGAGCGCAACAACCAACCAACCCTAGTGGTGGACAGCCCCGAAAGGCTAGAGATTCCTGGACTCAAAACAGACGAAACTGAGTTCATGGCACCAGCCGCCACATCTCCTAGCCCTAGCAAACCTGCGTCTACCAAACCAGTCGCTAATTCTACCAAGCCGAGCCCTGCCTCAGAGATTTCTGCGCCTCCAGAGGTGCCTCCAACGTCTGCTGTTCCAGCGCTGCCAGTCTTAGACGTGCACCCACAACATTTATCTAGCTCGATTGAGGTACTCACCGCCCTGCCGCCCAAGAATTTGCTGGATGAACTGCTAGGGCGAGTTTTGGTGGGTGGAATTGGTCGGCTTTATTTTGAGCGACAGCAGCATCAGGGACGGATTCTGTGGAGCCAAAATGGGGTTCTGCAATCCGTTTTAGAAAATTTGCCTGCTGCTGTCTTCCAAGGTGTGATCAACGAACTGAAGCGACTGACAAACCTGCCCATGATTCCTGTCGAGAAGCCGAGGCAGGAAGAAGTTGAGCGCCTGTATCAAGAGTCTCGCCTCCTGTTACGGTTTCGGGTTATGCCTGGTACCTATGGAGAAGAAGCCACACTACAGGTTTTACGAGGGGCAGCCTTAAAGTTTTATCAGCAGCAGCAATTAGCTAACCTCAGCCGAGATGCTTTGGGTATTGCTCAGCAATTGCAGCGCAAGTTGGATGAAATTCGCGATCGCACCCAAACGGATTTGAGCTTGAATGGTACGCCCCTAGACGCTTTGCCTGCTCTGAATCAGCTTCTACAAAGTGTCGATCAGCAACTCAAGAATTTGAATGCCTTCCAAGCTGCTAATGCTGTGGACGAGTCAGAAGAAGACGCTTAATAACGCTGGGTTAGAAGTAGTCCCAGCAGAAGGGAGGCGTGCATTGCCAAGCGGCATCCAACTTTTGCAGCAAAGCGCGATCGCCTTCGTATTCAATTTCTCGCGTCCAAACCATTTCTGTCGCCCGTCGCAAGCCACAAAACAACTCGGTCAAGTGTTCCACAGAGGTTTTCAACACCGCTGGCACAGGCTGAGCTACGGGATGCATGCGTTCTGCCGTAAAGTTGGCGGTAATCGTCTGGTCGCCCAGGATTGGATCGCTGACTTGGAAAGTCAAGATAAAGGGAGAACCCTGCTTGACTGGGCGGAGTCGAAAGGCAGTAGTCAAATCCACTAAGCGCCACATAAAGCCACCGCCAATCTCGCCGAAGCGATGGGTAAAGCCATAGAGGCGGGGAGCTTGGTTCACCTCTAAAACTCGGTGCTGTTCCCGCACTAAATAGGGAAACGGGTCTTCTGGGTAAGTGTTCCAAACTACGGTGTGCACTTGGTCCCGCAACGCCGAGAGAAAACCTAAAATGCCGCGGTAAGCATCAGCGTTTAGCGCCACCCATTCTTGCACCACCACAGAGAGCGTACTGGGAAGAGAATCCGCAGCCGCATATTGCAGAATGATGTAGCCGAGCAGCTTGCCTGCTTCTTGATAACAGTAGATTTCTTTTCCGGGTTCTGGCTTTAGGCGAGGTTGCCACTGTAGCTCTTGCCGCTGCAACCACCCATTCCGCCGCAAAGCTGAGCGTTGATATGCGTCTTGCAGGGCTGGTTGATGGTGTTTCGGGTCGTAGGGCACCATACCAAACCGCTCTGGATACAGCGGCAGATGCTTTGCTGCCACAGTATATTGGTGCAGCCGCCCCACCCAAGCCCAACCCAATTGCCGATAGAAGCCGTGCTGAAAGGGGTAAAGCATCGCTAGGGGAATCTGCTGCGATCGCCATTCTTGTACCCCTTGCTCCAACATAAACCGCGCAATTCGCTGGCCCCGTCGCTCTGGAGCTACCGCCACCCCAGCTACTCCCGCAGTGGTAAACCCTTGCCCTTCCAGCACGACGCTGAGGTCAAGCTGAGCATAGGTCGCAACAGCCTGCCCAGTTAAGTCATCCACGGCAAGCATGTGCTGGCGACCCGGTAGGTTCAGCCCTTGACCATACCAATCGCGTTCAATCTCGGCAGGCGATCGCAAGGGCGCAAAGGCTAAACGGTCTAAGTTGACGACTTGAGGTAGGTCGGTTTCTTCGGCTTGCCGCAGCGTAATCCCGGTCAGGTTTGTGGTCATGACTCAGCCAGTCTGAAGGCTACATCCCTAGGTTATCTTTCCTACCAAGAAATTTACCCATAACATAAGCTTTCCCTCAGAAAATATAACTAGAGAAGTGGTGAGAGGGCTGAGAGAGGGGCGATCGCGCTATCACCTCTAAGTTTGAAATCACCTCTAAGTTTGAGCTGCACTATCTGACCATAAATCTTTCCAGGCAAGAGTATGCTTTCTACTACTCTTTTACCAAAGTTTCACAAAGATTGAATAAATGAAAATCTTCAACGAACAATTTTTGACTTACTAATGACAGACAAATGAATTTTGATACTATTGTAAAGTGAGTTTTCTAAGAACTCATCAGTAATTTTTCAACACAATTAATATGCAGAGAAATTGGATATACGAGTTAGAAGAATATCTAGCAGAGAAGTATGTCAATCTTCCAGTTCATGAGTCTGTAGCAGATGATAAACCTGCTTTGCGTATCGATCCTGCCCTAGACAGCGATGAAGCAAAATATTTTATCTTAGGGCTAGAAGCACAACTCTTTAGTATTGATGAGGGAGGCTATGCTCAAAGTTCCCTTCTACTGACAGCAAGTGAAAGCAAAGGGCAACAAAAAGGTTTTCAACTATTCTGGCATTTTGCTTATAAGGGTCGTAGGACACGGGCTTTATTTCGGGAGGGTATTAGTCAACTTTCAGCTGCATCAGCATTAATCTTGAAATATGGCTGGGACATATCCCAGGTGCAGATAGAAGCGAGAAGAGAGGATTTTGGAGCGCTAGCTCGTGGGGTTGATCTAGTCATAAAATCTCATGCTGGCAACATTATGATCTGTGGAGAGGTGAAAAAAGATAGCCGAGAATTTGAAAAATTAATTGAAGACTTTCATTATTGCTGTCAGCAGGGCCAACATAGTAAAAGTGACTGCAAATGCAAGTCAAATCATCCTAAATATGAGCTTTGCACTTTTGCGAAACCCTTATATTTTTGGGCCGTTGCACCAGGCCGAGAGATTTGCTACAAGTTGTCTTACCGGGACGAACAAATACTTCTAGAAGAAGTCGTCTCACTACCTCATCGCAGCGAAATATAAGTACCTGCTTGATGCATCTTTGTTGCTAATATATTTGGTTCTTACATTAGTCAACAGCTGTTTTTATCCAACGGGTTTCTAATTTGTAAAGCTTGAATCAAGCGATCGCAGCCTAAGTAGGTATCAGTTAAAATGCCTGTTCAGACCAAAACTCAAGTACTTGATCTTCTAAAGCAACATCAACAGGAATTACGGCGTTTTGGTGTTCAACGTTGTGGTATTTTTGGTTCCTTCGTGCGCGATACTGCAATTCACGAGCAAAGTGATGTTGATGTTTTGGTCGTTTTTGAGCCAGAGCAAAAGACATTCGACAACTTCATGCACCTGTCTTTTTTTCTAGAAGACCTCTTTGGCCGAGCCGTTGACCTGCTTACAGTTGAGTCTTTAAGCTCCTACATTGGCCCGCGCATTCTAGAAGAAGTTGAATATGTCTCTGTCAGCCCGTGAATATTTACAGCACATTCTTGATGAGACCGCTTACATCCTGGAGAGTTCTGCGGGTTTAAACAAGGCAATCTTTGTGCAAGACGAAACACTCAAACGAGCTTTTGTGCGGAGTATCCTCAAAAAAGGAGAAAAGGCTTGAATTGGCTCTCCTCCTCTATTTGTTAAAATCGGTAAGCTTTAAACGATCGCTGCTGCAGATTGAGGCCAACGATTCACAGCGTTACCCACTACTGCTAACTCTTTCATCAATTGGTCAAAGCGATCGGGCGTAAGGGATTGAGGGCCATCGGAGAGGGCTTTTTTGGGATTGGGATGGACTTCGATCATCAGTGAGTCAGTGCCACCTGCGATCGCCGCCATTGCCATTGCAGGGACGTACTCAGCTCTACCTGTCCCGTGGCTGGGGTCAATCATGATCGGGAGGTGGGTGAGCGATCGCAGCACAGGCAACACGGAAAGATCCAATGTATTGCGGGCATACTGGCGATCGAACGTGCGAATGCCACGCTCACACAGAATTACATTTGGGTTGCCTGCTGCCAGAATGTACTCGGCTGCCATCAACCATTCTTCGATCGTGGCTGACATGCCGCGCTTCAGCAGCACAGGCTTATCTTGCGCCCCCACTTTCTTTAAGAGCGAGAAGTTTTGCATGTTGCGGGCACCGACTTGCACCACATCTGCCACTTCAGCAATTTTGTCCAAATCAGCCGCGTCCATGACTTCGGTGATAATTCCTAAGCCACTGGCATCACGAGCTGCGGCCAGCAGGTTCAGAGCGCTTTCCCCGTGACCCTGGAAGGCATAGGGTGAAGTCCGAGGTTTGTAGGCACCGCCCCGCAGAAAATGTGCGCCTGCCACTTTGACTCGCCGCGCCGTTTCCACAATCATTTCTTCGTTTTCAACCGAGCAAGGGCCAGCCACAACCACGACCGGGTGATGTTCACCAATGTGGACGGTACCATTCGGTGTAGAAACGACGACATCGCTCGCTTCTCCGTGGCGGTACTCGCGGCTAGCTCGCTTAAACGGTTGCTCGACTCGTAAAACTTGTTCAATCCAAGGGCTAATTTCTTGGATTTGTAATGGGTCTAAGTCAACTGTTTCACCCACTAGACCCACGACAACTTTGTGTTTCCCAACGATCTTTTCTGGTGTCAGACCCCAAGTTGTGAGTTCTTGGGTAATACGAGCAACCTCGGCTTCCGGCGAGCCGCTCTTCATAACCACAATCATGCTGAAGTCCTCATGCTTAGAAGAGAGCGATTAGACTTAACGAACTATCCTATGTTTCAGGATAGCGATAACCGAATGGCTTGTGGGTCTGACTGGATTGAATTAAGCGATCGCCAAGAAAAATTCGCCTCGAAAAACTCAAGGCGAATCTTTTTGCTGTTTCGCAGAGCGCCACGCTCCGGTCATGCGGCCCCAGTTGATAGCAAACTCTGAGGCTCCTAGTAAGCTACCTGGTGCTTCTTCGTCCCAAGAGGCTGAAAGCACCCCGTAGGTCAGTCCCAAAACTCCTAGACCAAAAAAGCCCATGCTCACTAGTACGACTACTACGTTGGGCAGTTTGATCCAGTCGTGGCTGACAACCCAATAAGCCGCAAAAAATGTAGCCATCCCTAAACTCGTAGGGATACCACAGAAAAAAGCCATCCGACGAGCCATACGCTTGCTGACTACATCCGGAATCGCCATTTCCTGCTGAGAGGATTTTTGCGTACTGGCTTTAGGTTGGCTCTCTTGCTTCAAAACTGGTTGAGGCTTAGAGCTTTCTGTTTTGGCAGCTTTTTTACGATTTTTAGTAGGTTCAAAAGGTAGGCGTGCTCGATCGTCAGATTCAGGAGCCATAACCGCTTACCCTCTAACCGCGAATGCCTAGCCGACCGATCAAAGCTCTATAACGTCCCTGATCTTGTTTCAGGATGTAAGCGAGTAACTGCTTACGATGACCGATCATTTTCAAGAGACCACGACGAGAGGCGTGATCTTTTTTGTTGGTCTTCAGGTGGTCACTCAGTTTGTTGATCCGCTCTGTGAGCATGGCAACTTGGACATCAGCAGAACCAGTGTCAGTCTCGTGAACCTGGTAGTCAGAAATGATTTCGTGCTTACGCTCTTGCAGCAGGGCCATGGATGCAGTTACTTCCTAATCATAAGTTCAGCAGTCTACCATCCTACCACAAGGATGCTGGACATTAAGCGTGAAACTGCTAAGGAGCACAGAATAAATAAACCTCAGACTTCTCCCCAAACCCCTCTCCAAAGAGGAGAGGAGCTTTGAACAAAAGCTTAGGATTGCCAAACAAACACCTGAGCTTCGTAGCTACCCAAATCAACGATGAGGTTGTGGTCGCCCGACTCTACATCGTAGTCTCTAGTCCACTCGTGCCAGGTGCCATCGGCTGGGAAGTTGGGCACTTGGTAGCCTGCCAAAAATTGGTCTGAGAAGTTGGCAACGACAACTACTCTAGAACCTTCATCATTCCAGCGGGTATAGGCTAGAACTTTGGCCTCTGGGTTCTCGTGGAAGAAATCGACATTCTCGGTATACAGGGCGTGATTGCTCTTGCGGAGTTGGATCAAGCCTTTGTAGTAATCCCACAAGCTGCGATTCAAGTCATTGCCTAGCAAGGGCCATTCGATCTTGGCTTGGTCAACGGTTTTGTATTTGTACTCACCAAACTCTTCACCCATCCAAACCAGTGGCACGCCCATTGCCGTCATCAGCAGCACTGCCCCTAGTTTGGCGCGCTTGAAGGCTTCTTCATCGAAAATTTCGCGATCGCCCAACTCAGCCAGGATGTGGTTGTGGTCATGGTTGGTGAGGTAATTGACGATGTTGGTGGCTCCCATGAACCCTTGCCGTCTAGCGTCAATCACATCTTTGAGCCGCTCCAGGTCAAAAGTATCGCCACAAATATGCTCTAAAACGCAGTGGTAGAAACTATCGTGCCAGCAGCCATCCATCGGGCCATCGACGTTGGTGATGCTAGGGTTTTCGGGAATATGTTCTGCAATGTTGTAAAACGGTTTGCTACCTGCGGCTTGTTTCGCCTCTTGCACCAGCCAGTGCATAAAGTCGTAGTTGGCGATTTGGCGAGCGGCATCGTAGCGAACGCCATCAATATGGTATTCCTGTGTCCAGAAGCGCACAGTGTCGCCAGCGAAGCGCCGAGCGGGATAGGTGTCTAGGTTTTCGTCGTAGTGCTCGTAGTTAAATTCTGGCCCCCAGTTGTTGTCGGGGTCACGGGGTTCGTGGTGATACCAATAGTCGTGATCGATTTGAGTCAGGGGGCTTTCAGCTTCGGAGTGGTTGTAGATCCCATCCATGATCACGCGAATGCCACGGCCATGACATTCATCGATCAGGCGCTTTAGCTCCTCGGTGGTGCCATAACTAGATTCTGTCGCGAAGAAATAACGGGGGTTGTAGCCCCAGCTATGGTCACCTGGATACTCTTTGACGGGCATCAATTCGATCGCGTTAATGCCTAGATCGCACAGGTAGTCTAGCTTCTCAATCACGTGCTTGTATTTGCCACGAGCGTGGGGATCGTCTTCACCACCGGAAAAGTCGCCCACGTGCATTTCATAAATCACTAGTTCATGGTCGGGCGGCAAGGGTTTGTCGTCATGTTGCCAGACGTAAGTATCGACAATTCTTTCCCCATCTTTAATCCGCACTACACCGTTTTGAGTAGGGTTATCAATATCCGTAGCGTAAGGGTCATTGACATCTACCCACTGATCGGGTTCAAAAAACCAGCTTTTTGATTGCACCCGGAATTTATATTGATAAACGCCATCTTTGAGTTCAACAGTGGTGCGAAAAAAACCATCTTTGTCTTTTTGCATGGGGATCTCTTCCCAATCAGAAAAAGACCCGACTAAAGCAGCACCTTCGTTATAGGGAGCAAATAAATTAAATTCAATAGGGCTTGACATAAAACTTTTGAAAGCAGTTGAGTTGAATCTAGGACGATTCTCTGATTTTTTTCTGAATTAAATCATCCCGCTAGGGTAAGGACAATCACAGGTCTGCTTTACTTTGATTTATGTCTTTAGGATGGGGGCGATCGCAATCTGATGGAAATTGAGGCATGAGAACAAACCGGGCACCTACAAGAAGTGCCCCTACAAGCAATAGGCGTGGTTGGTTTCAGGAAATAGGCGAATTAAAGCAGCTTTTAAGGCTGGTAGATAAATACTTTCGCTGCAAAATCTTTTAGTTCCGTAGTGAGGCAAGCATTTTCTGCTTGGTATTGGCGATCGCCCAACCATTCATACCAATTGCCATCTTCTGGAAAATTAGGAATTTGATATTCTGGGAACGATTGGTCAGAAAAATTAGCCACCACTACAACTCTGGAACCCATATCATTCCAGCGCACGTAAGCTAATATTTGATTCTCGATATGTTCGTAGAAGAAATTAACATTTCTAGTTTGTAGCGCCGGAATCTTTTTCCGTAGAGCAATGAGCTTTTGATAGTACTTGAGTAAGTCTTGGTTAAAGTCTTGTTCTAATAAATGCCATTGCAACTTGTTCGGCTGAGTGGTCGTTTCGGTTTTACGTTTATACTCACCAAACTCATCGCCCATCCAAATCATCGGCAGACCCATTGCGGTCATCAGTAAGACTGCACCTAACTTGGCCCGTTGGAAAGCTGCTTGGTCAAAAATGCCGCGATCGCCCAACTCAGTTAGAGTGCGTTCGCGATCGTGGCTGGCAAGATAATTCACGACAGAAGTGGCACCCGCAAAACCTTGAAACTTACCATCTAAGGCTTCTTTGAGCTTGGCTAAATCGAACCTGTCGCTGCAAATATGCTCGATCGCGAAGATGCGGAAGCTTTCGTGCCAGCAGCCTTCAAAGGGGCCATCCGGCTCTGTGACGCAAATGGCCTCTGGAATATGCTCAGCAATATTGTAAAAAGGTTTGTTGCCTGCGGCTTTCGTGGCTTCCTGGGTTAGCCAGAACAAAAAGTCGTAGTTCCCCAACTGGCGAATCGCATCGTAGCGAATGCCGTCAATGTGGTACTCCTGCACCCAATATCGCACGACATCGCCAATAAACTTCCAGGCTGGTTTGATGTCCAGGGTTTCATCGTAGCCATCGTAGTTAAACTCTGGTCCCCAGAAGTTGTCTGGGTCATCTGGATAATGCATGTCGTGGTAGTACCAGTAGTCGCGATCGATCTTGAGGAGCGGGCTTTCCCCGTCTGAGTGGTTATAGATGCCATCGATCAAGACCCGAATGCCGCGCGCATGGCACTCATCAATAAATTTTTTCAAGTCTTCTGGATTACCGTAGCTGGATTCAGGGGCGAAGAAGTAACGCACCAAGTAGCCCCAACGGTAATTTCCGGTGTACTCTGTCACGGGCATGAGTTCGATTGCATTGATGCCCAGTTCTACGAGGTAGTCTAGTTTGGCGATCGCGGCAAGAAAATATTGCCCCAACGTGACCCCTTCAATTTCACCAACGAAATCTGCAATGTGCATCTCATAAATGACAAGTTCTTCATTGGCAGGGAGAGGCTTGTCATCGTGCTGCCATTCGTAAAAGGTGCTGACCTTTTCCCCATCTTTGACGCGCATCACGCCATTTTGAGTGTTGAGGTCGATTTCGGTAACGTAAGGATCATTCACGTCGAGCCACTGGCCGTGCAAGTACTCAGTCTTGGACAGCACCCGAAATTTGTATTGATAAACTCCGTCTTCTAAGTCTACAGAGGCCCGATAGTAGCCATCTTCTCCCTTGGTCATCGGCGTCTCCTGCCAGTCTAAGAACGATCCGATGAGTGCCACTTTCTCGACACGGGGAGCAAATAAGCTGAACTCAATAGGGCTTACCATAGCTATCCTTTAGAAAACGGAAATTGCAATTGCTGAGAGCTTTATTACCAATTGTGAATTTTTTCACTCAGCAACCACATCAGTCTCCAGGAGCACAGACAGCGACCAGAAGAGTGGTTTTCTACTGGCTAAGCTCAACTGCTCGAACTTTAGAAGGTTTTACCTGAGGGGCTGCCCTGAAGAAAACCCCAACCGATTCTAAAGAATTGGCTGATACCCACTGCTTGAAAAAAGCTACCCCCTTATAAGAAATTCGATCTGGTCCTGAATATCCCACGGAGATGATTGCACAGGGGCTGAACGTTTCATAGCGCTTTACGCTAGCCCTTTGGTTTGAAACATTCTTAACATCAACATGCTCAATATGAAGTGCGGAAATATTTTGTTGAAGCAGTACCCATAGAGGATACTCCCAAGCATCTTCCCGAAGGACTAAGCCAATCTTTGAACACTGCTCAACCCTCATTTGGTTAGCAACCTCTACATAGGACTCTTGCAGATCATGTCTATTGGTAAAATATTGCTCAATAACATTAGTGTTAAAGATGTTTTGATTGCCGAGAATAGGACGAGATTCGTTATGGAATACCCAAGCAAGCGATATATACAGAATGATGAAAACAAGATAGCCTTTAACCTTTTGAATTTTGATAGCCTCGAAGAATATTCCAATCAAAGGAGAGAATAAGACAAATACGGGTAGGTGAAGTCTGCTATTCCAGGGCTGCCACTTTAATAGAAAACAAAATAGAAGAAATGAAATTACAAGAGATGTAAGATAAGGTGAGATGTATTTTTTTTGCTTTATTTTTTTATTGCTAAAGCAGACAGAGATTGTCAGCGTTGAAAGAAAAAGATGAATTGGATTGCCAGCTGTATCTTCATAGGTTTGGAGTCTTGGTATGGAGAATTTCGCTCCGGGCCAAGTTGTTTTAGGGTCACTAATATCTAGATTCAAGCTTTTGTGTACGACACGGATTATATTTTCTGCTGCATTGTTGAATGAATCTAGAGGAGTATAAATATGTAAGGCAACATTTCTAATAGTATTTGACAATAGGGTTTGAATAGTAAAGGTGTCATTGGTTAATTTGTGAGAGTAAGTTGTAATAGGAAGACCAAATAAATCGAAGTTGCGTAAATAATGACCAAGGTTTATTAAGATGATTATTAAGGTCGTAGTGATTATAGATCTAAGGAATGCCTGACGAGAAAACCTTAATTCAGAAATTAATAGCCAAATGAGAAAGGGAAATCCATAGATATAGGCTGTTCCTTTAGTTAGGATAGCAAGCCCTAGGCAACCAGCAGCAGCAACTAGGCTGACCTTACGCATCTCACGTCTGATCACTAGAAGAACAAAGTTAGTAAAACACACTAACCAAAAAGCAGCTACATAGTCATTTTGAGTACTAGAGCCCTGTAATATACCCATGGGTATACTTACAGACATAGCAGCAGTAAAAAGCTGGTGGCGAAAATTAGCTCCTAGATTTTTAGCAAGCAGGGATGTCCCAAAAGCAGAGCCAATCATGCTGAACCACTGCACCAAATTAGCGAGGCGATCGCTATTACTCAAAATTTGAAAGTGTAAAATAACAAACTCTGCCCAAGGGCTTTGATAGAGCTGTCGTAGGATATGAGTTGGATAATGAGCAACACTATGGTTTTGTTGCCAGTGTACGGCGCGGGCCATGTGATAGGTCATGGAATCCCAATTGTTGGGCGGAGCGGCTAAGGCAGTTAAGCCGATAGTAATGATGATGAAAGCAATCCCACCTATCAGAGCAATTGAAAATAGAGAGAATGAATTTCCCTGATTAGTGTTAAGGTTAACCTCATTCGCCAAAGTCCCAGACCCAAGTCTTTTACATTTAAAGAACCAGCCAACTAATGCAACCGTAGTTAATATCCAAGAAGCTAGAACATAATTAAATGTTATTAGATCGAAGATACTTAGAAACTCAGTAGCAAAGGTTAGCAAGACTGCCCAAAGTGTAGCTCCCAATAATATAGAAATACGATACTCATAGCCTTTGGCAATAAAAGTAAAAATTGAAAGTGCTAGTGAAATAAAAACCAATGAGACAAACATGATTGTTACCTCTAGCACCCTTCAAATACCAACAATCAGCCCTATGCAAATCTAAGCTATTGGCTCAACCAGGCGATCGCTTCCCGAATCCAGGCATCGGGTTCAGAATTTTTTGCCAAGCTAGTATTTTGCCCTACGGCTTGCAGCGCTTGCATAATCTCGTCACTGGTGTAGCCCAGAGCCAGTAGCGTCATTTCTACATCTTCTTGAATTTCAGGGGTGGGGCCAGCCGAGGGCAAGCTGGACAAGCCTGTATGTTGCCGCCACTCGGCCAGCTTGGTTTTGAGTTCTAGGGCAATCCGTTCTGCGGTTTTGGCTCCCACACCAGGGGTACGGGCCAAAGCTTTCGTGTTGCCAGAAACGATCGCCTGCACTAAGTCTTGCAGCCCCATTTTGTCTAGAAGCGCTACGGCGAGTTGTGGGCCAATGCCGCTGACGCTGACCAGTTGGCGAAACAAATCCCGCTCAGCGGCGGTGCCAAAGCCAAACAAAATCATTTGGTCTTCTCGCACTTGTAAATGCGTGAAGATTTGGACAGGTTCTCCTAAGTCAGGTAATTGTTGAATTAAGCGGGGGACAACTTGGATGTCGTAGCCCACCTGGTTGACATCTAGGGTGAGGGTGACCCGATTGCTGGGATTTTTTTGGATGCTGGCGACGGTGCCCTTGAGATAACCAATCATCGTTTAGCAAAAGTTTAGAGAAAGCCGAAGTAGTTCAGACCTTCCAGAATACCGCCCGCACAGTGAGCTTTGGCTAAGTAGTGGTGCTCGAATGGATTGGCTTCGTGCCACGCCAACATTTCCGGTTGGGCATTGCCGACAATAATTCCCCGCTCCTTCTCCACTGAGAACAAAGCACAATCATTGCCAGAATCGCCACACACCACAGTTTGGGCAGAGTCAATTCCCCAGGTTTGCCGCAAAAATGCCATTGCCATGCCTTTGTCTGCTTGGCGAGGCAAAATATCAAAGTCTTTGCCACTGCTATAAATCAGCTTTACTTCCAAACCGCGCTGTTTTAATAACGCTTCGATTTGTGGCAAAACTTCAACAGCGGCTTCTTCCGTCAAGAAATAACTGACCTTAAAAGGACGCTGTTCTGGATCGGGTTGAGGTACTAGATCCGCAAAATGCGCTCCCGTTGCTACCACCATCTCTCGATCCCAGTGGTGCGAGAGCTTGTCTGACCAAGTCGCATCTGGAGCATCAACGCCGTTGTAGTAAATTTCGGTGCCCACTGCCACGACGAGGGCATCTGGCTCTAGCAATTGCTGTGCGGCTTTGAGTTCCTGGTACGACGACAGCGATCGCCCGGTACTATAAACAATTTTGGTGCCATGCTCTTGGCGATGTTGGGCTAGCTTTTGGTTCAACACTTGGAGGGCGGCGGCATCTCCTACTAGAGTGTTGTCCAGGTCGGTTACAAATAGAAATTGCGTCACAGCTTCTTTACGCTCCGGTCACTCCATGAAAAGTTTAAGGGGAGCTTGCTGGAAATCGCTTCCTCTTCAGGAAGAATCATGATTGGAAGGCTGCGATCGCTCAAACCATTCGGAAGTGGCCTAAATCTGGCCAACAGATGTCCTTAAAAGGGGAGATTCTAAGCTGGGATGAAGCTGCAATATTGCAAGAAGTAGTGAGCAACGACCTGCGATCGCTCGATGGCTGATGGTGCTTTTGCGATCGCTGAGATTGGCTTGACTTAGATTTAATTAGCAGGAGAGAGTCCCATCAATTCGCGATTTCCTTGGCTGCCCCAGTTCAACGCCCAAGTTTGGATTCTGGTCTTCGGTCGATTGCTCTCTCAAGTGGGCAGCGGTTTTACCCTATTTTACGCTCCCATTTTTTTCGTCAATCAGGTGCATTTGTCGGCAGCAGCTGTTGGTTTGGGTTTAGGTAGCGCCTCCATTTCTGGTGTTTTAGGGCGACTTGCAAGTGGCTCCTTGAGTGACTCTCCGCAGTTCGGCAGGCGACGAACCTTGCTGCTGTCGGCGCTGGTTTCAGCGATCGCTTCTTTTGTCTTGGCTGCAACGACCAACTTCCCCATCTTTGTTGCTGGCAACTTGTTGATGGGGCTAGGCTTAGGCCTGTACTGGCCTGCCACTGAAGCGGTTGTGGCCGATCTAACCACTCCAGACCAACGTAATGAAGCTTACGCCTTGACTCGGTTGGCCGATAGCTTGGGTTTAGGTTTGGGTGTGGTACTGGGAGGAGTTTTGATTAGTGCTACGGGTGCTTATCGCACGTTATTTATCCTGGATGGCATTTCCTTTGTGGTCTTCTTGGGTGTGGTTTATGTGGCGATCGCTGAAACCGTTAAACCCAAAAAAGAGCCTCAGCAGTGGCTAAAAGGCTGGGGTGTAGCTCTACGCGATCGCGCTTTGCTGGTCTATGCGTTGGTGAATATTCTGTTCACCACCTATGTCTCCCAAATCCAGAGCACGATGCCGCTGTACTTTAGCAACTTTGTCTCAGTGGGTAATTCTGGACAGGGGTTTGCTCCTAAGGAAATCAGCGCTTTGTTTACAGCCCACTTAGTCTTATCTGTGTTGTGTCAACTCCCTGCCGCTCGTTGGCTGAATCGCTTTAGCCGCCCCCATGCTCTGATGATCTCGGCTCTGATTTGGGCGGTCGGCTTTGTGTTGGTGTGGGCTACAGGTGCCGCAGCTAATGGCCAATGGTTCTGGGCTGGGTTGAGTTTGGCAGTTTTGGCGATCGCCAATGTCGCTTACACGCCTGCGGCTTCTTCGCTGGTAGTAGATCTGGCTCCAGAATCTCTACGCGGTGTGTATCTCTCAATTAATTCGCAATGCTGGGCGATCGGCTATTTTATCGGCCCCCCCCTAGGGGGATGGGCACTGGATCAATCAAAGTTTGTGGCTCACAACTTCTGGCTAGGCTTGGCCTTGAGCATTGCGATCGCTTTGGTAATTTTGCAGTCTTTGCAACGCCTAATGTCTCAACCTAGATAATTTAGCGCTGAAACACTTCTCAACTCTTATCTGAATATTTCTTGAATGTCCCGGCAAGCATGTAGAGATTTAGCATTCGGCCCTGATGAGGACACAAGCCTGTTAGCTTGCACTGCAAATGCCAAACCCTAGAATTTGAACCTAGACACCTAATTGCTCAGCAACTTGCACTGGGCAAAGCATTCAGCCGGAATCTACTATCTAGCTTTCAACTTAATTGCTGAATGCTTTGCCCCTAGCACGTCTGTTGCTTAGCGGCGGCGTTCTTGCAGTTTGCGGTATACGGCTTTGATGTCTACTTTGTGATGGGCTAGAGCAACTAGCGTGTGATAGAACAGGTCGGCTATTTCTCCGGCGATCGCTTCGGCGTCGTCATCCTTAAAGGCCATCACCACTTCTGCCGATTCTTCACCAATTTTCTTGAGGATTTTGTTGTCACCCCCTGCCAAGAGCTTGCAGGTGTAGGAGTCGGGGCTGGGGTTGTCGCGGCGATCGCTAATCACACCAAACACTTGAGAGAGCGTGTCGGCGGGTGGAGGAGTGATGCCGCCATCCACTTGATGGAAGCAACTGCGCTCTCCGGTGTGGCAAGCAATATCGCCAATTTGCTCCACGCTGACCAAGAGGGCATCACTGTCGCAGTCATAGCGCAGCGATCGCACCTTTTGGGTGTGGCCAGAGGTTTCTCCTTTATGCCAAAACTCAGATCGCGAACGGCTCCAAAACCAGGTTTCGCCTGTTTCCATTGTTTTTTGCAAGGACTCCTGATTCATCCATGCCATCATCAATACCGTGCCATCGAGGTAATCTTGCACAATGGCGGGCACCAGTCCCTGCTCGTTGTAGTGAATTTGGTCTACAGGGATAGCTTGACGAAAGGCAGTTGATTCAGGAGCAGACATAACTTCAGAAATCTCAGCGGAGGTTGGCGCAACGTTCACCCGTCTAAGATATCATCGCGCGATCGCGACCGAACTTCTAGTTCCAGCAAAATGTTGGGCGATCATTACAGAAAATCTTGAGTAACTCAAAGTCTCTCAATCATTTGGCAGGCAAATTTATAGCACTCTTCAACTTGGCATGCACTTCCTGATTCGTAGCGAAGGAAGTCATGCGGCTCCTAGAAGTGAGATAATTGACTAGCATAGCTTCTGGCCGCACAGTTCACGCCTGTCCAGCGGTGGATATTGAACCAGTACAAAGTCTTTGGGTTGGAGGGGCAGCTTTCAACTCTCTAGCTCTACGCCCGTGAAAACTCCAGTTTTAGTTTAGGTCAGACTTTAAAGTTAAGAGAAACATCAGGAGAGAACCTTGGTTGTCACGACACTTAAAACCACTAAGTCAGAAGAAATTTTCGCAGCTGCTCAAAAACTAATGCCAGGGGGCGTTAGCTCTCCAGTGCGTGCCTTCAAATCTGTGGGTGGTCAGCCCATCGTTTTCGATCGCGTCCAAGGAGCCTACGCTTGGGACGTAGATGGCAACCAATACACTGACTATGTAGGCAGTTGGGGGCCAGCCATTTGTGGGCATTCCCATCCAGAAGTGAACAAAGCCCTGCACGAAGTCCTAGAGAAAGGCACTAGCTTTGGTGCTCCCTCCGCGCTCGAAAACATTCTGGCTGAAATGGTAATTGATGCCGTTCCCAGCGTGGAGATGGTGCGCTTCGTCAACTCTGGTACAGAAGCTTGCATGTCCGTGTTGCGCTTGATGCGAGCTTTCACTGGACGGGAGAAAATCGTCAAGTTCGAAGGCTGCTACCACGGCCATGCTGATATGTTCCTAGTCAAGGCAGGTTCAGGCGTTGCCACTTTGGGCTTACCTGACTCTCCGGGGGTTCCTAAGTCCACCACTGCCAACACATTGACGGCTCCCTACAACGACCTTGATGCCGTCAAAGCCCTATTCGCCGAGAATCCTGACCAAATCGCTGGCGTCATTCTAGAACCTGTCGTCGGCAATGCGGGTTTCATTCCTCCCGATGCGGGCTTCTTAGCTGGCTTGCGCGAGATTACTCAAGAGCATGGTGCCTTGCTCGTGTTCGATGAGGTCATGACTGGCTTCCGGATTTCCTACGGCGGCGCTCAGCAAAAATTCGGCATCACTCCCGACCTGACCACGATGGGTAAAGTGATTGGTGGTGGTCTGCCTGTAGGGGCTTATGGCGGTCGTCGCGACATTATGGCGATGGTTGCGCCTTCTGGCCCGATGTACCAAGCTGGCACCCTTTCTGGTAACCCCTTGGCGATGACCGCTGGCATCAAAACTCTGGAACTGCTGCGGCAACCTGGCAGTTACGAGCATCTTGATCGCGTGACTAAAAAGCTGGTTGAAGGTCTGCTGCAAATCGCTCAAGAAACAGGTCATGCAGCTTGTGGTGGCAGCATCAGCGGTATGTTCGGCTTCTTCTTTACCGAAGGCCCAGTTCACAACTACGAAGACGCCAAAAAGTGCGACCTCACCAAGTTCAGCCGTTTCCATCGCGGCATGCTAGAGCGGGGCGTTTACTTAGCACCTTCGCAATTTGAAGCAGGCTTTACTTCTTTGGCGCACACCGATGCTGATATCGATCGCACCTTGGAAGCATCACGAGATGTACTGTCTAGCCTCTAAGTTGGCGCTAAGGTGTAGCCCTCTTTAAGGGAGGCGATCGCATATTCATGAAAAAACCCGCTAGTCTTGGCACCAGCGGGTTCTTTTTGTAGGAATTGCTTGAGTTTGAGTCCTAGTTGCAATCGCAACCTGTATGACCACAACCTTCTCCATTAGAGTGCCCACTTGCACAAGCATCACTGCAATAGTATTTGCCATCTTTTTGCACTGCTTGCTCGTTGGGAGAAACAATACACAGGCAGGAATCGCAGGCACACTTCATTTGGGACACAGCAGTCATAGAATTTACCTTTACTAGTTCTAAGCTACTTTAACAGATGAACATATATTCAGATATTGGCTTAAAGATAGAAATTTAGGGCGATCGCTTGATGTGATGGGTTCCTAAGGGCTGCGATCGCTGTTCTCAGACAAACTCTTTTCAGGAAGGAACTGCCGCAAAATCTCGCTCGGTTTACGGTCCCAAGTATCGATGTGCTCGTAGATCAACCCTTCGGGCGTGAGCTTATAGGTTGAGTAACCATTGAAGAAAATACTGGCGTTCCAGGGTACTCGCAATTTACCCCGTACTGTCCAGGTGGCTAGCACCACATCAGGAGCAGGGTGAGATACGTCGTGTAAATCAAAAAACAGTTTGGTAAAAAAGAGCTGACCGTGAAATCGTAAGGTCCAAAAAATGATGCGGTAGTTGAACTTACCCTTAAACCGATTCACGGGGTCTTGGAACAAGATGTTTTGAGTGTAAATGCCGTAGGAAATGTCTCGCTCAAACAAAGTCGGCAAATCATTTCTCAACGTTTGCATTACCTGCTCTACCTGAGCTTGATACTCCTGCGTCTGCAATCTGTTTCCCTCTCTCCAACGACTCTTATTCAACCTATGGTGCAACCTCTAGGGTGTCCGCTGCCTCAACCTGGGTTTCAAAGGTGGAATTACCCGCTACCACTCGTAGCCTACCTTGTTTCCAACCTAGAGAAATCGGACCGTTCCCTTCTGTCGGTTTGTAGAGATCAAAGTGCTGCTCCCAGTTGTAAACCGCACCATTACGGACTACGGTTGGTAACTCATTTTGGGGATTGTGCCTTAGCTCTAGAGTTTCTCCAGTGACCCCTCGCAACTGGACCGTTCCTTGGGGCAAACGGCTCAAATTCAATTGGCTCTTATTTTTGACGGCTTGCTTAAATTGTTGGTAACGACCGTGAGTTGCAGGTTCCCCGACTTCTAAGGTGAAGCCTGTATAAGCACTATCGCCTGGTACAGACTTCAGCGTGCGTTCTTGCCGATAAAGCTCAGCGGTTTTTTTGTTCGCGATCGCCACTTCTTCATAAGGCTGAAGATTAATCGGAGAAACGGCTAGCCAGGTATTTTCAAATTGGAAAAACCAAACGCCATCTTCAACCTCTGCTTTGGCAGATTTGGGCACTTGAAAGAAAAACGGTGTATCTGAAGCAGGACGCAACCAAATCATCAGATTGCGGTATTGCCCGATTTGGTCGCCCCGATTCTTGCCAGGCTGCACGCGATCGCCATCGGTATTGGCTACAAAATAATCCACGCCGCGTTGAGAGTTCTGCGCCATCAACTTAAACGGCCCCACATCACCATCCTTAAAGGAAGACACCACGCTTCCTAGTTGATAGGTTTGGCCGAAGAAAGTGGTTTCCCAATAAGCAGGTTGGTCAGATCGACCAGGTTTCCAATTTTCGTAAGTAGGATGCGTGATCAGCAATTCTGTCGATTTGGCAAACTGCTTCCGGGCTAGATTCACCACCGCCTCAGGGGGACGGTAAGCGCTGGTGATTACATGAATTGAGTCTCGCTCTGGCTCAGGATTAGGGAGAGTAGCATCTCCGAAGTACAGCCAGAGCAGCCTAGCCGCACTAGAGCCAAACACCACATTTCCTTTGCCATAATCTCGCTTGCTGGGTCCACCAAATCCGCCGTGGTAGTACTTCACAGCTCCAGTAGCCGAGAGCCAATCTAAAGCTGCCTTGGCCAATTGTTTGACTTCCGGATCTTTGGCAAAATCATAGAGATTCAGGTACGCTGCCAATGTGTGGCCGTGATAGTTTTCTGAATCCCACTCTCCCATGCCAATGTGGTAGAGCGTCGCCACATAGCGATGCAGCTTCTGCTTGTATAAGCGGCGTACCGCTTCATTTCCTGTCTCTTCGGCCATTAAGTACACTGAGATTTCGCGCATGGCTCGGAGATTGTCAGTGTTGCGGTTATCTACCCAACTGCCTCGCACCTCTGGACCCCAGCCCTGCTTGCTGTCATCGCCTTTGCCATAAATCGGGTGGGGGCGACGATTTGGGTCTTGCTTGGTCCAGTTCTTAGCACCCTCAAACATTCGCTGTTTGTAAGCAGGCTCAAGAAATTGGCCAAACAGAAAATATTTCCGCATCTGGCCTTTCAGCGTGAAGGAATAGTAATAGTCAATGCCTGCCGTGTGCTGGTTATCTTTGGCTTGCTTGTCTTCGCTTTGTAAAAAGGCGATCGCTGGGTCTCGATTTCCCGCCAAAAAATCGAACATGGCGTAAGGGTAAGACCGCTTCTCGTTTTCGCCTTTATTGTTGCCATACTTCTTCCCTTGATAAAAAGCAATGGCTTGTTTGGCTCGCTGCTGGAATTCCTGCTCCCACTCTGACGGCCAAGGATTCCGCAGCCGACGATCAACTGGAATGGGCTGGATGGGCAAACCGCTATTCTCAGCCGCTACTAGTTTTGTTGTTCCTGGTACAGGCGTAGCATTGAGAGTCAGCTCAGATACTTTAGGACCAACTGTGGAAGGACTGACGTTTGGGGTCGTATTAGCACGACAAGCCAGCACTCCCCCAGCTAGTGAGGCGATCGCTACCCAGGATGAAACCTTACTCAGCCCTTTCATCTATCCTCTAGCCCGCAAAACTGCCATTATCTTGGCACGGTCTCCAGGTTGATGCGAAGAGCGATCGCCCCTTACTTACGCTTACTTAAATAATGATCAGTGCAATTAAGAGCGCCGTCAGCAGCGTCATCAACATCAGAGACAGATCGTTGTCTGACCTAGAAAGCGCTGACTTGGATAAATCGCGCTTGAAGTCGCAAGATAAGCACAGATAAAGATCGCTGGTGCGCTGAACTACTGCCTTCTTGCTGCACTTGGGGCATTCGAGAGCTTGCACTTGCATCGTTGCTGTCCCCTCCATAAATTCAGTGCTTACATAGAGAACCAAGCAGCGATCGCTCAATTACGGAGGAGATGTAAAGTTTCTAAAAAGCAATCTCCGATTCTTAGGTATTAGTTTATACAGCAAAACTTGACTTAAGGATGGCTAATAGTATCAAGTTACTTTCCTAGCTTGCTTCGCGATCGAGCATGAGAAAAATTCTTTTTCTTATGTATTTATACGGTGATAAAGCTGTACAATATGCCCTTAGAGTTCAGCTAAACTTCACGCCAAAGTCAAGCTGCTATAGCTTGGCCCAGATTAAAGTTCCCTGTGTTTCAGCCTGAGTCAAATTTTGTTTCCTGTTGCTCGTTCATGCCATACCATCGCCACATGATTTAACCTAGGTTCAGCGATCGCTTCACTCTTGTCGGTCCTGATAAGAGATTGAGGCTGTTTGAACCAAAATCTGCTGGTTTTTGCGCCTGATTGCAGAGCGAACTTGAGCTATCTGACTAGGCTAGATGAAATTGAGTCGTCGTTGACTGTGAACTATTACAGGGTGCTTCGAAGATTATGATTTCAATGACTGTTCTACTGGTGACTACCTTAGCCACTACCTATCTTTTAGTTGGTTGTGGTAGACCTGTTTGAAACTGTTGCTGTCGTTAAGCAGCGCTGGCTCTTTGACCTAAACGCCTAGCGCCTAACTGATTCAACCTAAATAAAAAACCTCACCCAGTTAAAGCATGGGTGAGGTTACTAAAATTAGAAGTGGAGCTGAGCGGAATCGAACCGCTGTCCGCAACGGGTATTGACCCCCCGCTCGTTCACAGGTTTAGCTTCTCTAATCCTCGAAGCGGGAACTGTCCTTTATCCCGGACAATGGGATGCTCTGGTAAAGTCTTTGCTAACCAGTCAACCAGAGGTAACTAGCTAACGCATCCGTTGGGGGTTTGTCTGTAATCCTTAACGGAGTCAAACTACAGACGCTCGAACCTATGAGAGGTTTTTAGGCAACAGCAGCTGCTTTACGAGCAAAGGGTACGATGTTGTTCGCATGTACTTGTTTTGAGCCATTGATTTGCGAGAGGTGACTCACTCTCGACCTGCATCACGAAGCAGCTTTCGCCATCACGTCGAAACCAGTGCAGCCCCATGCTTGGATCTCTGATTATAGTTCATTTATTTCAAAATGTGTTGAATAGCAGCTTATTTCACTTAAGGGCTGACTGAAACGGCTGCTTCTAACCAGTTCGCCAGCCCAAGGTGACAAAGTAGTGGATATGACTTCGAGTTAGTTAAGATATCAGGTCTAGAACACGCTACTCTGTAAACAACCGTGTGCTCGGCTTCGTTTAGTCAACCGTCTTAAGGTCTAGTCAAAAACTCAGAAGTTCTTGAAATCCAAAACTTCTTCGGGTTTTTGGGTGGGCGCTTCTATTCTTTAGCCCTACAGGTCATCTTCTACCAATGTTGCAGTCGTCTTTCGATTCTGACCAGAACAGCCATAAGTCATTTGAGCTACCGGGTGCTCGGCCTCACTACAATCCCGATCGCCCTGGTCAAGTGGAGCATATCTTTTTAGATCTCGCTCTCGACATTCCTAACCAGTCCTACCAAGGCACTTGCACCATTCGCCTCAATCCAATTTGCAATGGCATCGATCGCCTGACTCTGGATGCAGTGAACTTAAACATTCAGTCGGTGAAAATTGCCGCGATTGAGCAAGCCTTTGAAACCGATGGAGAACAACTGCACATCCAGTTGCAGCAACCCACGGAAACAGGGAAGCCCTTGGAGTTAGCGATCGCCTACAGCGTCGAAAAACCCCAGCGTGGTCTCTACTTTATTCAACCAGATAAGCATTATCCTAATAAACCTGTTCAGGTCTGGACCCAAGGCGAAGATGAAGACTCTCGCTTCTGGTTTCCTTGCTTCGACTACCCAGGCCAATTGACTAGCTCTGAAATTCGAGTCCGGGTGCCGAAGCACTTAACGGCAATTTCCAACGGCGAGCTGATCAACACTGAGGTTGAGGGCGACACCAAGATTTATCACTGGTTGCAACAGCAGGTGCATCCGACTTATTTAATGACCTTAGCAATCGGAGACTTTGCCGAGATTCGCGATGAATGGCAAGGAAAACCCGTTCCTTATTACGTCGAAAAAAGTCGCGAAGCTGATGCCCGCCGCAGCATGGGCAAAACTCCCAGAATGATGGAGTTTCTCAGCCAGAAATATGGCTACCCCTATCCTTTTCCGAAATACGCTCAGGTTTGCGTCGATGACTTCATCTTCGGCGGCATGGAAAATACTTCCACCACGCTGTTGACCGATCGCTGCCTGTTGGATGAACGAGCCGCGCTAGATAACCGCAGCACTGAGAGCTTGGTCTGCCACGAACTGGCCCACCAGTGGTTTGGGGATTTGGTGGTGATCAAGCACTGGTCTCATGCTTGGCTCAAAGAAGGTATGGCTTCCTACTCGGAAGTGATGTGGACTGAAGAGGAATACGGAGCCGAAGAAGCTGCTTACTATCGGCTTGGTGAAGCTCGCAACTATATTGCAGAGGATACTGCCCGTTACCGTCGCCCCATTGTCACTCACGTTTATCGAGAAGCGATCGAGCTTTATGATCGCCACCTCTACGAAAAGGGGGCTTGCGTCTACCACATGATCCGGGCGGAGTTGGGGGATGACTTGTTCTGGAAAGCGATCGCCACCTTCGTCAACGACAACGCCCACCAAACTGTAGAAACCATCGATTTACTACGGGCGATCGAGAAAGCGACGGGACGCAACTTGCTATTTCTCTTCGATCAATATGTGTTTCGCGGTGGACATCCCGACTACAAAGTGGGTTACGCCTGGGATGGCGATAGCAAGTTAGCCAAAATCACCCTCACTCAAACCCAAGCGAAGAGTAATGATAACGGCAGTCGGAATGAGCTGTTTGATCTGAAATTGCCAATCGCATTTGGGTATGTCAGCGGTGAGGAGAAAGAAGAGAGGAGCTTTAAAACCTTCACGGTGCGAGTCCATGAGCGGGAACAAACGTTCTACTTCCCCCTAGAAGAGAAGCCCCAGTTCATCAGCTTTGACCAAGGCAATCACGTCCTCAAAACTGTTTCACTGGAATACCCTGTCGCTGAACTTAAAGCCCAGCTTCAGTATGATCCTGACCCCATTTCCCGCATTTATGCTGCTGAAGCTTTAGCCAAGAAAGGTGGATTAGAAGCAGTGAAGGCACTATCGGATGCTCTAAAACGCGATCGCTTTTGGGGAGTCCGAGCAGAAATTGCTAAGCAACTAGCAGACGTCAAACTAGACCAGGCCTTTGCAGGACTGGTCACAGGGCTAAAGGATGAAGTTGCCCAGGTCCGTCGAGCCGTCGTTGAAGCGTTAGCTAGCATCAAGACTTCCGAGAGCTATAAAGCCCTAAAACCAATCGTTGAAAGAGGCGACCCCAGCTACTACGTTGAAGCCGCTGCCATTCGGGCGATTGGTGGGATTGCTGCTTCTAACCTGCATGAAAAACCTAAGGATGACAAGGTGCTGAAGCTGCTGAAAACAGTTCTAGCAGAACGCTCAGGCTGGAATGAAGTCGTGCGATCCGGGGCGATCGCGGGACTGAGCCAGATGAAAACTTCAGAAGCAGCTTTGAATTTGATCTTAGAGTACACCGCTCCTGGAATCCCCCAATCGTTACGTCTCGCCGCAATCCGGGCGTTAGGGGGCATTTCCTCTGGTCAAACCAACGTGAATTTGTCACGGATCTTAGAGCGTCTTAGTGAGTTGTCACGGGAAACTTTCTTCCTGACTCAAGTGGCGGTAGCGGCAGCTCTAGGGCAGATGGAAACGCTCAAAGCAATTCCCATCCTCCAAGCTCTTGCCGATCAGACTCCTGACGGTCGAGTGCGTCGCATTGCTGAAGAAGCAGTCCAAAGAGTTCAGAAGCACGCTGGCTCTGATAAAGCTGTGAAGCAACTGCGCGAAGAGCTAGATCAGATGAAAAAAGAGAACCAAGATCTGAAGAGTCGCTTAGAAGCTTTGGAAGCCAAGGCTAAGTAGCCTGACTGGAGCCAAGCTTATTGGGCTGTACAGCCCTTGATAAGAGTTAGAAGCTAGAACCTAGGAGCCAGAATTCGGAGAAACTACGGATCGGCTGGCTCCTGCGTCTTCAGATTCCAAACCAATCCTTTATGTAAAGGTGACGGTTCCTTACAAAATCTTGAAGCTGTGGTACGGATAGTTTTGGTGAGTTCGGGAATTCTGAAATAAGCAGGCTCATGCGTCATGCAGCTTTGCCAAACTCACCTCGACCAGAGCGCCTGATTATGACCCTACCTTCTATCCCTGTCGATTCTCAACAAGACTATCAACATGAGTATGCTCAAATCTTAGTAGAGATTCAGCAAGCTGCTAAAGCGCTATTCGGCCAAGAAATTAATCAGCAGGAAGCAGATTTTGAGTTCCGAGCAGCGGCTCGAATTTTAATGGGACGAGTTACTTGTTTTAACCTGCAGCATATTAAGGAAGTTGCGATCGAGCTTTTAGGAGCCTAAGGTTTATCACTTCGTCCTAGCGTGCTAACTTCCTTACTGCAATCATAGATAAAACAATTTACCCTCCTTAAATGGGAGGGTAAATTGTTTTATCTATGATTGCCCTTGATTATGTAATTTATCGAGCGCTCTGTCTTTGCATCAGACGTTGACTTCTCAATTTCCAGATGGCAAGCGATCTCTTAGCTTGCTGCTTTTTCAAGCTGCGAAACTGCTGCTGTAGCTGCCTCACATTTGCAGCTTGACCTCCATAGCGCCAGCCCACATAGGCATGTGAGATCGCCGCAATCGTTTGACTATACTCTGGCGAGGGGTGGCTGTACCATTGCTGAGCATATTCCAGAGGAGTCTGGGCGGGTCGTTTGTGAAACCCTTGGGTTGCCAACCAAGCCAGCATTTGCTGGTATAGGCTTTCCATCGGCGGTAGTTTGGCCAGCCAGCGTTGATAGCGCCAATTTCGCCAACCTGTCCAACCCAACCAACCTAGAAAAGCCAGCCCAACGGATACAATCAGTCCTGTAAACAGGCCCAGCCATCCTTTGGAAAAGAGACCTAGAAACCAACCGATTGTTCGAGCCAGGATGGTCGCGATCGCATTAAACAAGCCACTGAGAATACCTGTCACCGGAGAAGGCAACCAGCCCGCTACCCACTGCCAAAACTTCCGTAGCACACTAAAAGTTTGGTTTTCTTCCACAGAGGGAGGAATCAGTTCATGACCTGGAATGGGGTCAAACGCAAACCAGCCATACTTGGGAAAGTAAACTTCCGTCATGGCGTAAGCATCGGTATTGCGAACCACATATAACCCAGTGAAGGGATTAAATTCCCCTGGGGCAAACCCAGTTACCAAACGCGCAGGTATCCCGACCGATCGCAACATGACGGTGAGCACGGTTGAAAAATGATCTGGGTAGCCGCCTTCAAAGCGAAAGAGAAACGCTTCGACTAAGTCGTCGTTATCTTCCAGAAAAGCCAAGTCGGGCTGGATCGTATATTGCTGCTTCAAATACTGAGCCAAATAAAGCGCTTGCTCAGAAGGACTAGTAAGCGGATTTGGAGCAGCGGCTAAAATCTCTTGCGTCTTCTGCCGCACCTTGGCTGCAATTTCGGGTGGAACTTGGAGATAGTTTTTCCGTATCGCCTCCGGATAGTCGGTCGCAGCTTTGCTTAGCAACGTTCGGTTGCGGTAAGGCACTTCTGAGACAACCGTGTAGGTAAAGCCTTCTACTAAGGCTAAGGGCGATCGCAAGCTACCTTCTGGATCTATAGCAACCTGACGAGTTGGGAAGTAGAGTTCCTTGGCCCAAGCCATCGCTGGAATCACGTTTGGCAGTTCTTCCGCCACGATCGTATAAGTCTGAACTACTTCCTTGTCTTTGCCCAAAACAATGGGTCTAGGGAGGAAAAATTGATAAGACCAACTAGAGCGGTTAATCGTCTCTGCTTGGTCATTACGCGAAATTTCCCATCCTTGTCCGGTGTAGCGATCGAAGGCGACTACGCGCCAAAAACCTTCTGCTTGCGATCGCACCCGCATTAGAACTTGGGGTTTCATTTGTCCACGCAAGTTCTGATTAATTTGGGTATCAAAACCGTAGTAGTAGGTTTCGTCTAGCTTGCCCTTCCCTCGGCCTTGCCCCCGTTGTCCCGCTTCAGCACCAGATCCTTCTCCTTCACCTTCCTCGCCGCCGCCGCGTCCCCCCCGCACATAACCAGGGTTCAGAATCCGACTCGTGTCAAACTCCCCTTGGAAGTCTACGGGCGCGCTGACCGGAAACGTCCGCAATTGGTAGCCAGGTAGCCTAGGTAGAAAAGCAAAAATGATCAGTCCCAGACTGACTACAACTAGCAGGAAAATACCCAAACGCTTGGGAGCCAGGTCAGCACCGCGGAGTTTCCAGCCTTGGAATACCAATCCCAAACGAGAGCGGTAGTCTAAAACCAGAACAGGTAAGGCGATCGCCACAAATACGAGCAGAAATGGCCCAAATGCTAGCGTTTGGCTGAGCGTACCTGCCACGCCTAGCAGAATCAGACCAATCACCATTGAGTAGCCTAAGTCTTTACGGCGAGGCAGGTCAAAGCTATGCAGAACCTGAAGTTGAATTAATAACTGAGCCAACGCTAAGCGAGTATCGTTCAGCTCGCCAAATAGACGCACAAAAAAAGCCAGTAGCGTCACTAACATGCCAATGGCTAAGCAAAATTTCGTTGGGATGTTGCGATCGCGGCGACGGTACCAGCTCCAAGTGGCCCCCAACAAGCTCAACGGAATCGCCCAATAACTGGTAATCGGCCATTCTGCCACTGCATCCTTGGCTGCGATATCGGTTGCGATAATTCCCACCGTTACCAGTACCTGCACAAGTACTCGTAGTAGGATCGAGTCCTCCACCTCAACGTTTGGCAGTGATTCCAAACGCTGCTGTAGCTGCTGCCAAACAGGGATGCCTCGCCGTTGCCGTACCCCAGGTGAGTTAGACATAGATTTATACAGAAGCAGTTAACTCTAGCCGCTCAGCGGTTGGTAGCAAGCCAACCATAAGCGCCTTGGAGTTATCCTAGCGCTTCTGTACAAAATCAATTCTGGTTAAGCACTCAATCGCTCAGCGGCTGAATCACAAACACCAGCGGCTCTTGCTCCTGGTCGTAGAATTCCACGGTTAGAGGATAAGTTTGATTGGGTTGTGGATCAAATACCTCAACACTAATGCAACCCGGTTGCGATCGAGAAGCGGCTGATTGAGTCGATCGCCCCTGCAACTTTAAGCTGCCACCGGAAGGTAAGCGACCTTGCACCCGGAGTCTTGGTTCTGCTTGAGGCTGATAGCGGATCTCTAAGGTCAACAGCCCTGCTGCTGTTAGCCACTGGCGTTCCAGGCAAGATTGGCTAGCTGAAATCGATAACGTTAGCGAACTTAAAATTTCGCGAGCCGCCAGAAGGGATAGCGCCATTTGCTGCTTCGGTGTAGCCGCTTCATAACTATCGGGAAACTTAGTGCTCGTTTCTAATAGGGAGGATCCCATCTGAGCATCCAAGGTTCCAGAGCGAGCCGGAGATACCAGTACCATACCAGCCAAATCATTCAGAGTCTGAGTATGACCCGGAAATAAGGTCTCAACCGCTCGAACTAATTTGGCTCCTTCCCGCAGAGAAGTTTGCAGCAAATCTTGGCATTGGTCCAGCAATTGAGCCAGAACCGCCTCTGGTAGCGCAACGGGGACACTCAGGTTGCGTAGTTGAGCTGCCCATAACCGCCTGGGAACCTGCCCGACCACAGTTGAGTCAACTTGATCAGGCTCGTAAGCATAGACCTCCGATTCCCAAGGAAACAGAGGTGGATGGCGTTGAATTTCAGTTTGTAATCGACGCTTTAAAAGAGCGTGGAATCTGTCTTGCACAGTAAGTATTTCTCCCGGTTTGAGTGATTGGCTCCCTGAGTGCGGGGAGAAGGCTGGCACTTCACTGGAGTTAGTCAGTGCAAAGTCTATCCCTTCTGAATCCAACGGATCTAAGTCTGCTAATTCAGGACTGTTACTCTTATAGTTAACCGCTGGGTTCGCTTGACTAGAAGCGAGCGGCTCAACCTGAGCCTGGTTGCCTGAATTGATAGAATTGGCACCCGTCTCAGTTGAAAATTCAGCTGAGTTGGAGTCCTGCAGTAGCCATGCGAGTAACTCTTCGGAAAATGATTCAGGATTCTTAGTCATCTCCTAAACCCCTATTCATCTGTAGATGGACTTGCTCCGGATACTAGGCTATTGCGAATTTCCCAAGCTTGCTCCAACAACTGAGACCACTGTTTTTGGATTTGAGTTACTGTGCACCCAACGTCTTGAGCGATCGCGAGATTGGTAAATTGCTGTTGCTTTAGCTGCAATATTCTAAGCTGTTGCGCACTGATTTGCGTTTGAAAGGCCTCCCACTGCTGGGGTGTCAAACCCAGATTATGTTCTAAGTCAGCTTCTAGCCACTGATGCACCAATTCCCAATGGTGAGAGAGCGCAAATCGAATTAAATGGTACTTAAATCGCTGCTGGAGGTAATCCCTCTGACGAGGGGTTAGCCCTAAAATTGCCTCAATTTCATGGGCAGGTAAATCTTGCAGTCGTAAAGCGAAGTAGTCTGCACAGTCACTCTGCTGCCGCTCCTCCAGGTAAGCCATCAGCTCAGTCACAACGGTGTGACGCAAACTATCATCGGCGGGTTCTGGGGCTTGAGCCACCATTTGCTCCCGCAGTTGTTGTACCGAAGCTGCGTTCCAAGCTTGATCGGTTTCTTGAGAAGCTCCCTCGGCGGCTTGCTCAATATCTACGTAAGTTTCTAAGGGTTGCTGTTGCGAGAAGGTTTGGGCTCGCAGAATGATCAATTGCTGATTTCGGTGCCCTGGCAGAGGAATGCGGCGTTTAGCATAGCGCTCTGTAAAGGCCATGTATTCTGCTAGCTCTAGCAAGGTTTTGGGGCAGTAAGCCTTTGGCATCTGGGTTTCCCGCCGAAATGCATTCAAGGCTTCCATGTAAAACCCTTGCAGAAAATCCTCGATCAAGGTTAATCGGGCTTGATAACTGGATTGTCCTTGGGAGGGGGTGATATAGCGATAGATCACGGCACTGAGGGTACTGTGCAGCTCGACTCGACCCCGCCGTGACCCTAGCTTGTAGTAGGTCAAACACTGAGTGAGGCGATGCCGAGCTAAGGTGATCGCCCAAGTTTCTACTTCTCCAGAAGCCTGAATCCGCTTACTTTCAGTGCAAATTCTTTTTACTTCTTGCGTCAAACGCTCTGCTACATCCGTACAATTCTGCTCAGACGCTCCCGTTGCCAGCCTAAGTTCATTGAACAGTAGCTGAAAAATTGCCTCCACGTCGCGGCAGATCTCCCCATGATGGTTAACAGCTAACCAAGACCCTAGCATACTCACCAGCCATAAATTTGAAGCAATTTTGAAGAAAGTCTAGACTGAGAATGATTAATCTTTCCGAGACTCCAGCATGGATCTAGACCAGCAGATTCAAGTCCTGATCGAGCAAGCCCCTCAAGATGGCACTACACCCCGCTTAATTGAAGCGATCGCCCCCATTTTGAAGCAAATAGCAGGACGATTGCGGCACCCTCAATACTATGTCTTACAAACCCTGAATCAGTCTTGGATTGTAACAACCTTAAACCAGCGTTCCCAACCTGGGGTCGAGAAGAACGTTGTTTATGCTTTTTCTACCCTAAAAGATGTGGCGTCAGGCCCTTATCAGTTACAAGATCCTGAGGTGCTGGCGTTACCCATGCCAATCGCGCACATTTTGTTCTACCTCATCTCCATGCCGGGTTTAGATGGCATGATTTTTTTCGATACCCCTGGAAACGTTGATATCGGCACCGAAATTTTACGTGAAGAAGTGACGAAGTTAATTCAAGGACACATGCAACAGCTCTCCACCACAAGCAACAACTTACCGCCGGATGTGGCTTAAGTTGTTGGGTGAACTTTTTAGTTGATTGTCCAATTGCCGAGGCAAGCTGCTTTTGAGGTTCGCTTCCCAACTGGGTGCTTAATGCAGCCGACTCAAGACGTAATCTGCCATTTCTGTTAAAGCTTGGTGGGATTCGGAGGGAGGAAGGTCGCTGAGGCAGGCCACGGCACTTTGGGCATGGTGAGCTGCAAGTTCACGCGATCGCTCCATACCATTGCTCTCTAAAATCAGAGCGATCGCATGATCAAGATCGCCTTCATGAGCAAATTCCCGTTCAATTAAGCCTTCGAGAATCGGGTTTTCTTTAAGGGCAAATAAAACTGGAGCGGTAAGGTTGCCACTCTTTAAATCTGATCCAGCAGGCTTCCCTAAAGCTTCCAAAGAGCCAGTGAAGTCAAAAATGTCATCCACAATTTGGAACGCTAAGCCAATATGACGACCATAGTTGTATAGGTTCTCAGCCATTGGGGATGGAACATCGCTGAGCACACCTGCGGCTTTAGCACTGTTAGCGATGAGGGAAGCTGTTTTGTAATAGCTCTTGTCTAAGTAGGCTTCAATCGACAAGCTAGTATCGAAGCGGTTCAACCCCTGCTGGATTTCCCCCTCGGCCATGTCCATAATCACTTTAGACAGAAGCTTCACAACTTCTAAATTGTCCAAGTTAGCTAAATGCCAAGAAGACTGAGCAAAAAGAAAGTCGCCTGCTAGCACTGCGATGCGGTTTCCGAAGCTGCTATGGACGGTTGGAACACCCCTGCGAACTTCTGATTCATCCACGACATCATCATGGACGAGGCTCGCTGTGTGGATCATTTCAGTGATTTCAGCCAATCGTCGATGCCGAGCAGTGATGTCTTGACCTGGCATGGTGGCTCGCGAGATCAGAAAGACAATCGCTGGCCTCAGCCGTTTTCCCCCCGCTCCAAATAAATGCTCGGCGGCAGCATAGAGAATGGGGTGATGGGCACCAACTAAGTTTTTCAGATTGTCTGTCAAGACCCGTAGGTCAGTTTCGACAGTAGAGAACAAAGAAGTAGCTGAGGTCATGGAGAGGCCAGCTCAGGCGTTACGATATTAGGTTACGAAATTTTACATATCCTAACCTCATTTTAAGCTAACCCTCCCGCATTATGAAAGATTTGTTTTTAGCTGATTGATAATTCGACCTCGTTGTGAGCCAACAGTTACTGTAGATTGGGCGTTTGAGCCTAAGAAATCAACCGCAGAACTTGACTTTGGAAAGGTGACAAGTTTTGCAGTAACCCAATTGTTTGTAATTTTTCGATTGCAGCCACTTCTAGCGACTTAACTTGTGCAGTAAGGTCCAAAAACACGGAAATCGTGTGTTAGTCTAGATGACAAGGATTTCAACAATTTCATACTTTACAAAGCGACTGAGACTGTGAGTTGCCTCAGGGTAACTGTATCGTCTGCTCTACTGAGATACTCAGTAGGTAATGGCAGTTCAGTCTTCTGGTTTCTCCTTATGCTAGTGGCAGTTGGGGTTTTGTCTGCTGCCTAAATCAAAAGACTTATGTTGTTGGGGTTGTAGCTTACAATCTTAGTCTTTTGTAGCCGAACCAGAATTTGAGGGGCTAGAGGCGGCAGTTAGGCTGAGCAACTTGATAGAGATTAGTTGGTGTGTCTAGGGGCTACACCAGTGATTTCTTGCAGGCTAATTTAGCTTTGTTTGTCTGAGCTTGCTTTCCTTCGCCAACCCCCGCTTTGCTCCTGGCCGTCTTATGTATCACGATATTCCAGCCATTATTCTGCTCCTAGCCACAGGGTACTTATTTACAATCTATTTGCTACTGATGTTGGCTCAGCGAAGTTCTAAGGTGCCACGCTAAATTGTTTCGCTTAGCCAGAAAGACGGAGTACTCTAGAAGTTGAGTGCTTGAAGTAAGTGGTGGCGTAGCTCTGAGGCTAGCGATCGCTCAAATTGCGCTGTCTTAATCTTCCCCCCTGCCCAGAAAAAATACCAAGACTAGAGTTGCTCCAGCCTTGGCCTAGAGAAGCGGTAACAGCTCAGCGGTGGTTCAAGAAACAATTTGACTCCGTACTTCTGGAAGATTGATTTTTTCGACGGTCGGGGTGAATCCAAGCCACTGGACAGAAATTTGAGCGAACTGTTCCGGGTTGCCACTTACACAAAAGCGGGTAGGTAGCGGCAACCGGATATTTCTCAACCCGAGTAACTCTAGTTCTTGGGCTGCTGCGGCTACCACACTAACTGCCGGATCGACTAGCTTCACAGAGGGGGGCAATAGGCTGCGTAGTACAGGTGCCAAGTGAGGATAGTGGGTACAGCCGTAAACAAGCGTGTCGATCTGTTGCTGCAAAAGGGGAGCTAAATACTCCTGAGCGACTTGGTAGGTGTAAGGATCGCTAATGCGGTTTTGCTCTACCAAGGGCACAAACTCCGGACACCCTACTTGCCACACTTCAGCCGTTTCATCCACTTCTTGAACAGCCTGACGGTAGGCATTGCTAGCTGCGGTGGCAGGAGTGGCAATCACACCAATGCGGCTGCCCTGCTGAACTGCGGCGCGGGCTCCTGGCAAGATTAAACCCAAGATGGGAATTTTGAACTCCCGCCGGACTGCTTCTAAAGCCAAAGCTGAGCTGGTGTTGCAGGCCATGATTGCCATCTTGACCCCTTGTTGCACCATCCAGGTCAAAATCTCCCGCACAAACTGCAAAATCTCTGCTTGCGATCGCGTGCCATAGGGAAGGCGAGCCGTATCTCCAAAGTAGAGAATTGACTCGTTGGGCAATTGCCGATACAGCTCTCGCAAAACTGTGAGTCCCCCGACCCCACTGTCAAACACACCAATGTAGGCCCGCTGTCGTTCTGTGGCAAACGGTGTAGGCAGATTGGGTTCTAAGCTAGCTTGCGGCTCTGAGGTCAAATTGTCGCTAGGAAGGGAAGTGGAGTGCGGCTGTGAGTGGTTAGACACGGATGGTTGCATTCAGGTGGAACTAAAAGTTTTGCTGGATGTACTGTAGAACACCACGTGCGATCGCGTCAGCCATTTGAGTCCGATAACTCGACGTTGACAGTCTAGCCGCGTCTTCTGCACCAGTCACAAAGCCAACCTCTACTAAGACTGAAGGCATAGAAGTTTTGCGTAGCACAAAGAATCGCGCTGAGCGAACTCCGCGATCGCGGGCTCCAGTCCCTTGAAGCACGTTGCTATGGATAGTCCGAGCCAAGCGTTCGCCGCTGCTGTAATAGTAGGTTTCCAGACCATTGACGTCAGGTCGGCTCATGCTAATGGCGTTAGCGTGGATACTGACAAACAAGCTAGCATTCGCTCGCTCTGCTAAGGCAACGCGAGGTTCCAAATCTAAGTCTCGGTCATCTTCGCGCGTCAGAACTGCCTGCACACCTTGTTGCTGTAGTCTTGCGGCTACCTGACGGGAAATGTCCATAGTAATGCCCTTCTCTTGGAGCCCGCCAATGCCAACGGCACCCGGATCAGGTCCGCCATGCCCTGGGTCAACGATCACGACTAGCCGCCCATTGGGAACGCGAGGCAGGTTGGTCGTGGGTGGTCTGTTGGTGGGAGGTGGGACTGGAATAGACCCGACTGTGCTACCTGGAGGCAGCACTGGTGCTGGACGCGACCGTTGCAGTTGTAAGGCCAGTATTTGGTTGCTGGGCTGGTTAATGTCCCCAACTTGCACACCCGCTGCGGGTTGGAGCAAAATGACGACTGTCTGGGGGTCTTCTTGCCGCACGCGTACTCGTAGCAACGCACTACTTGCATCCAATTTAGGCCCCCGCACCCGGTCAGCCAATCGAGCCGAGTTGAGTGTAATCCGGTATAGCCCCGAATTGCGGTCCCAGCCAGTGGTGTAGGTGAACGAGCGATCGCCGCGAATCAGCAGTTGATTACCGTTATTTTCTAGGTCCACCGCTTCAATGGTGGCTACCTGATTTGTATCCGGAGGGCTGGTGGGAACTGGACGCGAGTTATTGGGGGTGGGGCGCTGGCTATCGACTGTGGCTGCTGTTACTCCTCCGGTGGGAACGAGGACTACGCCACCCAAGTTACTGACTGTAGCTTGCCAATTGGGGCTGCTTCTCGCCACATTGAGGGTGATGCGCGCGACTGGAGGAGATGCTTGGGCTTGAGTCACCTGAAGCTGACTGACTCCATAGCGGTTAATCGATAGCGATCGCTGGGTCAGGCGAGGAGAAATAGCGGTCCCTTTAAGGGAAATTTCGATTTGCTGTCCATTATTACTGCGATCGACTTTGACCTCTGGAGCTCTACCCGTCGTCCGGACAAAGATGCCATCAGGGGTGACCTGGACATTCTGAATTTGAGTGGTAGCCCCCGTCACTACTGGGGAAGTGGCTGGAGGTGTAGGGTTGACAGGTGAACCGGGGACTACGACCCCAGGATTATTTGACGATACAGGTTGAGGAGTCGGCAGTTGCACAGACCATTGATTGGCCGAACGGCCTCGAAACTTGACTTGCTGTGGGTCAAGCGTATAGCCCGGTGTCAGCTCCACAACGATGCGAGTGGTTTGAGGATCAAACTGGCCGACCCGAATAGAACGGATGGCTCCGCCCACTAATTGATTTCTCAAAGCTCCGCCCACCTTAGTACCTGGTAAGTCAATTACCAAGCGCGTGGGATTAGCAATCAATTGCGCTCTGGGTTGCACCCCATCGTCAGTTGTGAAGTCAAGTTGATTTTGATTGGCATTAAATTGCCAAGACTGTAGTCTAGCCGCTTCTGCAGGGGACGACAGCAAAATAATGCCCAGAAAGCTGGGTAGTAGCCAGTGAAGCCTCACTGTGATTTCTCCTCGTTTGGATTGCGTCGCTGTAAGCTATTGGCGAGTTGGAAATCAACCCAATTCAGTAAGCCAAACCCCATGCTGGGCTACGTTCCTCTGCTAAGTTCAAACTTGAAGGCTGCGTTGAAAAATACCACGATTTAGGTCACACCACAGCCTTAGAAGCTAGAAGTTGATTAGCTAGTAGGCTCTTTTGCCTGAACCAGACTGCTCCAACAGCGTTATTCCATTGGTCATTGGCAACTGACTTGTTGCTCCACATTCCTCACACCCACCAATCTTTCAAGTTAGAGTCTCGGTTAAACGCATAATTTGCAGACGTTGCTTGCAGCTTCGACGATGCCAACGGACTCGGCCATCGTTTTGCAGCAGCCTGCTGCGCTCAGACTCACTGTTCAATTGAGATTGATAAGCGATTGGACGCAGACTCAGCCACACAAGTTTCATCCAATAGTGTTAATCAACCTACAGCGAACCTCCTCAGGATTCTGAGGTGGAAATCCTCCAAATGTACCCGTTGTCTCAGCTGATTGGCTAATGTTGCCCAGGCTCGCTGGTGGATTCGAGAGTGTCTGATTCAACGCGATCGCCTTGCAGTCCAACGGTTTCACTCAAGGGTTGAGTCTGACCTGCTGCCAACGCCAAGTCTGCTGGCTCACTGGCTGAGGCATCCGGGCCATTTTGAAACACCAGCCGCAGCAGAGGAGGTGCGACAAAAGTGGTAAGAATCACCATGACGATGATGGCTGCTTCTAAAGATTTGGAAAGGACACCACTCGCCGACCCTACGCCAGCAAAGACTAAGCCCACTTCGCCCCGCGGAATCATGCCAACTCCAATGGCTAGCCGATTAATGTTGGGCTGACCAAACACTGTTAATCCGGTGATGACTTTACCCAGGATCGCCACCACGATCAAAAAGGCTGCCATAATCAACCCTTCCCGATTACTGGGAATCGCTGGATTGAGGACACCAATATCCGTTCTAGCACCCACGGTGACAAAGAAAATCGGCACGAGCATGTCGGCAATGGGGATAACCTGTTTTTCTAGCTCACCACGTTTTTCTGTCTCTGCCAGAATCAAGCCTGCCGCGAATGCCCCCAAAATGGCTTCCAACTGGATTGCGGCTGCAATGTAGGACAAGATGAAAGCAAAGATTAAGGCAGAAATCAGCAGTTGGCCGCGAGTCTTGAGCTGGTTGACCAAGGAGACAAAGAAGGGGCTGAGAAAGCGACCCAGGAGAATCGAGCCTACTAAGAAGACTGTGGCGCTGATAATTAGATAAATTACATTCGCGACTTCAATTTCTCCGGTTTTGGCAAGGCTCGCTACGACCGCTAGAACAATGATGCCAAGCACGTCATCTAAGACCGCCGCGCCGATGATAATCTGGCCTTCACGTGAGCTGAGGCGCTGAATCTCTGCCAAAACTCTCGCGGTGATGCCAATACTAGTAGCGGTTAGAGCCGCCCCAGCAAAAATTGCGGGTATCGTGGGCACGCCAAAAATGGTGATAAGCCCAATTGTGCCTGCGGCAAAAGGTGCAGCTACTCCTACCACAGCCACCACTGCTGCTTGAGGACCCACCCGAATCAGTTCTTTTAAGTCTGATTCCAGCCCGATTTCAAACAGCAAAATCACAACACCCAGTTCCGCCAGAACCGAGATAACTTCGCTCTGAGCGGAAAACAGGCTCGCGATCGCTTCCGAACTCAAGCCTGTGGTCATTTGGATGAAATTCATGATTACGGAGGTGGAAGCATCGGCCCCACCTTCCGGAAAAACCAACAAATGTAGGGCCGAGACACCCACGACAACACCGCCCACCAGCTCTCCTAAAACTGGCGGCAAGTTAATTCGAGCGCAAAGTTCACCACCAATTTTGCTAGCTAAGTAAACGACAACTAAGCTCAGCAATACTCCTGCTAGGACCAGAGCACTACTCTCCGTTTCCGCTGCCGTTGCCAGCAAGGGAGCAGGAGGAACAAAAGGCATGGAGAAGATGGAGGAGGCTACCCAGGCAGTTAAATCAGCCATTGCTTCCGCAGAACTCATTCTGTCTAATGTACAGGTTTCTTTACAGAATTAATCTGCTCTAGGCTATGAGTCCTGCCAGAAACGCTGGATTTAGACAAACACGCGATGCTGCAAGGAAGGCATTTGACGACGGACTTGATCTAGACGCGCAGGTTCAATCGAGGCGATCGCAATCCCTGGTTTATCTCCCGCATCCGCTAAAATCACGCCCCAGGGGTCAATGATCATGGCATGGCCGTGTGACTGCCGTATGCTGTTGTGGCGACCTGTTTGGGCGGGTGCAACCACATAACAAGTATTTTCGATCGCTCTAGCTTGCAGCAAAACTTGCCAATGGTCTTTGCCTGTATAGGCTGTGAATGCAGCAGGCACAAAAAGCACTTCCGCACCCATTTGAGACAAATGCCGATATAGCTCTGGAAAGCGTACGTCGTAACACACCGACAGCCCAATCTGGCCCAACTCCTTAGAAGGATGGATGGGCGGCACCCGCATGCCTGCGAGTACACTGCTAGATTCGCGGTAGGTGTTGCCGTCCGGTAGGTCAACGTCAAACAAATGTGCCTTTTCGTAGCGAGCCAACTCTTGTCCGCTCGGATCAATCAACAAGGCTGTGTTGTAAACTTTGCCATTGCCGACAGGAACCGGAAACCCACCGCCCAAGATGGTGACTTGAAAACGCTGAGCCATTGTTTTGAGGAATTTTTCGCTCTCAACGGCGATCGCTTCTGCTTGATCCAGCTTGGCGTCCTCATCTCCTAAAAAGGAAAAATTTTCTGGCAACCCGATTAATTCTGCGCCCTGCCGCACTGCAAGGTCGATCAGTTCTTCTGCCTGCACTAAATTTTTTTCCAAATTAGGCAGACTATTCATTTGAATGGCGGCAGCCAGATAAGACTTCATAGATGTCGCTAACAAAGATGCAAGGTCAGTAATGTGAGCTAGAACCAATATTGTGGCCTATATCCATCTTCCCTTGCAAAGTCGCATGGTTTATCACCTTTGGGTTTGACTGCAACGATTCTTAGCTTGCCGCGTCTTTTTGCTGCGTTTTTCGGGTCGTAATTCCTAAAGCCAGTACTTAGGATATTTTCGATCTTCTGCCAGGTTATTAAATACGACCGCGCACAACACCAGCAAAATCGAGCCTGTCAGTACTGGGGTAAAGAAAAATTTCCAACTTGCCCCTGTCATGATGATCACGAGTGGGTCAGCTCCGGCGGGTGGATGCAGCGTATGAGTCAACTGCATACAACCGATCGCGGTTGCTACTGCCAGCGCCATCACCCAAGCCTCCGAGCCAAACAGATGCAAGCAAGCCAAGCCAATCAGACTCGCTAGACAGTGGCCACCCACAATGTTACGCGGTTGAGCCAAAGGACTTTCAGGCGCTGCGAAAGCTAAAACGCAGGTAGCTCCAAACGGCGCAATCAACATTGGAGCTTGAGCGATCGCCGAACTGTATCCGGTGGTGGCGATCGCTAAGAAAGCGCCCAACCATGACCACAACACATATTTATAATTCGGCTGCGGCAGTTGAATGGGTGTTCCCCGCATTTTGCCAACATAGTTGTTCCATCGCTGAGGCCATCGCTTGACCCGAACAAACCGCCTGATGTTATTTGCCTTAAAGCGGCGTGGGGGTGAAGCTGGTAATGACTGATCTAGCTCTACTCTACGCAGGTTGAGAAAGTGGCTTTTCATAGGAGAGTCGTGTAAGCCCTTGTCTATGGGGACAGGTGATACACAAAATTTGATGATGAATTGTTCTGTATGTTACAGATTTTTGAGCAATAAGGCAATAATACTTAGCGCAGAGAGCAGCGATCGCAGGTTTCTACGCTCTAACCTTTTCATCCTTTATCCTTCATCCTTCCCCTTTCCCCCAATACCTTGCCCGCCGCCAAAATTCTGCGACTCTGGCTTCCCATTCTTGCCAGTAAGCACTGAGGGTTTCTGAGTCAAACCAAAACACTTCGGCTGCTAGGCCAGGAAGAGCCACAACTAACAATCCGTGCGCCAAGTTTAGTTCGTGGTCTTGATATAGCTGATTAGCTGCGCCTAAATAGGCAACTAACTGTAAGGGATAATCGTACAGCCGCTCTATGGTTTGCTTTGGCTTATCTGCTGTTTTCCACTCACAGACACAGGGCACGCCTTGATAGCTGGCAACACAGTCTACCTGTCCGGCGTAACCCAAGTCTTCATGAAATACGAAGCCTTCGACTAAGCGAATCTGGTGAATTTCCTGCAACACGGGTGCGACACTGTCCCAATAAGGTTGCACGGTTTCTGAGCAAACCACTGCTTCACCGGACAAATAACGCTGGATTTGCTTGTGGGTGCCTGTCCCGCGTCGGCTTGCGGCCCCAGAAATGCGAGTGGCTTCGGCGGCCCCTACGCGATCGCGCCAATTTGCTAAAGCTTCGCGATGAGCCTGGGGTTTAGTGGCATTGAGAATGGTGGTGACACTCGGTAAACGTCTACCTTGGTTATTGACATAATATTGTTTGCCGTTTTCGCGTACTGTTTTGGCGGTGTAGTGGGGGAGTCGCTGCGATTCCAAGGACATAGATCAAGAGCAAACGCTTTATTCTAGAAGTTTGTAGCCTCTGGCGCTCTAATCCACTCGTCCCATCAGTTGGGCGATCGCCTTAATTAGATAATCAGGCTCGATGGGTTTGGCGACATGCTGTTGGAAACCAGCCGCTAGCACTTGTTGCTGATTCAGCTCTCCTGCATAGGCGGTTAGGGCGATCGCGGGAATACTGCCACCTTGCTCGGGGGGCAGCGATCGCACTTGACGAATCAGCATATAACCGTCCATTTGCGGCATGCCAATGTCACTCAAAAGCAAATCATGTTGAGCTTGGCTCAGCGCTTCTAAGGCTGCTCCCGCAGAACTTACAGCAGTGACGGTTGCGCCTGCTTGGCTCAAGATGAACTCCACCACTTCTCTGGTGTCGGCATCATCATCCACCAGCAAAATTCTCACGGCTATTAGCCAGGGTTGCAGGCTGAGAACGGGAGCATCCCCAGGGAGCAGTTCATGCTGATCCCTTTCTTCAACTTGCCACAGTGGTAAACGGATGACAAAGGTGGCTCCTTGCCCTTCTCCGGCGCTAGCAGCTTGAATCATGCCACCATGCAGCTCTACCAAATGCCGAGCGATCGCCAGTCCTAGACCTAAGCCGCCGAAGATGCGAGTGGTGGTGCTGTCTGCTTGGCGAAAGTAGTCAAAGATATAGGACAGAAATTCTGGGGCGATACCCTTGCCCGTATCACTCACGCGAATTTGGGCTTGACTCCCTATTTGTTCTAGCTTTACTTCTACTTGCCCGCCTGCGGGGGTGAACTTTACTGCATTAGACAGCAAATTCCAAATTACTTGTTGGAGTCGGTTTTGATCCCCCAGAACTTGACCAACGCCGTCCTCGAAGAAGGTGTGAATGCGAATCGATTTAGCTTCTGCTGCCAACCGGACTGTTTCGATCGCAGCGGCAATCACAGCTACTAAATTCACGGGATGAGCCGTCAAGGTCAGCTTCCCTTGGAGAATCCGAGAGACATCGAGCAGATCTTCGATGAGCTGAGTTTGCAGCTTGGCATTGCGCTCAATGGTTTCTAGGGCTAAATCCACTTTGGCGGGTTCTAGCTTGCCGCCTCTGAGTAACTTGGCCCAGCCCAAAATGGGATTCAGAGGGGTGCGTAATTCGTGAGAGAGCACCGCCAAAAATTCGTCTTTGATGCGGTTGGCTGCTTCTGCTTCTGCGCGTAGGCGTCTCTGCTCCTGATATAGCTCGGTTGTGCCGATGGCTGAAGCCGACAAGTTAGCCAAGGCCATCCCCACTCGGATTTCGGTATCGTGGAATGGGTGGGGTTGGTGGTAATAAAACACCAAAGTCCCAGAGGTTTCTCCATGAATTTTTAGCGGTAGTACTAGGAGCGCCATGATTCCTTCTTGGCGATAGCCCGCTTTGCGCATTTCTAGGAGGGGCGACTGTTCTACATCCTCGATCACAAATGGTTCGTCGGGCATCGTGGGTGTAGCAGTTGTCACCTGAATCACAGATTGTTGGTAAGCCTCGGACAATCCGGCGGCTGAAACAACTTGCCATTTGTTTAGGGAGGGTAGGAAACGCCAGACGGCATAAGCATCAGCAGCAATGAGATTGCAAGACAGGTCTAAAATCTTAGGCAGCAGTACGGTCAGCTCTAGAGAACTAATTAAGGTACTAGAAGCTTCGACTAACAAAGTCAGCTTTTGCTCAACGCTTTGCTGGAGCCGCAATCCTGCTTCTCGTTCTTGCAGAGCGGCTTGGGCAGTTTGATAGAGACGGGCATTATCTACGGCGATCGCGGCTCGTTGCGCTAAATCTTCTGCCAAAACCAGATCTACTGTGTTGTACTGCCACTTTGATTCAGCCGTGGCGAAGGTAATCACTCCTAAGACGCGATCGCGAGCAATCAGCGGCACCACCATTGCAGATTGGCAACTCAAACTCCGCAACAGCTCTAAATGTTCAGCGTTCTGAGCATAAGCAACTAACATCTCCTCAGAGATATGAGGAATCAGTTCTGAGGCTCTCGTTCGTACCGCATAGGCAGGCCCAGAGGCAGCGTCAGTTGGGGGAGGATAAAGCTGATTTAGCTGCCAAGCTTGGGCTACTTTCGTGGCGTCGGGGTGGGCAATGGCTAAGCGTCGCAAGGTCCCGTCCTGATTTAAGACATCCACCAAACACCAATCAGCGATCGGCGGGACGGCGAGTTGAGCCACACTTTCCAAGGTCGCTTCGTAGTCGAGAGAACTAGCCAGAACTCGGCTGGCTTCTGCTAAAAATGCGGCTCGTCTTTCGGCTGATTCTGCGACTGTCCGAGCGGCCTGCTCGCGCAACAGCAGTTGTTGGCGCTCAGCCTCTGCTTGCTTTAGTGCCTGGGTATGCTGATGCAAAACCTCCAGTTCATGATTTTGCTGCCGTAGTGCTGCAATTTCGTCGAGGAGTTGCTCTCTGGTTTTGTCTTCATCTTTCATCAGCAAATCTTGGTTGAGATTGCTCTCAAACACTACGAACCAAACACTAATCGCCAGTCACAGTAGCAGACTTGAGGCCTTCCATGATGCTGTGGAAGTTTCAGTCGGCTGAAGCGGAGTGACTTCTGTCAACCTGCCCTCTAGATGGTCGTGCGACCGCGAAACCTCAAAAATTTTGCCATCTATATCTAAAGTTATAGAAGCACTCCGGATGATTGGAAGCACCATTTAGAGCAAATTCCTTAAACTTAAGCTACGCGATCGCTCTTGAGGTGCTGCTCTTGAGGTGCTGCTAAGGGCGATCGTACAAGTATCTAATTAACTCCCTGGGCCTAGCATTCATACTTCGTAATTCTTTGGCCAAGAGTAATGTACCTTCTGGTAGACGGCGCTGCTTCCTAAGACGCCGTAGGATTCGTGTCAAAAGGATATTGATACCGCTGTTATCGATCGCGCTGCTGGTTGTATTGATCAAGGCCTGCAAAGTCTAACTAGAATCACGAGGAAATGGGTATGCAACGAATTCTTACCGCTATTGGACAGTTTGTTCGCAGTAGTCTAGTAGTGATAGCGCTGGTTGGCTTACTGAGCTTATCGAGCCTAATCATTTCGCAAGCTAGCTATGCGGGCGACGCAAACGTACCTAACTTCAGAGCTGACCAAGCCAACCCATCTAAGGCAGAGAAGCAGTCGGTTGAAAAGCGTGAGCAAGCTTACAACAACGCCACAAAAGTCGCTAAAGATTCCAGTGCTTTGGAGCAAGAGTACGAAAAAAATCTAGAATCCTATCAAGAGCAGCAGCCAAACTCAGGAATTATCAAAGGGGCAAAGCAGCTAATTGAAAAAGTGACGGGTAACGACTAGAAGTAGATAGATTATTTTGCTTACCCAGCGAAAATCTATTTACCAATTCTGCCAAAGTTAGCTATTTCAACCACTGACCTAAGTTCTTAAACTAGCCTGATCTCCCCATCCAAATTTCAGAAACTGGATGGGGTTTTCTTATGTCTAAATCAATGGCTCCATCACCAGCCGTAAGCTGATGAAGTGCGCCTCTCATAAACTATTTAGGCTTGCAATATTTCAGGAGCAATAATCTCTGCCATTCTGTCCTGAGCCTGGTTAGACTGAGCGTTAAACATAAGTTAGGTCTCAAAACTACTAGCAGTGTTCTTCTATTGGCAACTCCCTAACCCTTACTCAAAACTCTATGAATTTTCTACGTCGGTTTCAGAGTCTTGATAATCAATTAAAAGCTGTCTTGGCGACTGTTGTGATTAGTGTGGTGTGGTTGGTTTATGCCGTAACAACCATCCAACCTGGAGATGCCGAGATTCTGGCGAATCAACCTCAGCAAATTGCGATCGCCCAAGTGCCACCTAGCCAAATGCGACCCTCTGATAGTCGAGCTAGCATTCAGTCTAGTGTCATTGTGCCTACTGTCCCGCTGTCCGCTTCCCCCACCGTTCAGCCAGTGCCGCCGCAAGTCTCTCGGCCCGTTCGATCGCAGCCCATTCGATCGCAGCCTGCGCCCCCTGCCTCCTCTCAGCCACCGACAAGACCCCCCGCAGTCCCAGCTTATCAACCCAGAGAACTGGTCGCTTTTGCAGATCCCACGAATTATGGAGAGCGAGTGCTCAAAGATGTGTATGGTCGTTCTGCTGCCCATGCACCGATTGTCGTGCTGCATGAAACCGTCAGCTCGGCGAACAGCACCATCTCATTCTTTCAAACTCCACATCCTAGAGACGAAGACCAGGCAAGCTACCACGCATTAATTACTCAGGATGGGACGATTGTGTATCTCGTTTCCCCCGATAAGCGAGCCTTTGGGGCAGGCAACTCGGTGTTTAATGGCCCGAATGGTCCAGAGGCAGTGAAAACGCATCCCAAATTTCCTCCCTCTGTCAATAATTTTGCTTACCATATCTCCTTAGAAACGCCTCCCGATGGTCGCAATAACGGCAACCGTCACAGCGGTTACACAGCTGCTCAATATGAATCGCTGAGTTGGTTAGTTGCAAGAGCCGCTGTGCCCGAATCGAGGATTACCACTCATCAAGCAGTCGATCGCTCTGGATCTCGCAAAGACCCCCGTAGTTTTAATCAGCAAACGTTCCTGACGCTGCTGCGTGCTTACACTCGACCCGCTCTGACGGCTCCTACACCTCGCAGCTAGTTAAAGCTGGCCGAGCGATCTTCCCGAGTTAGGCGATCGCCTGAGTAGATAACTGGTTATATACCTGGTTAGAACTGAAACACGGTTCTCACGACGCCGACAAAGACATCATCATTCTCTGCATTGTGGTTTGAGCAAGGACCGTAGACCGAGTAGAGTAGTCGCGATCGCTGCATCTTTGAGGCACTGTATTCCGATTGAATAAACAAAAACCTTTATAAGGCAATGGTTTGAATCTCCTCAAGCTAGAGGCTCAACCAAGCGGCAATGCTAGCCTAGCTTCAGTTCACAACTAGCCTTCATGCTTTACTTTATTGCTGCCTGGACTCTGTTAAGTATGGCTTGCTGGCCGATTGGTGTAGCTCTGCTAAACCTATTGCAGGCAGACTGTTTTGAGCGATCGCCCCATCGCCCGATGGCAGCACTTTGGTTAGGTTTGATAGTTCTGGCAGTAGCACTGCTAGGCACCTCTCTCTTATTGCCCCTATCACCTGTAGTCGGTGGGTTGGTTACCGTTGCTTTAGTTGCTGCTTCACTATTGCCGCGATCAGCCCGTCAAGAAGTTGTAGCCTGGCGGGTCAATCTATCACCTCGGCTAATTTTAGGAATTTCAATCCTTACCTTGGCGATCGCGGTTATTACCACTCGACAGGTTACTTGGATCGATACTGGCATTTATCACTACGGCAGCATTCGTTGGCTGTCCGAATTCGGTACAGTACCGGGTCTAGCGCTGTTGAAAAAACAGTTCGGTTTTGCTTCATCTTGGTTTGCTCTAGCGGCTCCTTTGAATCCCGTGGGTTTAGGAGGACGCGTTAGCGCTTTGCCTAATGGCTTTGCCATACTTTTAGCCGTATTACATTTCTGGGTCAGTTTGACTCGAAGCTTCACAGCTCAGGCTAAGCTCAGCGATTGGTTTGCTACCTTGTTTTTTGGCTTAGTGCTGCCACCGCTGTTGTTTACCCACTTGCTGTCAGTCATTTTGGTATCTCCCTCGCCAGACATCCCCGTCATTTTTTTAACGGGAGTCGTAGCTTGGAGTATTTTAGTGATTTCTGAGCAACGGACCGATTCTGTGAATGCAGGGCCAAAAAGTATTTTAGAGCCTGAACTAATTCCGCTAATTTTGGCAGCTGGAGCCGTCACGATTAAGCTGACTGCGTTGCCAATTTTATTAATTGCTAGCTTATTTTATCTAGTAGCTAAGCGCCCAAGCTTCAAGCGGTTACTAGTGGGTGGTGCGGTTTTGGCAGGTTTGCTGCTACCCATGTTGCTATTTAGCCTTGTGACTTCTGGATGTCCGCTTTATCCCTCTACTTTCCTCTGCCTTGATTTGCCCTGGTCCCAAACGGTGCAAGAGGCAAAGCAACTGGCCGAAGTGACGCGTGGGTGGGGGACTTGGTTTGGTTCAGCTCCTACCGGAGTTTCTGCGACTTTGTGGCTGTTTTGGCAGTGGTTCAATGCGATCGGCTCTAGCAAATTAATTGTTTTATTAATTGGGCTTTCGATCGTTTCCATGATTTATGTCTTTCGGACTGTCATCTCGCAACAAAATCAGGGACAGCTTTGGGTGTTGGGGTTAGCTGTAGTTGGCACCAGCTTCATGATGTTGCAATCTCCCCTCTTAAGATTTGGGATTGGCTACGTTGTGCTTTTACCTGTCTTGTCCGTTGCCATTTTGTTTCATGCCAAGCTGCAAAACCGTTGTATTGAGCTGAACAAACGATTTACGGCTAATCCCCACCGCCAAAAACATCGATGGCAATCTTGGGTGTTGTTGTGTTCGGGCACCTTGGTACTCGTGGCTTTGAGTCAGCCCCCAGTGCGATCGCGTCTTGTCTTACCACCTGCACTGCCTAAGACCAAATTGACACAACAACAAGTTAACAATGTTGTTTATTCCTCGCCTCAAAACTCCAAGGGAGCTTGCTGGGCAGCAGAACTGCCTTGCTCTCCTCAGCCTGCTAAGGACATATGGCTACGTGGTCCTGTCCGTGGTCTTCCCGCAGGATTCGTACGCAAGCCTGAAGTGCTTCCTAGCTCAGTAAATACCGTGCCTTAAGGATTTAATCGCAACTTTACATACTGAAGAAGTATTCTAAAGAGCTTGAAGCTATGAATCAGTAGGAGCCTAAGCAATTTTTCCCCTCAGTATGTATGGCTAGGCATATTTCCTTTTAATAAACTTTCAGTAGCAGCCCTGTGAAACTCTAGAGCTTAGTGCCAAAGTTATTTCTATCAGCCCTGATAGGACTACAGAGCCTCACCCTATTGGTAGATTTATACCGAGGTCGGAGATTCAGTGATTAAGTCCCAGAATTCCTAAAAATTTAACGCGAGAACTCTACCCCTTAATGGAAGTTTCGGAGCAGGGTTGGCCTGTGCCAGAATTTCTGACGCTTTCGGGTTTAGCTACAGTCTCAGCGTGGACAAGTTGACTGTGAACATTGACTTTGCTGGAGTATTACCTGGATGATCGCCGCGAAAGTTTTGAGAGATGCTATAGATTCTGAAACTGTCTACTTCGGAACGAGATCTAGGCAAAATTTTGTGATTTTAGGGGGTGGTCTTGCAGGTCTGGCCGCAGCTCAGGAACTCTTAAAGCGAGGCTGCAAAGTCACGCTGATTGAGCAAGGCGCTGAAGTGGGAGGACTCGCACGAACCTTCGAGCAAGATGGCTTTCGCTTCGATATCGGTGGGCATCGGTTTCACAGCAACAATCCCACGGTTGTGCAATGGCTTAAAGATTTATTAGGCAAGGATTTACGAGTAGTACCTCGCACTAGCCACATTTATTTAAACCAGCAATTTGTTAACTATCCCATTCAACTGCCGGGAGCGCTATCCATTTTTTCGCCGCTTAAAGCAGCCCAGATGGTGTTTAGTTACCTAGTAGCTAAATTTACTGAAAAGACTCGTCAGGATATTTCTTTTGAAGATTGGGTAATTAAACGCTACGGTCGGGCACTGTACGAAGTATTTTTCCAACCCTACACCGAGAAAGTTTGGGGTATTGCCTGCGACCAGCTCTCTGCGACTTGGGCTTCTCAACGGATTGGCATTCCTAGCCTATGGCGAATGGTGAAGCAGGCGATCGCTCCAGCTAAAGAAACGCCTGCTACTGCCATCTCTGAGTTCTACTACCCACGCGCTGGGTTTGGCATGATTCCAGATGCCTTGCGTGAGAACATCTTGGCGATGGGCGGCACGATTCACACCCATACTTCTTTGCTGAGCTGCACACCCCTCACTCAAGGTTTTGAAGTTAATGTTCGTCATCAAGACGGCACCACGCTGACCTTGAAAGCAGATCAAATTGTTTCTACGATTCCACTCAACTCCCTACTGCAAGCGATTCCCGAAGAGCTTGGTAGCCAAGAGATTTTACAGAGTTACAACTTGGAGTACCGAGACATCATTTGTTTGTTTGTAGCGCTCAAACGCCCACAAGTCAGCCAGGATAGCTGGACCTACTTTCCCATGAAAGACCTAATTTTTGGTCGCACTCATGAACCCAAAAATTGGTCGCCAGAAATGGTTCCTAGCAATGACTACACCTCTCTGGCGATCGAAATTTTTTCCAGCCGAGGCGAACCCACTTGGGAAATGTCGGATGACGCCATTCTGGACAAGGTGATTGAGCAAATGCATCAGATTGGTTGGATCAGCAAAGCGGATGTGCACAAAAGTTGGGTGTTGCGGGTGCCTTACGCTTATCCGGTTTACCGAGTTGGATACGAACCAACCCTCAGCAAAGTCAAAGACTACCTCAACCAGTGGGATAACCTGCATCTGGCAGGTAGAACTGGCTCGTTCCACTACATGAATAGTGACGGTGTAATTGAAGATGTGTTCCGCTTAATTGAAAAGTTATTTCCAGAAGGGGCGGCGCAAGTGCAGCCTCTGTCTACGGCTGCGGGTCGCTGGATGTAGGGGCACAGATGATCATGCGACAACCAGCACCACTCAAGGCTCTTTCTCATCCATTCCTCTCCATTGTGGTTCCAGTCTATAACGGAGGTGAAGCTTTCAGGGCTTGTCTGAGCGCCATTAGGCGATCGCACTTCCAAAATTGGGAACTGATTGTAGTTGATGATGGCTCTAGCGATCGCTCTGCTCAGATAGCCTCCGAGTTTGGGGCCACTGTGCTCAGCACTCATCAATCACAGAGCGGCCCTGGCTTTGCTCGCAACGTCGGGGCTCAGGTAGCTAAGGGTCAATATCTTTGCTTTATTGATGCTGACTGTGAAGTCAACAGCCAAACGTTAAACCGTCTAGCAGAAGTTCTGCGTAAGGATCTCACGCTAGACGCTGTGTTCGGCTCTTACGACGATGCCCCCAAAGCCACCAACTTTGTAGCTCAGTACAAAAACTTACTGCATCACTATACCCATCAAACTGGATGTGAAGATGCTTCTACTTTTTGGGCAGGCTGTGGTGCAGTGAAGCGTTCTACCTTTTTGGCTTTAGGAGGATTTGATACCCAACGCTATTCTCGTCCCAGCATCGAAGATATTGATTTGGGTTATCGTATCAAGCAGGCAGGCGGCAAGATTCTTTTAGCCAAACAGGTACAAGTGAAACATCACAAAGCTTGGAAGCTCAACAGCCTGATTAAAACAGACTTGTTCGATCGCGGTATCCCTTGGACTCAATTATTGCTCGATAGTCGTTCTGGGATGATCAACGATCTCAATCTTCAAGTTTCTAGCCGTCTTAGTGTTGTGGCAGTTTATTTGCTTCTGTTGCTAGGGCTGAGCAGTTTTTATAGTCCTCAGGCTGTGTGGGGACTTTTGCTGGTGGCGATCGCCCTTCTCATTCTGAATCAAGACGTATATCGCTTTTTCAGACAAAAGCGGGACTTGAGTTTCACACTAAAAGCAATTTTGATGCACTGGCTTTATTACATCTATAGCGGCCTTGCTTTTCTAATAGGAAATTATCTGCATTGGCAAGAGAAACTCGGTAAGGACCGAGCTGTGACTAAAACACTTTTTGATCATTAATCCATCTTTTAATCAGGCTGCAAAGATGAGTCGCTGCCAGGAGACTGATACTCCTTTAGTGTCTGTAATTATTCCGGCTTATAATGCTGAACGTTTTATCGCTAAAACGCTTGAGTCTGTAATCAACCAAACTTACAAAAATATTGAAGTGTTAGTGGTTGATGATGGCTCTAGCGATCGCACTGCTGAGATCGTTAATCAAATCAGTCAAAACGATAGCCGCATTGTATTACTACGGCAATCCAATTTAGGAGTGGCAGCAGCTCGTAATCTAGCGATTCAAACAGCTAAGGGAGAATTTATCGCTCCCATTGATGCTGATGATATTTGGTATCGCACTAATTTAGAAAAACAGGTGTGCTGTCTTTTGCAGGCCCCTGCGTCAGTAGGTCTCGTTTATTCTTGGTCAGCAGATATTGATGAGGCTGACTGGCAAACTGGGGAATATCGAGCTTCTCTGATCGAAGGTTCTGTTTTTAGAACCCTACTTTGCCACTATTTTTTAGGAAATGCTAGCTCAACCTTGATTCGTCGCAGCTGTTTAGAGAGGGTGAGCGGTTACAACTGCAATTTCAAGCAGCAAAATGCTCAGGGCTGTGAAGACTGGGATTTATATCTGCGAATTGCTGAACATTACCAATTTCGAGTTGTTCCAGAATTTCTAGTTGGATATCGCAAGCTTCCAGCTAGCATGTCCCGTGATTTTACTTCAATGGCCAAATCTCATGCCTTGATGCTCCGGGCAATCCGTCAAAAATATTCTGATATCCCTGCTTTAATCTACCGCTTGTCGAGCAGTAGTTTCTATCTATACTTAGCTCGTCAAAGCTACCAAGGTAAAAACTATCTAGCTTCGCTGTTCTGGTTGACAGCCGCTTTCAACGTAGACTTTACAACTTCTTTACTAAGACCAGAATTTTATATTTTACTGATGATGAATTTTTTCGGGATGATTACTGATTCACTTGCTACTAAATACTTCCGAGGGGCTAGATCAACAAGTTCACTTAGGCTTAACAGAAAAGTAGTCAGTACTTCACCAGAGTTTATTAATTCCAAGGCTGATATCAGGATAAAACTACTAATAGAGAGATCACTCCATCGGTGGATGCAAGGAAATCAATTCAATACGTCTTCAGATGGCTGAAGAATAAGTGAATTTTTTAACTATTATCCGGATTTTTTGAAAACAGAATCTACTATTTTTGACTGCATTTTGGGGGAAATAATGGCGACCGCAGTCCTAGACATTGACTTAAAACAGTTACCCGCTGAGATTACAAATTTAGAACGATACAATCAAGCATTAGTTTTGATTCGCTCTAATGGCAAACCGCTAGGCAAAGCGCTCCTGCCTGTCGCAGAAGGACACATTAGTGGTCTGGAGTTGCGAGAACGGTTGGTCAATGCTGTTGGGTCTCAACTTTGGGAAGAGTGGCTGCGGGAGTATCTAGAGTGGGATGAAGTGCAGAGTAAAATTTCTGCTTTGCCTCTAGCTACAGTGGCCATCTGTACCCGCGATCGCCCCGATGACTTAAAGCGATGTCTGGATGCTCTGATTCAACTGCCAGATGACGGTCAAGAGATTTTAGTCATCGATAACTGCCCTGCCACTAATGCCACTCAGGAGTTAGTCACTCACTATCCCACAGTTCGGTATGTGCGCGAAGAGCGCCCAGGGCTGAACAACGCTCGCAACCGAGCTTTACGAGAAGCTCACCATGAAATTGTCGCCTTCACCGATGATGATGCGGCTCCTGACCCAAATTGGTTGCGATCGCTTTTAGTTAATTTTGACGATCCCCTCGTTATCTGCACCACAGGTTTAACCATGCCTCTGGAGCTAGAAACAGAAGCTCAAGAGTGGTTTGAAACTTATAGTCCCTTTGGCAAAGGCTTCCACCGAGTTGTGTTTGAGAGTGCTAAACAGAACCCATTGGCAACAGGCAGAGTGGGTGCTGGGGCTAACATGGCGGTACGCCGCAGCTTACTTGAACAAGTAGGTGAATTTGATCCCTATCTGGATGCAGGCACTGCTACGTGCTCTGGCGGTGACCATGAAATGTTTGCTCGCATCCTGCTGGCAGGTTACCGCATTGTCTACGAACCTACAGCACTGAGTTGGCATCGCCATCGTCGCACTTGGGAAGAACTGCGCCGAGCTCTCTACGGTTATGGTGTGGGCGTTTACGCTTTCTGGACTCGCACCCTGCTAGTGGAAAAAGAATGGGTAATGGTGCAGCCTGCGATCGCATGGTTTCTCCACGACCAACTCCCTAATCTATTTCGCGCTATCTTCCGACTGCCAAATAGCTTGCCCTTAGATCTCGCCCTTGCCGAACTCCAAGGTTGTCTCGCTGGTCCCAAAGCTTATTTAACTGCTCGCAAACAATCTGCCTAAGTTCTCCTTAAGCCGTTAACACCATGCCGACTGTTAGTGTAATTATTCCCACCCACAACCGCAGTGCTGTTCTCAAACGGACCCTTGATGCCCTAGCTCAGCAAAACTATCCTTTGTCTGAGATGGAAGTGATCGTTGCTGCGGATGGTTGTACCGACGACACCAGCGAGATGCTCAAGGCTTATCAAGCGCCTTATACGCTTAAGGTGATTGAGCAACCGAGCCAGGGACCTGCGGTTGCCCGCAATCAAGGGGCAGCCTTGGCATTAGCTCCGTTACTCATCTTTCTAGATGATGATATTGAGGCTTCTCCAGGCTTTGTCGCAGCTCATGTGCAAGCTCACCAGAAACAAGCTAATCAAGTGGTATTGGGTTACCTACCCACTATCCTAAAAACTCAAACAGGCTTCTTCCGAATTACCTTACGGGGTTGGTGGGAAGCTATGTTTCAGAGAATGCGTCAGCCTGGATATCGCTTCGCTTACTGCGATTTGCTCAGTGGCAACTTCTCAGTGAGTGCAGATTTGTTTGCCGCAGTTGGCAAATTTGACCCTCAGTTCCGCTGCCATGAGGACTATGAGCTAGGCATGAGGTTATTGCAAGCTAAGGCAAAATTTACGTTTGCTGAAGCAGCGATGGGCTATCACCACGAGTTAACTGATCTCGATCGCTCGTTACGTCGCAAATATCAAGAAGGCAAGGCAGATGTTCAGCTGGGCCAGAAATATCCAGAGCTAAAACCCACTTTATTAGTGTCAACCATGATTGCTCGGTGCTCCTGGGTTGACCGAATGGCCCTAATTGTAATATTCAAAATGCCAGCACTTGGCGATCTGCTGGCCAAAGGACTACGGCGATCGCTCGATCTTTTAGAGTGGATGCGCTTACGGAGCTACTGGCGCACTTTGCTCGATCGCCTCTTAGGCTACTGGTATTTGCGTGGCATCGCTGAAGCTTCTAGCACTCAACAGGCTCTAACTACCTTTTTACAAGGTTCTCGCCCTGTTTCCAGTCCCAACCTCTTAGATATCGAAATCGATCTCAAGGCAGGGTTAGCTCAGGCTGAGTGCAGATTAGAGCAAGAGCGCCCTACTGGAGTTCGTCTCCGCTATGGCAAACAAATCATCGGTCGCATTCCAGCCATCCCTGGAACAGAAAGGTTACATGCCGCTCACCTACGTCCGACATTAGCTACGACTTTGGCTCCAGCGTTGATCCCAGCATTGGTCCTAGACAAGGCTGTTAATGTCACTAACTCCTCGCCTCAAGTTACTTACGAACTTCCAGCTCAACCTTCTCAGTCTCCGGAGCTTGTTTATGTCAACTAAGGTACTTGATTTAGACTTTAGCCAGCCGCTTTCTTCTGTTTGGAATCTGGAAGATTTTCATCAACTGCAAGTTTTGGTGCGTTACCACCAAAAACCGCTGGGTTGGATCTACTTACCTGTGCGTCATCAGATTGCTGTGACAGCTGAGCAATTGCAGCAAGCTGCGACCGAACAGTTGGGCTGGGAGTTGATGGCAGCGACAGTTGAGCAACAATTCCTAGAGCTTGAGCCACAAGCAACTATGGCTGAGCCAATTAGCATCATCGTTTGCACCCGCGATCGCGTCTCTGCTCTAAGCCAATGTCTACAATCCTTGCTGGCACTGGACTATCCCAGCTACGAAATCATTGTGGTCGATAGAACTCCTAGTAATGATGACACGGCACAACTCGTTGCTCAGTTGCCAGTGCGCTATGTCCGTGAAAGCCAAACTGGATTAGCATGGGCGCGCAATCGTGGCATTGCAGCTGCACGTCATGGCATCGTCGCTTTTATTGATGACGATGTAACAGTGGATAAGTTCTGGTTGCAAGCGATCGCGAGAACTTTTGCTGATAGCAAAGTTATGGCCGTTACCGGATTGGCTGCACCTGCTGAACTACAAACTCAAGCACAATACCTGTATGAGCTGCATTACGGTGGCATGAAGCAACGGTTGCAGCGTCGTACCGTTTGCAAAACGGTGTTTTCAGAATCACGGATTGTGAATGCAGAGGTGCCCAACCGGAATTTGTTATGGACAAATCTGCTAGGTACAAGCACTAATATGGCTTTCCGCCGCTCTCTCTTTACTGAGCTAGGCGGTTTTGATGGAGCTTTGGGAGATGGTACTCCTAGCCGTGGTGGCGATGAGTTGGAAATGTTCCACCGTCTTTTAGCCCAAGGGCATACTTTGGTATATGAACCTGCTGCGATCGCTTGGCATACGGCTGAACCGAGCCTAGCTCAATTGCGACGAGAGATTTTCAGGGATAACTGCGGTTTTGGTGCTCATTTAGTCGCTTCTACTAGTAAGGGTAGAGTTCACTGGTTGGCTGTAGGGCATGTCATGCTTTACCAATGGTTCTTACAATCAGTGCTGCGGCGCTTCCTGCGTCCCAATCGGCTCTCTCGTTCTCTGATTGCTTTAGAAGTTTTAGGTCTGTTAGTAGGAGCATTTTCCTACAGCTTTGATCGACTTCGCAGCCAACGCATCGAGAACATAGATGTTGAAGTACTGCTTGACTCAGCTAGCGCTCCAGAGGCAGTGTCGTGAGAACAGCTAGCCTATCACGCCGTCAGGGGAAGTTGATGCAGCGATTAGATCTCCTCCGCGAATTAGTAATTCGTGATATCCAAATTCTTTACAAGCGATCGGCTTTGGGTCTGGCTTGGACGCTCATTAACCCCTTGTTACAACTGGCTGTTTTTGCCTTTGTTTTCCAGCTTGTCTTGCCAGTTAATGTTCCTAAGTATTCCTCATTTGTGTTCAGCGGCTTATTGGTGTGGAACTGGTTCCAAAGCTCTCTCTTTCAAGCTACAGGTGTGATCACTAATAACCGGGCACTAATTCGACAACCTGGTTTTCCCGCAGCCATCTTGCCCGCAGTCACTGTCACGACTGGCCTGATTCACTTTACTTTAGCGCTGCCCATCTTGCTAGTGTTTATGAGTATTGATGGCATCGAACTCAAGCCAATTATCTTGGCGATGCCGCTGCTACTAGCGTTGCAGTTTGTACTCACAGTCAGCCTCACCTATCCTTTAGCCGCGGTCAATGTCACGTTTCGGGATACTCAGCACATTCTTGGGGTGATTCTGCAACTGTTGTTCTATCTCACACCCTTGTTTTACGACCTGAAAAGTGTACCGGAAAATCTACGTTTGGTTTATCACCTCAATCCAATTGTGCTTTTAGTGGAATCCTACCGAGATATTTTGATCCAGGGCGTACAACCAGACTGGATGGCGCTAGGAATTTTGAGTGCGTTGAGTGTGGTGCTGCTTCCCATTGGACACCAGATTTTCAGACGGCAGAGCGATCGCTTTGTGGAGGAGTTGTAAATGCGTTACGCAGTCTCGGTCCAGGGTTTAGGCAAGCAGTTCTCCCGATATCATGGCGATCGCCCCTTAACTTTTCAAGAAGCCGTTCTATCTGGTTTGCGTCGGATGCAACCCGTTGAGAAGTTCTGGGCCTTACGGGATATTAGTTTTACCGTTCTGCCAGGGCAAATGCTAGGGATTATTGGCAGAAATGGAGCCGGAAAATCTACCTTGCTCCAGCTAATTGGAGGGGTGGGCCGACCGGATGAAGGCAAAGTAAAAATCAATGGTCGGATTGGAGCCTTGCTAGATCTAGGAGCTGGCTTTCACTCGGATCTAACGGGACGCGAGAATGTTTTTGTGAGTGGGGTAGTCGCAGGATTAACTCGGCGGGAAGTGGCACGCCGCTTTGATGCCATTGTTGAGTTTGCCGAACTAGCTCCCTTTATTGACAGTCCCCTCAGAACCTACAGTACTGGTATGCAGATGCGGCTAGCCTTTGCAGTTGCGGTGCATACTGACCCCCAAGTTTTACTAGTAGACGAATTTCTATCGGTTGGGGATATCTCCTTTCAAGCCAAATGCTTGGATCGCATTGCTCAATTGAAAGAGCAAGGCTGCGCTATTATTCTAATTTCTCACAGTGCAGAACAAATTCAAGAACTGTGTGACCAAGCAATCTGGCTACGCGATGGCCAAATTATCGCTTATGGCGAACCTGGAATCGTTGCAGGCCAATATGTGGCTGAAATGCGCTCTGAGACTCGGCGGCGGACTCCTACACGCCCTCCTAAGCTAACCGATTCAGGGATTGAATTACGAGTCAATGAAAACCGTTTCGGTTCTTTAGAAGCTGAGATTACCAATGTACGCTTGCTACCTCAAGGTGAAATTGAGAGTGGAGCTCCCTTAGCTATCGAGATTCATTACCAAGCTGAGCAGCCAGTGGAATCTCCAATCATTAGCGTGACGATCAGCCGAGAAGACGGCCAAGCTTGTTTTGATATCAGTACCGAAACTTTAGGGCGATCGCTACCTCTGCTCGACGGCAAAAACCAAATCACACTACATCTCGATCGCCTTGATTTAGTGGGGGGAGACTACTTTGTGGATGTGGGCATCTATGAACAGAACTGGGCTTATGCCTACGACTACCATTGGCATGCCTATCCTTTATCGGTTCGCTCACCCATTCAGCAAAAGGGAATTCTGTCTTCTCCTCATCGCTGGCGGCTTAGCCCTGCCCAAGTGCCAGCTTTAGGAACACGCTACTAGGCGATCGCGACTCGGCAACCTAAATCTGGCTCTTCTTTTATTCTCTCAGACTAAGCCAGCCGAGCATCCTAAGAGGAGCAAATCAGCCATGAGAATCCAAAGAGGGTCGCAGTACTGCCTACTTGCTCTATGGTTAGCTTGGACGGTGGGGCTACTTCTGATTTATTACCGCCAAGTCTGGTTGTCACCCACAGAAAATTTAGCCTTAGTTTGGTCCAATCTAGTCGATCTACTGCCACTGTTGGGGATCGGCTTGGGAGCAGCATTACTACTGTTTTTAGCGCAGCGGGTTGGCAGAAAAATTAGTCAACTGCTACGACAGGAAAAATTCACCCAACCATCCCAACTGCTTTATGGCACTTTGCTTGAATTTGGTGGACTGACAATTTATGTGGCTCTCTCTTATCTCTTGATCCGCCGGGTTTTATTACCAGGGTTACCTTACTTTCATGAAGCCGTTGGGCGTAGTGTCATAGGAATCGTAGGAGCTGGCTTGACGGTGGTAGCGGCTCAATTTCTGGGACTAGGAGTTTGTCGATTGCTGTTGCGTTGGCAGTTTCAGGACTGGCGCAATCGCTGGCTCTACCACAGTGCAATTGGCTTAGGTGCGCTGGCTTATCTCTCTCTAGGACTCGCGTTCCTAGGGATTTACTATCGTTTGAGTATTCAAATTTTAGTCGCAACTGTCTTGGCAGCAGGTAGTTTGTGGCTGGGCTACTGTTTCAAGTCTGACAATTCATTGCAACTTCGCTCAGCTGCTCAACCCCGCCTCAGCCCGACCGTGGCCCCTGCTGATCGAATTTGGCAAGGAGTTACTCTGATCGCGATCGCCATTGCATTTGTGTGTGCTTTAGCTCCAGAGCAGGAGTTTGATGCGCTCAGTTACCACCTCAGTTTTCCAGAAATGTGGCTGGAAGCAGGATATTTAGTAGACCTGCCAGCTCAGTATGTTTCGCTTTATCCAATGACTTGGGAGTTGATTTTTGGGGCAGGTTTGGCCTTAGGCGGACCGATCGCTGCCAAATTACTCCATTTTGTTTCTTTGCCCCTGACCGTTCTTCTGACTTACCAGCTCACACGCCGTTTTGTTGCTGGAGTTTCTCCGTGGCTCGCTAGTGCTTTCTTAGTAACTGTTCCAATTGTTTTGTGGGAGGCCACCAGCGCTTATGTTGATTTAGCCTTGGCGTTGCATGTAGGACTCGTGTTATATGCTCTGTGGCAATATGTACAAGAGCGACATTGGCAGTGGTTAGTCTTAGCAGCACTGAACCTAGGCTTGGCATTGGCTAGTAAACACTTGGCGCTCTTTGTGCTGGCACTAGCAGCGATAGGGCTATTTCTACAGCTTTGGTTCCAGACGAAAAACTTTCGACAAGCTGTCATCCCCGCGATCGCTCTTAGTGTAGGCAGCCTAGTGTTACCGTTTCCTTGGTATCTCCGCAGCTGGCTCGCTTCAGGAAATCCAGTTTTTCCAGAACTGTTCAGTCTGTTTGGTGCCCCTGCCGATCGCTGGGATGCAGTTTCCGAAAGAGGATTAGATCATTTCTTAGAGCAATTTGGGCGTCCCGACTCTGTCTTAAATCTGCTCACCTTGCCTTGGGATATGACGGTGAATGCAGCTGATTACGGTGGTACCCTCGGCCCTTTGTTTCTCTTGTTTCTACCTGGATGGGTTTTTATCCGTCGCTACTCTTCAGCTGCGTCCTGGTTTGCAGGCTTCGTCTTGTTGTACGTTGTCCTTTGGGCTTCTCCTTTTTGCAGCTTCCAAATGCGCTTTTTAGTGCCGATTACTCCGCTTCTGGCAATTCTGTATTAGACGACACTGTATAGACGAGGTCACGACAGAAGTTTGTCGGGTGCTGATGATGGAGAGACAGTTGCTCTCAGTTACAGATCACGACAACCTTATGACTCGGTGACCCG